>PMTT01000011.1 GCA_003167275.1 Bryobacterales bacterium | reverse complement strand
AGCTGACCCTGCAGGACCCGGCTCGCAAGCTCGCCAGCTCCAATTTCTACTGGCTCTCGACCCAGCCGGACGTCTCCGACTTCGCCGCCGGTAACGGGCGCTTCACACCCGGCAAGACGTATGCCGACCTGACGGGGCTGGAGCAACTCCCCGAGGCCAAGGTCGCAGTGACTTCCCGGACGGAGCAGAAAGGTCCCGAGGATGTGGAGCACGTGACAGTGGAGAATCCCACCTCCCAGCTTGCCTTCTCGGTCCATTTGACGATCCTGAAAGGAAAGGATGGCGCGGACGTCGAGCCGGTCCTGTGGGAAGACAATTACTTTGAGCTGATGCCCCACGAGAAACGAGAGATCGCGGCGAGTTTTCACCGGAAGTTACTGGGTGGAGCGAAGCCCTACATCAAAGTGGTAACGTGGGGTATGCTTTAGCTTGCCCAGAAGTCAAAACACACTGGAAGGTATGCTTTAGCTTGCCGAGTCTTGTCGGTGGGCAAGCTAAAGCATACCGTACCCGTTACCTTCCTCCCGATACAGCCGCCGATGTGCCTACTGAGTTCGTCAACGTCACCGAGACGGTCCCGATGGCGGTAGGGTCGCCCGAATAGGCAAACTGCATCGTCACCGAGAACGCGCCCCCGTTGGTGACGCCAGGGGTGCTGCCGAACCATGTGGTCGCGGGAGTCGAAAGTGACACCGTTTCCGTTGCCCCGTTCAACTGTGTTCCCGAGGCCGCCGTGAACGTCAGGCTGGCGCTGGTCAGGTCACGCGGCGTAGAACTGGCATCCAGGAACACCGAGAAGCCCGTGGACGTGATGTTGGTGATCTTCACCGATCCCGGTACGATGACTGGCGCTAAGCGGCCCAACGTGATCGATGCAGTTACCAAATTCGCCGGGAGCACCGACTGACCGGAACTGGTAGTCAAGGTCGCCAACTTCACCGTAATGGTGCCGGCGACTGTGCCCACTTGAATCGCGGGTAGCGTGACCGGCGCGGTCGAATTGGCGGGGATGTTGACGGGTGCAGATGTCGTGCTGCCCCCAATGAACTTCACGTCCGGATTGACATAATTTGCGGGCAGGTTCGATGCGTTCGGAGTGAAGGACAGGGTGAAGGTGGCGGTCAACGCCACCGTGAAGGCAGGAGACAGGGTCACTTGCGGGGCAGGCTGGTCCGAGGTGGACGCTACGGTTGGGGACGAAATCGAGGGCGAAGGCAAGGGCAGCACGGTCAGGCTCAGAACCGCGGCGGTTGCCGAGGCGGGGCTGGAGCTGTCCTGCACCCGCACGGTCAGCGATGTCGTCCCGGCGGTGGTGGGCGTCCCCGAAAGGATGCCAGCCGAGCTGAGTGTCAGGCCAGGAACCGAGCCCGACGCCAGGGTCCATGACAGCGGTGGAGTCCCGCCTGTGACGGTGAGAGTCTGCGAGTAGGGAACACCCACAATCGCCGTCGGCAAGGCGGTGGGCGAGATACTCCCCAGCGCGGTGCCGTTGATGATTTCCGTCACCGCGGTCGACGTGCTGCCATTCGTGTTGGTATCCCCGGCGTAGGAGGCTGTGAGCGTGTGACTGCCCGTCGAGAGGGATGACGTTGTCAACGTCGCACTCCCGCCGCTCAGCGTGCCGGGGCCGAGGACGTTACCGCCGTCCAGGAAAGTAACGGTCCCGGTGGCGCTGGCAGGCGTCACCGTGGCTGTCAGAGTCACTGGCTGGCCTGTCGAACCAGGATTGGGGGAGACCGATAGAGACGTGGTGGAGTTGTTCTTGCCGGTCACGGTCTCGGTGACCGCTGGGGAACTGCTGGTGGCGAATTTGCTGTCGCCACTGTAGACAGCCGTAAGTGAGTGGCTGCCAGCCGACAGGCTGGAGGTGCTCAAAGTCGCCGTTCCGCTACTGAGACTCTGGGTTCCGAGCGTCGCCGAGCCGTCCAGGAAGGTCACACTTCCAGTGGCTCCGGCGGGCGCAACCGTTGCGGTGAGACTCACGGCTTGGCCGACGGCGGATGTTGTCGGTGATGCCGACAGCGACGTCGTGGTGGGGGTAAGGATCGGCGTCGTGCTCACTGTCACCGTCACCGGGGACGAACTGCTGCCGAGGACGTTGGCGTCTCCACTGTAGGTGGCGGTCAAGGAGTGGTTGCCAGGCGTTGTCAGCGATGAGGTGGTCGTGCTGGCGCTGCCGGCCACCACTGGCACCGGGCCAATGGTGGCGGTACCATCCGAGAACGTTACCGTCCCAGTAGCCGTAGAGGGTGTCACTTTGGCGGTCAACAGCACTCCCTGTCCCGGACTGATCGAGGTGGGCGAGGCGGAAAGACTGATCGTTGAAGTCGCCTTGTTGACTTGCTGGTTGACCGGCAAAGAGTTGCTGGCGTTGAAAGTGCCATCGCCCGAGTAGGCGGCTGACAGCGAGTGAGTGCCCACCGACAGTGTGGACGTCGTAAAGCTCGCGCCCCCGCCATTCAGCGTGGCTATGCCCAGAGTGGTGGTGCCGTCGCTGAACGTGATCGTGCCGGTAGGAATTCCGCCAATGTTCACGGCAGTGACGGTAGCATTGAGAGACACCGGCTGGCCGAAGGTCGAGGGATTAGGCGAAGTCGAAAGAGTTGTCTGTGTCCCCGGTACCGTGGTGGTAGTGTTCACAACCAGGGTGACCGGACTGGAACTGCTGGTAACGAAGCTCGCGCTACCGCCATACCTCGCAACGAGCAGGTGAGTGCCCGCCGCCAGGCTGCTGGTCGAGAAGGTTGCGACGCCGCCAAACAGCGTGGAGGTCCCGAGGAGTGAGCCGTTGTCAAAAAAAGTGACCACGCCGGTTGCGGCCGAGGGTGTAACAGTGGCCGTCAGCACTACGAGTTGGCCAGGGCTAACGGGATTCGGAGACACCGAGAGACTCGTCGAGGTCGGCTGATTGGTGACCGAGACGACAACATTGATAGTCTGCGAAGTGCTCGGATTGAAGTTCGCATCCCCTGAATAGGTGGCTGAGACGCTATTACTGCCTGTCGAGAGTGCGGACGTCGTGAAACTGGCGACGCCATTCGTTAGCGTGACCGTCCCGAGTAGGGTGCCCCCATCGGAGAACTGCACCTGTCCGGTGGCGCCCGCCGGCGAGACGCTGGCTGTCAGGGTGACTGGCTGGCCGCTGCTGGCGGGATTGGACGATACGGAGAGGCTGGTGGTGGTGTTGGTCTTGTTGACCACCAGAGTCACCGCATTCGAGCTGCTGGAGTTGAATGTGGTGTTACCGCCATAGACGGCAACGATCGTATGGGAGCCTGCCGCGAGGGAACTGGTCGAAAAACTCGCTGCGCCATTGGCCAGTGTGCCTGTTCCGAGAGCAGAACCGTTGTCGGTGAAAGTGACCGTCCCGGTAGCGGTCGAGGGAGCGACCGTTGCCGTCATGACCACCGCCTGCCCGAGGTTGGCCGGATTAGGAGCCACCGAGAGACTCGTCGTCGTCGGCTGATTGGTGGGCGGATTCACGGCCTCGTTAATGGTCTGGGATGTGCTCGGATTGAAATTTGCATCGCCCAAATAGCTGGCTGAGAGGCTGTGATTGCCGGCCGCCAGGCTGGAAGTCGTGAAACTGGCGCCGCCATTGGCCAGGGTAACGGTCGCGATCGGGCTGCCACCATCGGAAAACTGGACCTGGCCGGTAGCGCCCGCAGGAGTCACCGAGGCTGTCAGGGTGAGTGGCTGGCCAGTGGCGATCGGATTGGCGGACGTCGAAAGACTGGTCGTGGTGTTGGTTTTGCCCGGTGGGTTGACCGTCTCGCTGACTGTGTTGGACGTGCTGCTATTGAAGTTGGTATCGCCCAAGTATACTGCTGTCAGGGCATGAACCCCGGCCGTGAGGCTGGAGAGTGTCAGGGTCGCCGTACCGCCGCTGAGCGTCGAAGTACCGATTACCGCTCCACCGTCCTTGAACTGCACCTGGCCAGTGGCGCCCGAAGGCACGACGCTGGCTGTCAAGGTCAATGGCTGCGTGGTGGTGATGGGATTCGCGGAAGTGGAAAGGCTGGTGGTGGTGTTGGTCTTGCCGGGGTTCACCACCTGCGTCACGACGTTGGAGGTGGCTGAGCCGAAGTTCGAGTCCCCGCTGTACGTCGCGGACAAGGAGTGATTACCGATCCCTAGAGTCGACGTCGAGGTACTCGCCGTTCCCGAAACAATGCCAGACTGACCGATCTGAGTCGTGCCATCGTAGAATGTCACGGTCCCGGTAGGGGACGTGGTGGGCGGTGGTGTTCCCGAGCATGACAAAGGCGCCACGGCTGCCGAAATGGTGACGGGTTGGCTGAAGTTCGACGGGTTAGGCGTGCTGCTGAGGGTTACCGTCGCCGATCCGTTCACGACTTGCACAATGTTATTCTGAGATGGCCCATAGCCGGAGCTCGAGTCGGGGACATACCGGGCCTGAATATTGTGGTTCCCGAGCGTGAGACTGGGAACAGTCACACTCGCGGAGCCGCCTGAGAGTGTCGGGCTGCCTAACGGGGTTGTTCCGTCGAAAAAGCTCACGCTTCCCGTGGCGGCACTCGGCGAAACCGTTGCCGTGAAGGTAACGGATGCGCACGGGGCAGACGGGTTTTGGGAGCTCGTTAGGAACAGGCTGGAAGGTAATGCGTTCACCTGCTGGAAGACGGTATTGGAACAAGTCTGGCCCCCCTGCCCAGAGTCGCTGGAGAATCTGTAGCACGCAACGAGTTGGTGTGTGCCCGCAGTCGTGAAAGATGTCTGAATACTCACCGGGCCGTTAGAAGTTGTGCCCGACGTGGCAGTTTGGGTCACCGTTCCACTTTGGGTCGTATCGTAGAACGTGACCGTGGTCAACGACGGCACGGGACTAGCGGTAAGGGTGACCGTCTGCCCCACATTGGACGGGTTTGGATTGGACGTCAGAGTGAATCCGGAGGTCTGTCCGAAGGCCGATCCCGCCGACAGGCAGAGCAACGCGAGTGCAGGGATGATTCCAAGTTTCATTGGGCGCCTCCTCTTACGGGAATCTCTCTGGTTGCCGATTCAGCGGCGGGGATGAAGACTACCCGGCCCGCCATTCCATCCCGGTAGAAAACCCAGCCGGGCTGATCCGCCTTGGCCGAAATCAGGAACGTGTCGCGATTGCGCAGCGGGATCAGCCCCACCGGCGATACCGATGCTGCGAAAGACTGCACCGCTCCGGAAGCCAGGTCGATCGACGACACGGTTTCCGCACCCGGCCGCGCCACAAACAGCCAAAGCCCGTCCGCGCTGGGGAAGATCGTGCCGATCCCGTCCAGCCCCGAGGCCAGCACCCGCGCCTGCGGATTGGAAGCGGCGTTCCGCACAAGCTGCACCGAGCCCGTGGTGGGGTCCGATAACGCGGCATCCACGCCGTTGCGCAGTACGGTTAGTGACAGAATGCCTCCCGTCGAGATCACAACTTGCGCCGAACCGTCGCGGGAAACGCGGTAGAGCGACGTGGCGGAGGCCACCAGCACCAGGCTTCCATCGTCGCTGACCGCGCCCAGCATGGGCTCGACCGGCAGCGTCGCGGCATCCAAGTCCAAGGCCACCTGCGGCGCGTCGGGCAAACCGTTCAGAACCTGGAGGCGGTTGGCGGAGGCGGAAAACAGCACGGCCGAACCAGCGCCGGGGCTGAAGGCGACCCAATCGGCCGATGCCATCGCGCCCGCGATCGGCGTTAGATGATCCACCGCGCCAGCCTTGAAGAAGAGGACCCCGTGAGAGCTGTTGGCGCTCTCCACCAGGGCGAAATCCTGTCCAGGCGCCAGGCGTATCTGAGTGACCCCATCCGGCAGGGCCAGCGGTCCACTGAAGGTGAACGCACCCGGCACGCCGAAAATGGTCCGCAATTGAGACCGGGACGAATCGGTGACGTAGCCGGCGACGGGTCCGCTGATCGGCCCTTGGGCGCAGGCCAAGCCCACAACTACGAATGGCAGCAAATATCGATGAAGTCTTGTCACACTTACCTCCGAAATATCGTTTGGCTGGTCACCGGCGGCAACACCGCCGGCCTAAAGTCAGGAAGATCTACTGGGGTGGCCCGAGGGACGCACCGCTTCCCAAACTAATCGTGCCCGTGGGCGTAGTCCCCGCTGGTATGGTTGCGGAAGAAGAACTGGATTTTCGAGTCAGCGCGACGGCCGCGCCCACCGCGGCGGCAGCCGCCACTGCCACAATAATTCCGATGGTCTTGCCGGAGATTCCCGCCGCTGCGGCGCCACCTGCCGCCGCTCCCACAGCATTGGACTGGGAAATGGTGGTACTGGCCGTACGGCCCTGGGAGGAAGCATTTACGCGAATCTGATAATTGCCGGTGGATTGATTGGGCTGCACCTTGGGCATGGTCGCCCGGCCCGCGCTGTCGGTCGTGATGGTGGAACTCTTGGCCCCACCGGCAAAAGCGCCGCCAGGCCCGTCACCGGGAAGCAGGAACACCACTGCGGCGCCGGCCACCGGCTTGTGGTTCTCGTCCTGTACTTCCACGATGGTCTCCCGCGACGTCCGCTGCTTGATGTTATTGATGGCGCCATCGCCTTCTACGATGACGATGTTCAAGCGGGGCGCTTGGGGATCTTGCCCGGCGAAGGCCAGGCATATCGGTAACAGGAGTACTGCGCAGTTTAGTACGTTGCGAAAACTCATCGGACTACCCACCTTCCCTCAAGTCAGTCAATCATATGAAGAAGACGGCGAAAACACAAATATTGAAGGTGCTTTACAGGACTTTCCCATCCGGACCGATCTCATAACTTCTTCCGGGCCTGGCTTGAATCTCCGTCTCCAGCCCGGCATAACGCACCTTCACCGTGGTCGTATCCTTTGCCGTAATCACTGCCTTCGTCAACCTGCCGTTTTGCCAGGCGATCGAAATCTCCAGACCGCCCCGCGCCAGCAACCCGCTCACCTTACCGGCTGGAAGAGCTTTCGGTAATGCCGGCAATAAGTNNGTAATGCCGGCGGTCGCCCCGAAATTGCCGTCGATCTGGAAGGGCGGATGGGCGTCGAAGAGGTTTGCGAACAGCCCGGCACGGCTGGGCGTCGTGGGCGTCTTGTCGGACGCAGGCGACACCAGATTCTGCAGGATCCGGTAGGCGTGATCGCCATCCAGGAATCGCGCCCACAAGTTCAGCTTCCAGCCCATCGACCAGCCCGTGGCGGCATCGCCGCGGAAGATCAGCGACTGCCTGGCTGC
>PMTT01000615.1:19567-23876 GCA_003167275.1 Bryobacterales bacterium | reverse complement strand
GAAGCCGAACGGCTTGGTGGCGGCGGCGTCAATCACCTCCCACACGTCGATCCCCATGTTGGCGCACATCATGGCCATCTCGTTGGCCAGCCCGATATTAATCATGCGGAAGGTGTTTTCCAGGAGCTTCACCATCTCGGCGACCTGGGTGGAACCGACCGGCACCACACGCTCGATCGCCTGGGAATAGAACAACTGGCCCATCATGGTGCACGCCGGGGTGCAGCCACCCACTACTTTGGGAATATTGGCGGTCTGGTACACAGGGTTGCCCGGGTCCACGCGTTCGGGCGAAAAGCACAGGAAGAAATCGCGCCCCACCTCCAGGCCGGACTTAGCGAGCATGGGCAGCACCAGCTCATGCGTGGTGCCGGGATAGGTGGTGGATTCGAGAATGACGAGCATGCCGGCATGAAAGTGTCTGGCAATCTCTTCGCAGGACGCCACGATGTAGCTCATGTCCGGATCCTTGGTCTTGCGCAGCGGCGTCGGCACGCAGATGTTGACGGTGTCGAGATCGAGCAGCGCCGAGAAATCGCAGGTGGCGCGCAACTTCCCGGAGTCCACCAGAGGACCGAGCGTGGAACTGGGGATGTCCCCTACATAGGAATCTCCGGCGTTCACACGTTTGACTTTGTCGCCGTTGGTATCGATTCCCGTCACGGAAAAGCCGGCCTTGGCGAACTCCACCGCGAGCGGCAGGCCCACGTATCCCATCCCCACGATGCCGATACGCGCGCGGCGCGTCCGGATCTTCTCTTCCAGTATCCGCGCAGTAGCCTCCGGCGTTACTTGCACTTTCAGTTCGGGCATAATGGACTATTCTCCCAGAAAAAACTCGCCGTCCGCGATCAGAACCGCGGGTCCGGTGAGAAACAAGACGTTCGAGGCCGCGCGGACATCAAGCGGCCCGGCCGGGGTGAACACGCGGACCGGAGACTTGGCCAGGCCCCTTGACAGGGCCATGGCGGCGGCGCCGGTAGAACCGGTCCCGGAGCTCATGGTTTCGCCCGCGCCGCGCTCCCAGAATCGCACATCGATGGCGCCCTCGTCGACCGGCTTTACAAACGAGACATTGGTGCGGTTGGGGAAGTGCGGATGCCGCTCGATCTCGGCCCCCATGGCGCGCCAGTCGAAATCGAAATCGGCGACCGGCACGGCGCACTGCGGATTTCCCACCCACACCAGCGTGACCTCGCGCGGGCCGGACGAAAGCGGCAGCGGGAAGCGCTCGGCGGTGACCTCCGGGCGGCCCATGTTCATTTCGAATTCGAACGCCAGGGCGGCGCGGTTCAGGAGTCGCAGCGTCTTGATGCCTGCGCCGGTCCGGATCCGCACCACGCCGGCGGCATAGCCGTGGCGGGCCAGCAACGCCGCGGCACAGCGGGTCCCGTTGCCCGAGATCTCCGCGGTGCTGCCGTCGGAGTTGTAGAGTTGGATGGCGCCCTCGGCGTCGGCATCCACCGGCGGCGCCACCAGCATCCAGCCATCGGCGCCCACGCCCGTATGGCGATCGCAGATGGCGCGGGCCATGGCGGCGCGGTCGCCCTCAGGCGCGTCGTTCTCCCAGGTCAGCAGGAAATCGTTCTTGGCGCCGTGAGCTTTCGTGAACGGGATCTTCATTTGCCGTCGGGTTCCACGACTACCGCGGTGCCGTAGGCCAGCACCTCGGTGACGCCGTTCATGATCTCGGTGGCGTCGTACCGGGCCCCGATCACGGCGTTCGCGCCGAGCGCATTGGCGTGATCCAGCATCAGCTCGAACGCATCGCCGCGGGTCTGCTCGCAGAGCTTGCTGAAAAGTGAGATGTTGCCGCCGACGATGGTCTGCAGCCCCGCCCCGATAGTGCCTACGATGGAGCGCGAGCGCACCACGATTCCCCGGACGACGCCGAGGTTCCGCGTGACCCGCATGCCGGGTAGATCGAACGCAGTAGTAACGTTTTCATGAGCGACCATGAGTGACTCCTATGCGCCGGTAGATTTCGACCACCGGCTCGTATTGTTCGATGATGGTCTTTTCCAGATGGTACCGAATCCCGTACCGCGCGGCGCGATTGATGGCGGTCTGTACCGGGTCGCCGCCCTTCACCACGGCCCATTCCTGCCACAGGAAGAGGTCGGGCCGTTCCATCGTCGCATTCCATACCAGGCCGTTCGAGATGCTGAACGTCTCGCGCAGCGGGATTCCCATTTCGCGGTAGATGCCGGCGAAATCGTCGCCCTGCGATGTGATGATACCCGAACCGCGGACGTAGCGGGGAGCCAGGTACTCGGCGGCCTCGTGCATCCAGGCGCGGCGCCCGTTCGAATTGGCGCGGGACTCGGCCCAGGTGATCCAGTAATCGGGGTGCGGATGGGCCACCCACGGGATGATCGCTGCCCCGATGAGGAGCACGGCGGCGCTGGGACGCATGCGAATCGGCAGGGCGGTTATCAGGGCGGCCGCGGCGAGGGCGAGGAGCGGGAGCGCGGCGAGTCCATAACGGGTGTTGTAGTAGGAATGCGGCCAGAGGTGAGGCATGAAGATAGGCACGACGCCGGAATGCATAGACCAGATGATGAAAGCCCCTGGGATGGAAAGGAGGAGGATCGCCCACACCCTCGTGGCGCGGGCATTCCTGCCTGCTGCGTCGAGATTCGTCTCGACGTCGTCTCGGAGCGCACCCGATCCGACGCGTTTGGCTTTCGTCCTGCTGCGTCGCGATGGGGAACCCGTCGAGACGAATCTCGACGCGGCAGGCACGAGTGCCCGCGCCACAACGGCCACGAAACCCACGCACGCCAACAGCGAGAGCGCCTGCCCCGCGCAAAGTTGAACCGCGTTCCGGTAGTAATACCAGGCCACACGCCAGTCGCCGCGGCCCGGACACGGCGCATCGCCCTGGATCGCGCGCGCCGAGTAGGGACTGTTGTACCAGTCCAGCAGGTCGCCCGTCTCGTACCAGCCGTGAGCCATCCAGTAGAGCGGACCCGCCGACGCCACCACGCCGAACAGCAGCGCCATCGGAATGCGCCGCCGTCCCCGCGCCGCATACAGGAACCACAGCGCCGCGAAGGGAATCAGCAGCCAGCCCTCATAGCGCGTGAGCGTCGCGGCGCAGGTAGCGATGCCTGCCCCCAAGACCGACCCCCACCCCTGCGTCTCATGGAACCGCACGCTGAAGTAGAGCAGCGCCATGAGGGCGGCGAAGAAGACCGCCTCCGTCATGGCGGTGGATTGCAGGTAGAGCAGGTTGGGATTGCATGCCGCGAGTCCGGTGGCCGCGACGGCCGCGGGCGTGGATTGGAACATGCGCCGAGCCGCCGCGAACAGGAACGTCCCGCCGATGACGAAGCACAGTGCGGGCGAGAACGAAGCGGCGATCCCGCTATGCCACCAGGCATCGACGCGGACAAACGGCAGCATCAGCACGTGGGTCAGCGGGAGCCAGTAGGTGCCGAGCTGGTCGTACCCCGGGGTTTGGGAGTCGAGGATGCGGCGCGCGATGTTGAGGTGCGCTTCAGAGTCGCCGTAGTAGAGCAGCCAGCCGTGGGAGTAGAAGAACCAGACGGCGAGGGCGCTCAAGGCGGAGAGCAAACCAACACAGGCAAGGATGCTGCGACGTGACGCTGTGCTACTTGAATGCCGTGCAGCGCTGGAACTCGCGATACCGCACCTCGATTTCCTGATGAGTCAGCGACCGGAAGCGGTCTACGCCGAACTTCTCGCAGCAGAAGCTGCCCATCACCGACCCGTAAATGACCGCCTTGCGCAGATCCACCATATTGATCTCGCCGTTCGACGGTTCCACGCCCTGGCCCGCCAGGTAGCCGATGAAGCCGCCGGCGAAGCAGTCGCCCGCGCCGGTGGGGTCGAAGACGTCTTCGAGCAGATAGCCGGGCGCGATGAAGTGGCAGTCGCGACGGAACAGCACGGCGCCATATTCGCCCCGCTTGACGACCAGCGTGTGCGGCCCCATCCCCAGGATCTTGGCCGCCGCGCGGCGCAGGTTGTGCTCGCCCGAAAGCAGGCGCGCTTCGCTGTCGTTGATCAGCAAAAAATCCCACTCCCGGATGGTCTCCAGCAACTGCGCGCGGAAATCGTTGATCCAGTAGTTCATGGTGTCGCCGCCCGAGAGCTTGACGCCGCCCATCTGGGCGCGGACGCTTTTCTGCAGCTCCGGCTGTATGTTGCCCAGCAGCAGGTAGGGCGCCGGGCGGTACGATTCGGGCAGCTTGGGGTTGAAGTCGGCGAAGACGTTGAGGTCGGTGCGGAGGGTGGTGCGGTCGTTCATGTCGGCCGAATAGACGCCCTCCCAGAAGAACGT
>PMTT01000615.1:1373-19528 GCA_003167275.1 Bryobacterales bacterium | reverse complement strand
ATTAAGGACATGTAAGAGATGATTGTAGCAATGCGGTGGGAGGGATTCGCCAGGCGGGCGATCGAGAAGCCCTTTTTACTTTTTTACTTCGGTCCAGAATGCTCTGGGTCACGTTCCGCCCGCAGTTGCGCGGTCAAATTCGCCCTTGTGATTGGCCTTCCACGCACTGCATGCGGCTCGTACTGCTGAAGCATGTTCCTGATCAGCGCTGAACAGCATGGTCCACGCATCAGCCAGCGCTGTCGGCGACGTATTAGCAGCGAGCCTCAAAGCGTTGATTGCTTGCACCTGGTGCTTCCGGCGCTGGTTTACAAGGCTTCTTCGATTGAGATCATAAAGTTCAACGGACGTCCTACCGCGTTCTGTCACGCCTTCGACACGACCAGTCGAAAGCAACTCCCATCCGGAGAATTCGAATACGTAGTGAAGATGGCCCGCACCAGTGCCGCAGTCGCTTTCCTCGTACGGATTCAGCAGCAACGGTTTTTCAGCGGAGAGATTGTCGTCTGGCTGTGTTGCGCGAATTCCGCTGATCGGAAAGTGATTGCGCTTGCCCTTGCCTTGATTGCACCTCTGGCAGCTCGGCATCAAGTTTGACTCAGAATACGCCAGCCAGTAATAGCCGGGGTGATTCGGGTCTTCTGTGACGCCGCGCTTGGGGCGGTAGTGCTCGACATCGCCCCATGCGACAGAATCAAACTCGGACTCACAATACGCGCATTTCCCCCAAAAGTATGTCTTTAGGCATTCTTTGAGTGCACCGTAAATCGCGGTTTCGACAGGCAGGCTGTCTCCCTGCTTCGGTACCGAATGTAACTCTTTCCAAGTGACCAGTGCCCCAGTAGCGAGTTTTGCCACCTCACGCCACTCTTGGAAGGTGGCGTACTTGTCATGATTGAAGAAGCCGTAGATAAGGGCGAGATCAAACTTTCTGTGTAGCATGTAACAGCTAGCGCCCGGCGAGACGTTTTTCGATGAGTCCCTCGGCTTCCGCAAGACGTCGAGCATTTTCTCCCGGCGAATCCGACTTCAACTTTTCACTTAAGCTAGCCTCAAGCGCAGCGAAGACCGCCTTGCTGGCTCGTCCGACGATCTCGGCGCGTTTCCCAAAGAGCCTCACGGCAAGCGCCTTCCGTTCCTCGTTTTCTTGTTCCGTCGGTGCTGGCAACTGTCGCAGATGGTCGTACCGCAGCTCATCTCCTTCGGTTCCCACGTCGCGGGTGTCTTCCAGGCCAAATAGGGGCCCTGTCAAGATCTCATCCGCCTCAAGGCCTTGGAGCACTATTTCATGACGGCGAACCGCAGAGTCGCGTTTGTCTTCCTGCCGAAACACGTGCAGGACAGAGGTGCCGTCGACGGATCCGGCAACCATCGGCGAATGGGTAGTCGTTAGGATCTGCAGGTTCTTGAAAACGCTCACGAGATCGGGCAACACATGGCGTTGCCAAGACGGGTGCAGGTGTGCATCAATCTCATCTATGAGGGCAATGCCTGAAATCATCGCAGGATCGCTCGTCCAACCCGAGGTAGGAAGGGAGTAACGGAACATGTCGCCAACGAGTGCGATGACAGTGGCGTACCCGTCGCTGAGGTCTCGTAACCCGATGGGGCTTCCGCGAACGACGACCTCGCCTGCGCCACCGTGGTCGAGATCTTCGCAATCCGGCAGTAGCCGCCGCAAATGCGCCTGCATTGCTTTACACAAAGGAAGCGATAGCCGCTGAGGAGCACCGCGAAAACTAGCAACTTCGCCGGACAACAACTTGGCCACGAGATCGGGATCGATTATGGGAGCATGTGCATCGAACAGTGATGATACTCGATCTAGGGTGACCTTGTCTTTCACTGGAAATAGCGAGGACGGATCGGAGAATGTTCGAAAAGGGCCGTAAGCACACATGAACCCGAACCTGTCGTCTGTACGCCTCCTTATGAGGTCCAGACGTGTCGCGCAATTGTGCAGTGCCAGGGTCATTTGCGCCCCTTCCATGACACGAAATCCGGTCTCGCCCTTTCGGATCGCCAGACCGATAACGAACTCATCTTCAGGGCCGCCGTCGGTCTGCCACGAGAATGCGACTTCAATGGTTCCGAAATCCGCGCCATGCCGGAGGTAACTCAGCGGGCGACGCTCGATCTGGTTCGCCAACTCAGGGCCCAGTGCAGCCAGGGCAATGGAGCGCAGCAACGTTGACTTACCAGCAGTATTCTCGCCAACAATAAGAGCGCCCTCATGTCTAAACGAGACGATCCCCGTGTCCTCAAATGC
Organism: Bryobacterales bacterium; assembly: GCA_003167275.1. Taxonomy (GTDB): domain Bacteria; phylum Acidobacteriota; class Terriglobia; order Bryobacterales; family Bryobacteraceae; genus JAIQFL01. The sequence goes on along the minus strand of PMTT01000615.1, from coordinate 17,259 downwards.
CCTAATATTCCGCAGCCGTAGTTGAGCTACACGGAAGGACGTTGTGGTGGCGTTGAACGCATCGGGTACCACGCCGTCATCGTCGAGGCCCGCCAGCCAACGTTTCCAAGGAGAGAATCTGTTCTCAAATGCGCGCTCGATATAGCCACGGAAAGGCCAGCTCCCTTCCGCGTTGGCAATTCGCACCAAACCGGAACGAACGCCTGCATCTTCAAAATGCCAAGCCAGGAGAGCGCTCACCGAGAGCTCGCGGATCTGCGAATCGACGTTGTTGAGTGCCTGCTCGAAAAGCGTCGACACCGGGATCATCAAGCTTCGCACAGCTTGTGCATCCTTGAAACCGAGTCGGGCAACTGCATCCATCAGTTCCAACTTAAGCCGTAGGTCAGACCCATCGGGAATTGCCTCGGAGAGCGTTTTAACGATTTCGCTAACTGCGGACTGAGACTCGAGGGGAAGGCGATAGGCAGACGGCTGCAGATCGCGGAGAATAGCGCTCAACAGAATCAGACTCATTGCCCGATTCGTGGTTGAACCTCGGGCAGCGAATTCTAACATTTGGTGGAGCGTAGCGTCGACGCGTTCCCGACTTTGCTTAAAAAGGATTGCTACAAACAAAAGCACGACCTCGCGCCAATCCGAGCGGTAAAGCCGCCCTTGCTCGAAGAGGACTGTCAAGGGCTCGGAGCGGTCTGCGACGGCTCGCGCAGCCAGGTACTCTTGGAAGGTCTGATGCCAGAAGCGAAGGTTGTCCCCGTCGCTCGTTAAGATACCCGACTCAATCGCCGCCTCTTCCAGAAACCACAGTGCGCGACTCGGATCAAGCGTGTCTGCAAATCGCGAGGTCAGGATCGCGCTGGCTTCATCCTTCGCTATCGAATGACGTCCCTCGCTCTGCATCGCCAGCGCGAGCTGTTGCAAAAATGTCAGGCATCGCTCGGCCGACGCTCGTCCAGGGCGATCCTCCCTGGCTCGCACCAGCCAAATAAGAATTGACTCGTACAGATCGGCCCGCCGTTCCGGCAGTCGCCGCTCATTCCAGTGCACCACCGCTAGCGCTGCCAGCATCACCGGGTTACGCGCCATCCGGCGAATCTCCTGCCGGGCGCGCATGGCCTCTCTCAATTCCCCGAGGTGCTGGTCCGCCGAAGAAGGGCTCTCTGGGAAGAGGGCGTGGCACCAATGGTCCAAAAAGGTCTCGATGGCAGGCGGATCAAGCGGTTCGATTTGAACACTCACGAAGCCTGCCAGCCCTGTAAACGTCAGCGGACGCGTGGTGACCACAAAACGGCATTCTCGGTATGCATGCGTTGCGTTCTCTAACAGGCGTGCGACGGAATCCCTCTCGATCTTCCCCGGCGATTCATCCAGTCCATCCAAGAGCAGAACGACATTACCACTTGACAGCTTCTCGCGGAAGAAGTCCGTGTGCAGGCCCCAATTCAGTTCGTCATTGCGCGCGTTCAGGAAATCGATCAGCCATGCGGGGGAGTCCTGTGCTGCCGGCCGGTGGGCTTTCTTGCGAAAGTGCAGAATATGCTCCACCAGTTCCGAGATGCGGATGAAGATAGGGAAGAGCAGACCATCGGCATGGGCATCCAGCAACGCACTGGTCCAAAGATATGCGATGTGGCGAAGGAAGGTCGTCTTGCCTGCGCCCGGGTCGCCCACAATGACGAGTCGCCGGCGAGTGAGAGCGTCCTCCAGGGCCATCGAGTTTCGCGCCGCGACTCTATCCTTGTCGGATGCGGCGCCGAGGATGGTGAGCGGTATGTATAGATCCTCGATGGGAAACCGGTATGCCTTGCCGGCGCCGACCTGCAGGCCGCGGATGTCGATCCACGCCGTCCATCCCCGTAGGTATTCGAGATAACCGGTTGGATTGAACCCAGGGGCCGACATGAAATCGTGATGTCGGTCTCGCCTATCGCGAAGGGCAGCTTCCACCTTCCCACGCAGGTCGTCCGGATTCGCAAACGTGGCGCGGAGCCCGAGGCCATTCAGCCATTGTTTGAACTCCGCCAGCCTGGCGATGTTGCGTTGTGCTTCCTCCGCCAGTTGCGGCGTGAACGTGCTTGTTTCCAGGGCCTCCGTAACCCGGTAGGACTCCTTCAGTTCCACCCGCCACTCGCAGTCCTTATCCACCAGGAACGCCAGCACCTCCTTCCCGAGTCGTTGCGCCTCCAGGCACTCCAGCCAGGTGATGCTTTTCGGATCAGCCGCGTCCGGCACCCAGCCGTACCGATACGCTACGATCACCACCACCACGTCGGCTTCGGCCACCTTCGCCATGCAGGCGGCCAACGGAGGGTGCTGTCCGCTGGCGAGGAAGTACTCCATCATCTCGGGATGGAATCGGGCCGAGACTGCCGCGTCCCTGGCCGCCTGACGATAGGGCTTCAGATCCTCGGTAGTCGAGGAGATGAAGACGGTCGGGATCTCTTTGGGTCGTTTTATGCGTTCCACGCTGGCAGATCCAGATTACCGCAGATAGTGTTGGGTTTGAGGTTCGGACGAAGAAAAGCGAACACAGGCAAGAATGCCCGTGCTACAAGGGAATAAGGCAAGGCTGTCTCCGTCGAATGATGTTATGGTGGTTATCCAATGAGACGGAAGGCGTTGGTTCTTGCCGCCGCACTCGTAGTCGGCGCAGCGGCCCTTTTATTCCTCCTTCGGCCCCCTCGCGAAGATCGGACCGTACAGACGGCGCTCGCCGGCATCGTCGACGACTATCGCAAGATCATCGTCCTCATGGATGGCGCCGACACACTCGACGCGGCCACCCACGCCCGCTGCCGAATGGTGGGCCAGGCGCTCTTCTGGCGGAAACATCGCGCGCTCGACCAGATCGCGGCCAAGCTCGCGGAGCCTTCGGGGCGCGCCGCCCGCTTCCAACAACTCCTCCGCTATCTGACCGACGACCGCTCGCTCCATGACGCCGACAAACTGGCGCTGCTGGACCTGGTCGCCGACCTTACCGACGGCCCGTCCACAAATTCGCCCCACCTGCGGGCGGTGCTCGACAACCTGCAATCCATCCAGCAGGCCTACCGCGAGGAAGTGACTCGGATCTTCTCGCAGTTCGCCACCCGCGGCGGGTCGGCCACGCGCGAGAAGTGGGACGCCTATGTCGCCGATTTGCGGAAGGGCATGTCTCGGGAGAAGATTCTCGGCGAGTTTGGCGAACTCATGCCGGAGGAGCCCTTGAGCGGCATGCGCGGCGCCAAAAAGAGCAATGAAATTTGGGGCACCGACTTTCCGGACAAGTCAGTCGCACTGACCTTCGACGATGGGCCGCACCTCAAATACACCGAACAGGTCCTGGCGATCCTGCGGAAATACGGCCTCAAAGGCACCTTCTTCGAAGTGGGATACGTGCTGGGGAAGGTGGACAGCACGGGCGACGTAAAGCTACTCAAGGCGGCAGACGTCTCGAAGAAGGTGGTGGAAGCGGGACACGCCATCGCCAACCACAGTTACTCGCATCCGATCCTCCCGAAGCTCTCGGAAGCGGACCGGAATACCGAGATCGATAATACGAACACCATTCTGGAGAAGATCTCGGGACACAAGACCGAGCTGTTCCGCGCGCCCTACGGCTCCCGCAACCAGGCGATCCTCGACCGGATCACATCCGAAGGCATGCACTCCATCATGTGGAATACCAACGGCGAGGACTGGGCCGACCCGATTCCGGAATCCATCGCCATGCGGATTCTGCACCAGATGAACGAGCAGCACAAGGGGATCATCGTGCTGCACGATATCCACCAGCAGAGCGTGCTGGCGCTGTCGCCGATCATCGAAGAGCTGCAGCGGCAGAACTACACCTTTCTGGAGTACGACAAGGGCCAGTTTGTGAAGGCCAGCAAGCCGGCCACCACGGACCGGTCGTCCGAGCCGGTCGAGATCTCGACGGTCTCGGACGCGCCGCGCAAGCTCTACCGGGAGAGTTGGGCCGTCATCATCGGCGTGAACGATTATCAGAACTGGCCGAAGTTGCGCTACGCCGTGAACGACGCGAACGGGATCGAAGAGGCGCTGGTGAACCACTTCGGATTCCAGCACGACCACGTCCGCAAGCTGCTCAACGGCGACGCCACGCGACAGCGCATCATGCAGGTGCTGGGCGACGAGCTGTCCGACAGCCGGAAGGTGCAGCGCGAGGACCGCGTCTTCTTTTTCTTCGCCGGGCACGGGGCCACGCGCACGCTGGAGGATGGCCGTCAGATCGGCTTCATCGTGCCCGCGGACGCCGATCTCTCGAACTACTACTCCACGGCCATCAGCATGACAGCCTTGCGCGAGGCGGCCGATCTAATTCCCGCCAAGCACGTCTATTTCGTGATGGACTCGTGCTACAGCGGCCTGGCGATGACGCGCGGCGGCGGCGAGTTCTCGAAGGATCGGTCCTACATTGAAGAGGTCACGCGGCGTGCGGCGCGCCAGATCCTGACCGCCGGCGGGGCGGAACAGCAGGTGGCCGACGACGGTCCCAACGGCCATTCCGTGTTCACGTGGGCGCTCCTGCAGGGGCTGGAGGGACAGGCGGACCTCGATGGAAACGGCGTGATCACGGCGTCCGAACTGGGGGCGTATGTCAGTCCGATTGTGTCGTCCTTCGCCAAGCAAACGCCGGCGGTGGGAAATCTGCTGGGCAGCGAGGGCGGCGAGTTCATCTTCGAGTTGCAGCCGCAGCCGCTGAGCTCGGGTTCGAAGCAGCTCGATTCACAGTCGCTGCAGTTGAACCAGCAACTCGCCAATCTCGAAAAGCAGATCGCGGCGAAGCGCCAGGAGCTGATGCAGTTGCAGCAGAGCATCCAGGCGCAGAGCGGCAAACCCGCCCAGGCCCAGGTGCAGGTGACGCGTTCGGCCGGCGCGCCGCGCTCCACGGCCGCGCGGGCGTACGATCTGGACCGTCAGGGTCAGCAGTTCTACCGGGAGCAGAAGTACGACGAGGCGCTCAAGAAAATGCAGGAGGCGGTGGATCTGAGGCCAGGCGACGCCCTGCTGCTGAACAATCTCGGCTTCGTTTACTACATGGCGGGGCGGTATGACGATTCGCTGGTCTACCTGCAGAAGACGCTGGCGGCCGATCCGCGGCGGAGGGAGGCGCACCTCAATATCGCCGACCTCTATATGAAGCTGGGCAAGCGCGCCGAGGCGAAGCAGCATTACGAGCAGTTTCTGGCCCTGAGTCCGAATTCGCCGAAGGCGGATGAGATTCGGCAGATCGTGGCGGGACTGAGTTAGCACCTTCTCCAGTATTTTTTGTCCCGGCGGCGCAGGGTGCATAACCGTTTTGGGATTTCGCGGTTTCAAGCGGGCAACCGCTCCCTNNGACTGGTGAGGAATTCCCCAAAAGGTTAAGCACCCCCGGCGGCACAGCCGCTGCTCCTTTCGGACGCGCTCGCTGGTACGATATACTTTTCGTGCAGGAACACCGGTATTCGTTCCGCCTTCCGCGAATCCAAGTCTTATGTGGATAGTTCGGCTAGCCCTCGGCCGCCCGTATACCTTCGTTGTCATGTCGATCCTGATCGCCATCCTCGGAGGCGCAGCCATCGTCACCATGCCGGTGGATATCTTCCCCTATATCGACATCCCCGTGGTGAGCGTTCTGTGGGTCTATTCGGGCCTCTCGCCCGAGGAAATGGAGAAGCGCGTCGTTACGGGCTTCGAGCGAAGCCTCACTTCGAACGTGAATGACGTCGAGCACATCGAGTCGCAATCGTACTCCGGCTACGCGGTCGTCAAAATCTACTTCCATCCGAACGTCAAGGTGGATATGGCTGTGGCCCAGACCACCGCCACCATGAACACCGCGCTCCGCCAGATGCCGCCGGGGATGTTTCCCGCCAACATCCTCAAGTACGACGCCTCCAGCGTGCCGATCCTGCAACTGGGCCTTTCCAGCAAGACCCTGCGCGAGCAGGAGATTTTCGATATCGGCAACAACTTCATTCGCACGCCGCTCGGCACCGTACAAGGCGCCTCCGTCTCCTATCCCTTCGGCGGAAAACAGCCGGCCGTTATGGTGGACCTGAACCTGGCAGACCTTTACGCCAAGCAACTCTCGCCCATCGACGTATCCAATGCGTTGAATCTGCAGAACCTGATTCTTCCAGCGGGCACCGCCAAACTCGCCCATACCGAATACCAGGTCCAGGTCACCAGCAGCCCGATCGCGCTCAAGGATTTAAACGATCTGCCCATCAAGACCGTGAATGGCGCAACCGTCTACATCAAGGATGTGGCCCAGGTGCGCAATGGTTTTCAGGTCCAGACCAACATCGTTCGCACCAACGGATCGCGCGGCGTGTTGATCACCATCACCCGCAACGGGAAGGCCTCCACACTCGCGATTGTCAACGCCGTCAAAGCTGCCCTTCCGCGCATCCTGGACAACGTTCCACCGGAGTTGAAGGTCACGGCCCTGGCGGACCAATCCGTGTTCGTGCGGGCGTCGATTGAAGGCGTGTTGCGGGAAGCGTTGATTGCGGCAGGTCTGACCGGTCTGATGATCCTGCTGTTCCTGGGAAGTTGGCGCAGCACGCTGATCGTCTGTGTCTCGATCCCGCTCTCGATCCTCACGTCGCTGTGCCTGCTCAGCTTGTTGGGCGAGACCATCAACGTGATGACTTTGGGCGGCCTGGCTTTGGCCGTCGGCATTCTGGTGGATGACGCCACGGTGGAGATCGAAAATACCCACCGGAATATCGCCATGCGGAAACCCCTGATCACGGCGGTGCTGGACGGGGCGTCCCAGATTGCGGTGCCGACCTTTGTGGCCACCATCTCGATTTGCATTGTATTCGTGCCGGTTCTGCTGCTCACGGGAACGGCGCGGTACCTGTTTACGCCGCTCGCGATGGCGGTGGTTTTCGCCATGCTCGCGTCCTATCTGCTCTCGCGGACGCTGGTCCCCACCATGATGGCTTACCTGCTGGAATCGGAGGTCACAGCCCCCAGCCGGCGCGTCAGCCTGTTTGAGCGCGGCCACCTTCTCTTCAACCGAGCTTTCGAGGCGCTGCGGTTCCGCTACATCGGGCTGCTGGATTGGTCCCTGTGCCACCGCGGACGAACGCTCCTGGCGTTCGGTACTTTCTTCGCTGCCTCGCTCGGCCTGGGCTTGCTGATAGGCGAGGACTTTTTCCCCGCCGTCGATTCGGGCCAGATGCGGCTGCATGCGCGCGCTCCGGCGGGTACGCGCATCGAAGAGACGGAGGTCCGGTTTTCCGACCTGGAGCGCGAAATCCGGTCGTTGATTCCGCGGGATGAAATCGAAATGGTGATCGACAATATCGGGATTCCGAACAGTTGGCCCGCCATCGCCCAAGGCGATATTCCCACCATCTCCAGCGCCGATGGCGAAATCCTGATTTCGCTGAACAAGGAAAAGCACGCCCCCACGCGCGATTACGAAGTCCTGCTCCGCAAGCGTCTGCGCGAGCGCTTCCCGGACATGACCTTCTTCTTCCAGCCGGCCAATATCACGAGCCAGATCCTGAACTTCGGCCTGCCCGCACCGATCGATCTGCAGGTGGTCGGTCGAAACGCCGAGGCCAACTACAAAATCGCCCAGAAGCTGGCCGGACGAATTGCGCGCATCCCCGGCGCGGCGGATGTGCATGTGCACCAGGTCGCCGATCAGCCGGTGATCCGCCTGGACGTGGATCGCGCGAAAGCCTCGCAGATGGGCCTGACGCAACGCGACGTCACGAGCAGTATGCTGATTTCCCTCAGCGGCAGCGGCACGGTAGCGCCCAATTTCTGGATGAACTGGTCGAACGGCGTCAGCTACAACATCGGTGTGCAGACGCCTCAGTACCGCATCGACTCCCTGGACGCCCTGTTGCGCACTCCCATCTCGGCGAGCACGAATGCCGTCAATACTACGACACCCGGTTCGCAGGCGGGCGCGTCCACGGCCGGACTGGCATCCGTCGGCACATCGCCCGCCGGCTCCTCCCAAGCCTACGGAAATCCTGGGGCCTCTGCCAACAGCACGCAACTGCTCTCGAACCTGGCCTCCGTCGAACGGTCGTACATGCCAGTCATCGTCAACCACTATAATGTCTGGCCGGTCTTCGATGTTTTCGCCAATGTCGACCGGCGCGACCTCGGCGGTGTGGGCGCGGAAGTCGTGAAGATCATGCGCGAAGAGGAGCCGCACTTGCCACGCGGTACGACATTCTCTCTGCGCGGTCAGGTGGATACCATGAGGTCGTCGTTCTTCCGCCTGGCGTTGGGGATGATATTTGCCGTGGTTCTGGTCTATCTGCTGATGACCGTAAACTTCCAGTCATGGCTGGACCCCTTCATCATCCTGATGGCGCTGCCCGGCGCCACGGCCGGCATTCTGTGGATGCTGTTCCTTACGGGCACTTCGCTCAGTGTGCCCTCGCTGATGGGCGCCATGATGTGCATCGGCGTCGCGACCGCCAACAGCATTCTGATCGTTACCTTCGCCAACGACGAACGGGAGACCGTGCCCTCCGCGCGTGAGGCCATGCTATCCGCGGGCTATGCGCGTGTCCGGCCGGTGATCATGACGGCGACCGCGATGATCCTGGGCATGGTTCCCATGGCGCTGGGGATGGGGGAAGGCGGCGAGCAAAATGCGCCGCTCGGGCGCGCGGTGATCGGCGGGCTGATTCTCGCCACCGTGACCACGCTGTTCGTGGTGCCCATCGTTTATTCCTATCTGCGCACCAAGCCGCCGGTGGATCATGAGCGTAGACTGGAAGAGCTGAACACTAGATGAAGCACACCGAACCCGATCAACCCGGCCTCTCCGATCTGTTGCGGGAGAACGAAGCGCTCAAGCGCCAGATCCAGGAACTGAAGACCACCGGCAATGGCGATTCTCATGCCGGCCAATCGCGGAAAGTGTGGCACCCCTCGGCCATCACCATATGGGCGATTTTTCTGGCGGTGGTGGTCCTGGTTGTAGTGGCATTCCTCACCGGGTACACGCCGCTCTTGAAGCGGCGGGAAGTCATCGCCGGAGAAGCCCACGAGCAGGAACGGGCGCTGCAGAGGGTCGAGGTGATCGAGGTGCGGCGTTCCCTGGACAAGAGCACGATCGAACTGCCCGGCAACATACAGGCCATCACGGAGGCCCCGATCCTGGCCCGCGCGGATGGATACCTTGTGCGCCGGATGGTGGATATTGGCGACCGTGTCCGGACCGGCCAGCCGCTGGCTGAAATCGAGGCCCCCGAAGTGGATGACCAGATCCTTCAGGCGAAGGCCAGCCTTCAGCAGACTCAGGCCGCCGTGGACCAGGCCGTGGCAAATTGGGAGCGCGGGCAGGCGGACGAGGACCTCGCCAAAGTGACGGCCGAACGATGGTCCGCGCTTTTGGCCAAAGGCGTGGTCTCCCGCCAGGAGAACGACCGCTACCAGTCCGAGTACCGCTCGCTGGTGGCCGCCACCAAAGCCCTCGAGAAGGCGCTCGCGGCGCAGCGCAGCAACGTAGCGGCCGCTGAGGCAAACCTGTCCCGGCTCGACAAGGTGCAAGGCTATCGGCTGGTGAAGGCGCCGTTCGACGGAGTGATCACCCTGCGCAATGTGGATGTCGGCGCGCTAGTGACAGCCGGCAATACGCTTCTTTTCCGGGTGGCGCAGGTCGCCACGTTGCGGATTTATCTGAACGTACCGCAGTCGAACGCCAGTGACGTGCGGACGGGCCGGACTGCGCGGGTGAGTGTTTCCAACCTGCCGGGGCGCGAGTTCACGGGCGTAGTTGCCCGCACCGCGAACTCGCTGGATCCCGCCAGCCGCACACTGCTCGTGGAGGTTCAGGTGCCGAATGCCGATGGCGCGCTGATGCCGGGCATGTACGCCCGCGTCGATCTGATCGGCGCAAGTGCCAACGCTCCCTTGCGGATTCCCAGCGATGCGTTGATCGTGCGGGCCGAAGGCACGGAAGTCGCCCTGGTGCGCGACGGCCACACGGTCCATCTCCAAAAGATCGAAGTTGGCCGGGACTACGGCGATCACATCGATGTGATCGGCGGGCTGAGCGAGGGCCAGAGCATCATTGCGAACCCCGGAGATGTGGTGCGGGAAGGTTTGGAGGTGCAGCCCGTTTCGGCTGCAAAGTGATTCTATTCTGGCGGTGAGGGTGGGATTCGAACCTTCGACCACCCTGCCCTGTCTGCAAGTTACAGATTCTGCATTCCTGACGAACCTATACTTGCCACGAATGCCAGCGCTGCTTGTCCGATATTGCCCGATGAGGGAGATGGCGCGGGACGCCCGGAGTTGCGGGAGCGAGCCGGGCTACGGATGTTAACCGCCGGTTCGCCCCGGCATAGGGCATGAAAAGCCATGGCTTCGCTGTCTATGCTGGCGTCCCTCAGCGGATGGATCGCTCGCCATCTGCGATTGCCCAAGGCTGTTATTCATCGGTTGTCGGAGAAACAAGGGCCTTCATCTTCTGGACGCTGCGCTCAACCGCCTGTGATTCGCGCAGGATCGCGGAGCGGCCGCCGACACCGGTTCCGCCCTTAAGATTCAAAGGTTCGTCCGCCTCAAGGCCAATGAACAAATCAGCGAGAGGCACTTCGAGCGCCTCCGCGATGCGAATGAGAGTTGTCAGGCGAAAATCCTTCCGTCCGCAAGATGCCCGACAAATGTCCTGTGCCCTTGAGATAGTCCGAGAACGCTTCCCGAGAAGCAAAGCCGCCCTTTGGTTTCGGGTGACCCGCTCTGGCCTTCAGCGCGTTGCAGAGGTTGGGGCACGGNNCTCCAGCTCTTCATCGAAATGGGAGCCGACTCTCTTGATCTACACACTCTGTTCGAAGCCGGAGGAAATGACCCCAAATCGCGGGAGCGAGTTCTCGACATCGTAGCGCGCCTGGTCGACACCGGATTCTTGGAGCCACGGGGCGGCGATTTTTACTTGATCACCGACAAGGGGCGGCGGGAGGTTCGTTGATTCTTGCCGCCGCAATAACACCCCCCTCAGGATCGGCGGAAACCCGCACGCCCTGCGAGGATTGGTCTTGCTAGAAACCATTCGCACGTCGATAGACCGCCAGGAAACATCGGAGCTTCCCGTTCTGCCGGAGGCATTGAGAATCGCTTACGGAGACGATCTGCGGTGCCCTCCGTCCGGTCCCCAACGGCCTTACGTGATCGGCAACTTCGTGAGCGCCATTTACGGCGTATCCAGCTACGAAATCGCTGGCAAGTCCGGGGGAGGCGATATCAACGGATTCGACGAGCCGGACCGCTTCATTAGTGGGCTGCTCCGGGCATCGGCAGACGCCGTTATGGTGGGATCNNGTCTGTTTTCGGCGCAGCGCGCAATCCTTTATCCGTTAGCCTTTGTTGACCTTTTTCGGTTTCGCGGAAGGCTTATCGGTCGGTGTCGCGGAATGATCCCGATTGTGGCGGGCTACAGCCTTCGCAATCTGCTCTGCGGAGAGCTTGCTGTGATTATCCGAATGCAGGACATCTGTTACGGAATTCGTATTTGTAGCCATCGCTTTAATAACTCCTTATTGCCTGAAAATGCATCAACGTTGCTGGGACGAAAAACGCGCCCGTTCAATGTTCTGTAGGTGAGGGCACACCGCTTTGCCTGAATTGAGGGGTCGCCTCTGGAGTGTGGGCGGGAAGAGCCTGCTTTGCTCGGAGGAAACACCGCCGCTGAACAGCAACGCCTACCGAGAGTATACGCCTATCCCGGCGCAGTGAACCGGCTCAATACCCGAAACATGTCATCGGATGACGTCGCAGTATCGATTCGCACATGATGAGGCACACTGCTCGGATCGCAGTCTGAAGCCTATCCTGTGCTTCGACGCCTCAACTCCCGGGGCCGTAATCGACATCATCGGGCAACTCGTTCGTGCCGCTGGCGGCATGGTTGGGGAAATGCTTGGTCAAGTCCTCGCCGACCGCTTCGATTCCGGCGACAAGGCCGCCCGTAAAATCACCTTGCTTAAACTTTTCGGACACGGTGCTGACGATGTGATGCCAAAACTCCTGGCCAACTTTCTCGTGGATGCCGCTGTCTCCTAATACGACGAACTGGCGGCGCGCCGGCACGACGAAGAATAACACGGCATTGCGACCCTTCGTCGCGGTCATTCCCAGTCGCTCGAATGCCTTCTCGGCAGCTTTCCGAACATCGCCCCAGAACAGCGGTGACACCGAAACGCGAATCTCACCGGAAGTCCGCCGTTCAGCTTTCTGAATCGCTTGCTTGATCCGATCCTTGTCGATGGTCACCATGATCCGCTCGCTCCTCCACCGCCGGACCGTCCACCGCCCCCGCTAATTCCGCCGCCGCCGCCCCCTCCTCCTCCTCCCCCACTGCCGCCGGACATGATGGTGGCGAGGAAGTAGAATGCGAGTGTCGGATGCGTAATCACCAAAACCAGTATCAGGATCCCTGCGATGCCATAGAAAATCCATTGAAATAGGGTCAATGGCTTGGACTTCGCCGGCGTCCGTGTTGGCGGAGCCGCGGCGGCCTGTCCACCGATGGTCCCGGTCAGCGAATCGATAGCTGCTGTTACCGCGTCATCGGGATGGCCGGCCTGAATCCGAGGCGCCAACACCTCGTTGATCACACGTGACGCGATCGCATCGGGTATTACGGCTTCGAGTCCGTACCCGACCTCGATCCTCATTTTATGATCCTGAGTCATGATGAAAAGGGCCAGCCCGTCATCAAGCCCCTTCCGGCCCACCTTCCATTTTGCAAAGGCCCGGACCGCCCAGTCCTCGATCGGCGCATCGCCCGTAGTGGGTGCGATGTACACAATCAATTGATGGCCTGTGGCCTGTTCGTAGGCGGCTAGGCGTGCGTCCAATGAGCGCACCGCTTCCGGCGACAGGAAGCTCGCGGTGTCCGTGACCCACTGGGTGGGCGACGGAGGGATGGGCGTTTCAGCCGCGTCTAGCAGCGCGGTCGAAACGAGGGCGATAAGGACCAGCGAACTTCGGAGAAGGAGCAATTAGAACTTCACCACGGGCGCCTTTTCGCTTCCGGATTGTGCTTGGAAGTAAGGCTTGGTTGCGAATTTATCGCCGAAAAAGCCAACGATCAACACGGTTGGGAAACTGCTCCGGCGAGTGTTGAATGCTTGCGCGGCCTCATTGAATCTCTGCCGCTCAACAGTAATGCGATTCTCGGTGCCCTCGAGTTGCGCTTGAAGATCGCGGAAGTTGGCGGTCGCTTTGAGCTGCGGATAGTTTTCGGTCACGGCCAGCAAATGAGAAAGCGCCGAAGATAATCCCTGCTGCGCCTGTTGATACCGTTGGAAGGCTGCTGGATCCTTGGTGATGTCTGCCATCGCGGCGGGTGTGATCTGGCCGACCTGGGCGCGCGCCTCCGTTACCGCTGTCATGGTGCTTTTCTCAAAATCTGCGGCGCCTTTGACGGTCGCCACCAGGTTGGGTACCAGATCAGCGCGCCGTTGATATGCGTTTTGAACCTGGGCCCATTGCGCCTGCGTGGCCTGATCGAGTTGCACAAGTGAATTGTAGGTTCCACTGAAGGAGACTCCGACGATCAGCCCGAAGACGAGTAGCACGCCGAGACAACCAATACCTATCCTTTTTCCCATTTACGCTCCATGATTCACTTCAATTATATTGGATCTCTGCTTGCCAAGACGGAGCCCTCTCAGCTAAATAGCAGGCTCCCCCTCAAGCTTGGTGATTTCGTGGCGAAGCCGCCGCTTGAGGGCCTCTTCGCCCTCGGTGGCATCCAGAGTGGCGATGGTTCGGCGTTCCTGATCGAGCGGGACATGGTGACAAGGGACGTCTTCGCCTTTGTGGGACTCAGGGACGTACTGCGTGAGAACGCATTCAGCGCACGGATGAGTACGTAGCGGATCGCCGAAGTTCAGGCAGGTCAGCGAGTCTTGGAAGGGAGATGTGGATTGACGTGGCGTACGAACCGAGCGGCCGTATCCACCGTCTTCGGCGAAGGCCAATTCGAATTTCAGCTTCTCCAAAAGTTCGTGTTTCTCTTCAGACATAGGTCTCTCCCAATTGATCGGCGTAAGTGCCAAAGACGGGACCTCAGCCAACAGCCTGATCGAGATGCCGCGATTCTTGATTTCTACCCTGAAAGCGAGCAACCCGGATGTATGTAGTTTCAGGCTGCCTAATCTCATTAGCACGCGATGGCCCAGAACAGAATCCCCCGGCCGGACGAGGAGGACGCGGAGATTCCCGGAACTGAAATGCAAAGGCTGCACTTGAAATGCGAAGTTTTGCCGAACCCGCCCAGGGACAGGCTCCGGCACAGCTATTGCGCCATCAGGCACAACGCGAATTGAGGAGAATGACCCCAGTATTACTTAACAAGGGCACTTGGCACCCGAACGGCGAGTCTCCCAATAGCGGGGGAGACGCGGTCCTCACCAATCAAAAGGGAGCGCGCGCGGCGATCACCTTCAACGGCATAGGAATCACCTGGATCGGTGTCGCGGATCAATATTCCGGCGTCGCCCAGGTTTATCTGGATGGCAATCTAAGTACAATTGACACCTACGCTCAGAATACGAAAATACCAGACCCGTCGCTGGCTGACCCAAGGTCGCGGTCTGCGAGGCAGGTTGTCAGCCTCTCGTTACCCGTACTTCACGCCTTCGATGCCACTTCCTCAGGATGCCTCACGCTATGGGTCCGCTCGTAATTGCGTAGGTATGCTCCCATCATCCGATCCGTGAGACCGGTATGGTCCTGGAGCCACCCACAAAGGAATTCCAAAAACGCATCCGTCGCCTCTCGGTCGCCGCTCTCGATCAGCGGAGCATACAAGTTGATGCGTCGCCGTGCGGTGTCGTGCTGGTGCTTGTGCCAACCGTAAGATGGATACCCCGCCGACTGCATCAGCCACTCCTCATGCGTGAAATGCTCTTCCGCTTGGGCGGCCAGGCGGTGGAGGTGTTCCCGTACTTCCGTCGCCGCCGCAGCCGCCGAAACCGCGTTCTGCAGACTGTCGGCAAGCCCAAACAGGGCGCGATGCTCCGCATCGATCAATGGAAGATAAACCTCGTTCCCTTCACTCCAACCGAAATGCCTCATTTCTGCATTCTAGCCTCAGTTCGGACACCGGATACCTTTTTCCCACGGTCCATCGCGCTTGCGCCATCCCTGGTCGGGTGGAACGCGGTTTACTTGCCGGATTGGGACGAACGAGTCTGGCAAACTGACCGGGTTCGAGCCGCCCGTTGGGCCCTGTTAAGCGGGGATGCCTTCCTTCACCTCCGGTCCGGTTCTGGCCCCCTGAATACCGGGAACCATGCTCAAGCTCAACGGAACGTCTCGGAAATACCAAGATGGACTATCTTCTTGGCCACGGCGACACGCTCAGGGAGGATGGGGATTCCCAGGATTCCTGCCTGACAGAGGGTGGGGATTATCGCCGCGATATGACAACGCCAAGCATGCTTCACCCCAAAACCCGCTAAACTTAAATGAGATGACAAAACAGCAATTGATTGAGAAAGTCGCAGCCAAGACTGAAATGGGGAAAGCGCAGGCAGAAGCCGCCGTGGATTCCGTTTTCGAAATGATCGCGGAGGCGCTTCGAGCGAACGAACGGGTTGACCTACGCGGGTTCGGGAGCTTCACCGTGAAAGATAGGAAGGAGCGCCAAGGCCGCAATCCTCGCACCGGAGAGGCAATCACCATCCCGGCAAAACGGGATGCGAGTTTCAAGCCTGGCAAGGAACTGACGGAAAAGCTGGCGCAAGCCGAGACGGCGCCGAAGACCGAAGAGGCCGCATGATGCCATCGAAAACATCGGGCTGGACCGGCCAGGCAGAGCAAATCGGAATGATCCTGAATGCCGGAGGTGCCGCTTGGCTGAGGTAAAACTGCAGGAAGGCGAGACGCTAGAGAATGC
>PMTT01000615.1:0-1341 GCA_003167275.1 Bryobacterales bacterium | reverse complement strand
TGCGATTTGGAGGGGTTAGATTGTGCCGGGCATGCGAAGCACTCCGTAACGTCGGATGCCCGGAGACGCGACTCGGTTGCCGGCACAGTTTGGACGACATTGCGGGCATCGCGGAGTTTGGAGTGGCCTTCCGGGCATTGTTCAGGCCGGCCTTTCTAAGCTTTTGCCTTAGCTGCCCGATAAGCCTCCCAACGGGCTTTTGTAGCTGCCGCAATCCTGGCCTTTCCCTCGGCGCTCATCTGACGCTTTTTCGGACTCTTCACGTTCTTCGGTTTTCCAGGTTCTCCCTTTTCTTCGTGGAACGCCGCCCATCGCTTTTTCTGGGCAAGTGCAATTTTCTTTCGAGCGGATGGACTCATCGTACGCNNCCAGGACCACGGTGGCCCAGTTGAGCTTGAATGTCGGCAATCGTGGCCTCAATGCGTTCACTTTGCACTTGGTATCCGAATAATGCAGCCTTAAGTAATTCCGTGTCGGTGCCTTTAGCCATATCCGATTCTCCCTGTAATGATAATAGCTCCTGAGACCGCCGTCCCGGATACGATTTGATTTGGGCACGATTCTGTGGTGTTTGGCGGCCAGTTCGGTTACTCCGCCAACGTCGGTTACCATCGAGTCCATCATCTTCATCCGCAGGCGGCTCTTGAAAACCTGCCCAAGCTCGATGAATGGCACCCGCAACACCGGCCCAGCTATGTGCAATAGCATCATCTGTCATTCTTCTCCTGGCGCTGACCCCGATCTGCCGGCAGCGTTATCGAGCTCCCTACCACCGCCGGACGTCCACCGTCTCCGCTAAATCCGCCGCGCCCTCCTCCACCGCCCCTCTGCTGCCGGGTATGATGCTGGCCGGAAAGCAGACGGCCAATGCCGATGAGTGTTTGAAAAGAAACTTTTTCTCAGATCCGCATCTTGTGGGTATATTGTAAGAAGAATCAGAGGGACCCAACATGCCACTTCCTTCGGACGAGAAACTCATCCAGCTCGGCAACGATTTGATCGAGCAATTCGACACCATTTTCGGCCTGCACCCCGGATTTCGCCCGGCTCACGCCAAGGGCGTCCTGCTGGCGGGCATCTTCACTCCTTCTTCGGAAGCCGTGTCTCTCACTCGGGCGCCGCACGTGACGCGCGCGTCTACTCCGGTAAGCGTGCGGTTCTCCAATTCGACCGGTCTTCCGTTGATCCCCGACAACGACCCTAATGCAAATCCTCGGGGGCTCGCCATTCGTTTCCATCTGGCCGATCACGTTCACACCGATATCATCGGCCATTCGATTGACGGCTTCCCTACTAGAACCGGCCAGGAGTTCGTCGAGTTCCTGCGCGCTGTAGCCGCGA
>PMTT01000673.1 GCA_003167275.1 Bryobacterales bacterium | reverse complement strand
TGTATCAGCACCCGGAAGGTTTCTCCCATGCCGAAGAGGAGCGTCTTGAGTTGCATGCGGCGGCGGAGATCGCCGGCGGGCGTGAGCACACTGGCGAACTGATCGGGCTCGCCGGCGGCCAGCAGCGTCTGCGCCAGCGTTTCGAAGCGCTCGGTCCGGAGACCGTGGGCGTTGCCCGACTCTTCGAGCGCGGAGAAGTTGACGTGCGCGGTGATGTCTCGCTCGCCGGGATCCTCCAGCACGTCTTCGCGGGCGGTGTGGCGGCGGTATCCCATCAGCGTTCCGGCTGGAAAGCGCACCGACTCCGCGCGTGTGTAGCCGTAATCGATGGTGAGCATGTAACCGTACTGCAAGGCACGCACGACCTTCTCCATC
The DNA here is from genome assembly GCA_003167275.1 of Bryobacterales bacterium. GTDB lineage: Bacteria > Acidobacteriota > Terriglobia > Bryobacterales > Bryobacteraceae > JAIQFL01. The sequence goes on along the minus strand of PMTT01000673.1, from coordinate 20,100 downwards.
CACCGCAGCGCGTCAGGATTGGCTTCATACCAACGCCCTTCTTCCGGCGGAGGAAAGTAGCGCCGCAGGTAATCTTCGATTTCGGCGGAGACCGCGGGGCCGGTCTCCCATACGAAGCGGCCGCGGGCAAGGGCCACGCGCTGCTCGCGGAAGGCGCCGTCCCGGTACACGGCCACATCCACGGGCAGCGCGTCGAAGAATTCGTTGGAGAAGACTACACCCGAAATCTCCTGGGGCAACTCGCCGGAATCCAGATCGATGGGGATGTAAGGCCACTCGGAGAACGCTTCGGCCATCTCCCGGCGGCCGGCGCCCAACTCCACCACGACGAACTCCGAGGGCTCGCCCATCGCCTGGTAGAGTTGACGGATGCGCGCGGCCATCAGGAGTCCGAAGACGGGCTGGATCTGCTCCGCGGTGAAGAAGTCGCCCTGTTTGCCGAAGGGATCTTGCGGCCGGCGATAGTATCCATGCTCCGGATGGTAGAGCGCCACCTCCATGAAGCGGCGGAAAGGCACTGGGCCATCGCGGCGGATCTCCTCCTCGAGCAGCAGGCCTGCGGGCGTCATGGCTGCGGGTCCCGGCTCTGCGGGGTGTGGATGAACATCTCCACCAGGTAGTCGTGCATGCAGTCGTAGAGATAGCGTTGAAAGGTCCAGGGGAATTGCGGATGCTCGATGTCCCGTGGATGGATGGGGGCGTAGTAGGTGTGCAGGCCCAGGCTGTGGTCCTGGAGCTCGATGACCAGTTCAATGGCGCCGTGGTGCTCCCGGGCGGAGAAGCGGAGGAGCGCATGTTGGTAGCGGGCGATCTCCGCCAGCACCTTGTCGAGAGGGGTCACGGACTTATGCTAGCGTGAAATCAAAGCATGGCGTTACCTCCTACCATCCGGGTGAAACTGAGTTCGGAAGCCGCGGAGTCCATCTCCCTTACGCCGGTGGTGGTTCAGGAACTTCCGGTGCGCGAACTGATCTCGCACATGCTCGGTGTTGCGGGCAAGGACGAAGCGCGCATCCGCGAGCTTCTGCTGCGCGGAACGCTGGTGAGCGGCGCGACGCGGTTTCGTTGGGTGGGTTGGGAAGCCGATTTGGAAGGCATTCGCGCGATTCTGGCGACCTTTCCCGATCCCGATCCGGCGCGCCCCTTCGCGGCCGAACGGTGCATCCGCGCGACGCTGCGCGGCGGGCGGCAGGCGATCGAGATTCCACGCGCGGCGGCGGCGCGCAAGGGATTGTTCCAGCGCAAGACCTTCTGGGATCTGCTGATGGAGGTGGTTGGCGCGGACCGGATAGCTTATGCGGGCTACTCGTATCGCGAGTCGGCGGACCGTTATCTCCGCGAGTTGACGATTCCGGAAGCGGCCCGGCTGCGCGAGGCCAGCGGGCTGGTGCAGTACAGCACGCTGAGCGAGCAGATCCGGTCGGTAGGGTTCCTGCAGGCGGAGTTGTGGGTGTCAAGGTAACATGGGCATTCTTGCCTGTGTGGTTTGCGGCGAGGAAATACAAAGAAAGCAAGAACCACACAGGCAAGAATGCCCGTGTTACTCCGGCTCCCCCGTATCTTCGGCGCGGTTTTCGAATTTCGTCTGGGCGTGCAGGAATACCAGATTCACCGTTCCCACTGGGCCGTTGCGCTGCTTGGCGACGATCAGCTCGGCTAAGCCACGCAGGTCTTCGCGGTCGCGGTTGTAGACCTCCTCGCGGAAGATGAAGCCCACCACGTCGGCGTCTTGCTCAATACTGCCGCTTTCCCTCAGGTCGCTGAGCTGCGGGCGGTGATCGCCCTGGCGCGTCTCTACGGCGCGGCTCAATTGGGAGAGCACCATCATGGGGACGTTCAGCTCTTTGGCCAACAGCTTCATCCCGCGCGACAGGGCGCTGACTTCCTGGTTGCGGTTTTCGAAACGGCCATGGCCGCTCATCAACTGGAGGTAGTCGACGACGACCAGGTCGATTTTATCCTGTTCCGCCTGCAGACGCCGCAGCTTGGCGTGAATCTCCATCAGATGGATGCCGGCGGAATCGTCGATGTAGAGCGGCGATTCCACCAGCTCATTCACGGCGTTGTGGAGCTTCTGGCGCTCGGCCTGGTTGAGGTAGCCCGCTCGAAACTTCTGGCTGTCCACGCGCGCCCCCGAACAGACCATGCGGGTAAGGAGGGACTCTTTCGACATTTCGAGCGAAAAAATCGCCACGGTCTTTTTCAGTTTGAGCGTAACGTGTTGCGCGATGTTCAATGCGAGCGCGGTCTTGCCCATGGAAGGCCGGGCCGCCACGATGACCAGGTCGCCGCCATGCAGCCCGCCGGTCATCTCATCGAACTTGGTGAACCCGGTGCTGATGCCCTTGATGCGCTTGCTGGGATCGAGGAAGGCGTTGATGCCCCCTTCGTAGTCGCGAAGAATCTGCTCGGGATTGAGCAACCCGGACTTGACCTGGGCTTCGCCCAGCTTGAGCAGAGTCTCTTCCGCCCCGGCGAGGATCTGCTCGGGCTCTTCGGAATCCAGCAGGCACCGGTTGATCATNNTCGTCGAGCGAGACGAGGTAGCTCAAGCCGTCGCACGCCTCCAGCTCGTTGAACTTCATCAGCTCGTTGGCGACGGTGATGCGGTCGATCCGCTCATCGCGCTCGTGGAGATCGCCCATGCGCTTGAAAATGCGGCGATGTTTCTCCAGGCTGAAGTCCTCGGCCTCCAGACTACCGGCCGCCTGGACGAAGAAACTGTCGTCGAGCAGGATGGAGCCCAGTACGAATCGCTCGGCATCCACATTGGTGGGCAGACCCTTTTCAACGGTGTTGTGTGCTGACATGGCGCGAATGACCTAGCTTAGCGTGCGGTGCACCTGAGGTGAGCCGGAGAATTTGGCCCTCATTTTGAATAGTTTATCCTGCGGATAAACGGCGCCGCATCACTCCTTGCCGGCAGCCCTCGAAGTACTGTGGAATCACCGGGTACGCCTTCCGTTTTCGCCAGGCCCGACGATATCCACAGCGTTTCAACAGGCCGAAACACGCTCCGCTCATCCTGTTTTACCGGAATTTCGTGCCGAATGCCAGAAGGTTCTCCCCGAAGCGTACGGGAAACCGGGGATAATCGGAGGCAGGGACGACGACTCAGACAAACGCCCGGCGGTACAATTGAACCAGTCTCTATGATTTCGCAGCTTCCAGTCCCTAACCGCGAAGCAGCAATTTGGGCTCGCTTGATGCGCGCCCACGAAGATGACTTATCGTCCGAGGCGGCCGAATTTCTGCTCTCGATTGACTTTGACGATGACGATCGGCAGAGAATGCTCCGGCTGGCGGAGCATTCGGAAGCTGGGATTTTGACGGCTGAAGAGCAGGCCGAATTCGACAGCTATCTGCATATTGGGAACTTTCTGGCGGTCATGCAGTCGAAGGCTCGGCTAGCTCTCAAGAGGAAGCCAGGCGGACTCCCGCGCACGTGAAGCGGAATGTGGTCCGAGAGGTCCGGCGCCGGGCCCGAGACCGATGTGAGTATTGCCACCTTCCTGTCTCGGCCTATCCTTTGCCCTTTCCAGTCGATCACATCATTGCACGGCAGCACGGGGGGCAGACCGTTCTGGAAAACCTCGCCTTTGCCTGTCTGCATTGCAATCGCCACAAGGGCCCGAACATCGCTGGAACAGATCCGAATACGAGCGAGTTGGTTCGACTCTTCCATCCGCGGACGGACCAATGGAATGAACACTTCGAGTGGACAGGAGCTGCTCTGGCCGGCAAGACGGCTATTGGCCGGGTTACGATTCACGTCCTCTCCATCAACGATCCGGATTTTCTCGCCGTGAGGGAAGCACTCATCCGAGAGCAGGAGTTTCCAGTTGAATAGGAGCGTGTGGCTGCTTTGTCGCTGCAGCCGCCTCGTGACACAGGATTCCATGCCCCGGTAAAACCTCCACATCGCTGGATTTCCAGGCGTAGCATACGGGAAACCGGGGATAATCGACAGGGGGAGGCAAGCGAGAATGCCCGATTGGGTGATTAACAACAAAATGTGGAGCGAGATCTTCACGGTGGGAGCGCCGATCGTGGAGAAGATCCTTCGGCCGGTGATCGTCTACTTCTTCCTGGTCTTGGTGCTGCGAGTCTTCGGCAAGAGGGAGCTGGCGCAACTCAACCCCTTCGACCTGGTGGTGCTTCTTTCGCTCTCCAACACCGTGCAGAACGCCATCATCGGGAACGATAATTCGCTGACCGGCGGCCTGATCGGCGCGTTTGCCCTGCTGGGGATGAACTACCTGGTGGTGCGATTCCTCTTCCGTCACCGGCGGCTGGACCAATTATGCGAAGGGAAACCGACGGTGCTGGTGGAGCACGGCCACGTCTTGCGTAACGCCCTGGCGAAGGAGTTGCTCACGCGGGCGGAGTTGATGACGGTGCTGCACCGCCAGGGGTTCGACCGTATCGAAGACGTGGAGCAATGTGTCCTGGAACCCGGCGGGGTCTTTTACATCCGCCGCAAGATGCCGCCGACCGAGCAGGTGGAACACGAAGAGGTGATGCGGAGCTTGAGCGAACTGAAGGGCAAACTGGAACTGCTGCTCCAGCAAAAAGGCGGGGCCTGAGGCAGGTATAATGGTAAGGATCAAAGGCCGGAGGAATGGGTGAGTGGTTGAAACCGGCGGTCTTGAAAACCGTTTGCGGGGCGACTCGCACGGGGGTTCGAATCCCTCTTCCTCCGCCAGCCCTTTGAAGGCGTTCTACTGCGCCAGCCTCGCCATAACCAATCCCAACGGCCCATCCGTCGCGGGCGGCGACTTACATTCCTGCTTGCGAGCCTGCCAGAGCTCCTCGGCAAGATCCAGGTTGGACTCGGAAGCTTCGCTTTGCTGGACTGCGCTCACATGAGCCTTCAGCGCCTTCCCTGCCTCGTCGAGCAATCCCTGCACTTCGGCCGACGCGTTTTGACCGATACATTGAGTCGTCTCGCCCACCGTTAGCTCGACCAGCCTGCGACTGCGCCGGAAGCGCTCCGTGGGGCCGATGCCTCGCATCGTAGGATCGAGCGTGAGCACTTCGTTGCACAGGTCAAGGCGCTGCCGGGCAGCCTGATTGTCGGGCGCCAATCGCAGCGCCGTCTGGAAATGCCGTTCTGCCTCGCGATAGTTGCCTCTGGCGAATTCCGCTTCGCCCAAGCCGGCGATGGCGTCCGCGTCCTCAGGGGCATCCTGCAGGATTCCCCGAAATACCTCGGCGGCCCGCGCGGGAGATCCCGCCAGCAGGAACAGCCGGCCCCTCTTCCTCTCGAGATCGGGCGGAATATGATCCTGCACCGCGATTAACTCGGCGAGCAGCTCTTGTTTGGAGTTCCGCCCGGCCAGCAGATCGATCAGCTCGAACCTCGCGCGGAGGCGGTTACCCGCCGCGTCCTCTTTCCAATCGCCATAAATCGCGCGGTGCAGGTACGAAATGGCCTCCGCGAATCGCCCCTCCTTCACCAGGACGCGTCCCATGACCAGACTGGCAAGTCCGTCGGTGGGGTTGCTCTGCAACAATTCCGTCAAGGTCGATTCGGCGTCCGAAGTCTTTCCGGCCGCGAACTGCGCCTGCGCGAGCATCCGCAGATAGTCGCGATTGCCGCGCTCAATCGCAAGCGCGTCTTGGATTCGTTCGATGGCCTGCGCGTTGTCTCCACGTTGCATCAATGCCTGGCCCTGCTGGAAAAGGCGTGCCGCACCGGCCAGGCTCTCCGCCCGCTCGGCATTGGCGAGAAACGTATCGGCCGTAAAGAGTACCGCAATCGCGAGGAGAACCAACCCGAACGTTCTCAAAAACGATGGCCCTTTGAAGGGATTTACCATCAGTTGCCTTGCTCCATGGAACTGGGCCGCTTCGCCACGCCATAGGCGCCCAGGATGTCGTCTAGCGTGATAATCCCGATCAACTGGCGCACGTTCGCGCGGCTGACGACGGGAAGGACCTTCAGTCCGCCGGCCCCCATCCGTTCGAGCGCCAGGCTCAGGCTGTGGTCGGGATGAACGTGGGCCACCCGTTCGTCTTTGGAGCCGCCCAGGCGGGCGCCCGGGCGAAGAATCGCCGCCACATTCTGATAAGACGCTCCGTCAATGGAGGCCTGTTCGAGCTCGCTGCTCCGTATCATTCCACACAGCCCTCCCGCGTCGGCGACCGGCCAGGCATCCAGAGCGAGGTCCTTGATCCGATGAAGAGCGGACGCAATCAGCATGTCCGGAGATAGGACCACCGGGGCCGGACGCATAGCCTGGCCGACCTGAACCCGCTCGGTGTGGGCGCGCGAGTGCGCGGTGGGCAGGTGCACACCCTCCTGGAAGGCAAGGGCTTCATAGATCGGCAGTGGCTGGAGCTTCTGTGAAATGAAGAACGCGATCAGGTTGGAGATCATCAGCGGAACGATGATCGTATAGTCGCGGGTGATCTCGAAAATCATGATCACCGACGTCAGCGGCGTGCGCACGATTCCCGCGAATGCGGTTCCCATGCCGACCAGCGCGTACGCGCCCGGGCCGGCCGTGGAGCCGGGAAACAGCGCCTGGGCGACGCCTCCCACCGCCGCGCCCATCATCGCGCCGATGAACAGGGCCGGACCGAAAATGCCGCCCGCGTTGCCGGACGCATAGCAGACCGCGGTAGCGACGATCTTGAGCACGGCAAACAGAACCACCATTTTCAAAACCATGTCGCCGTTCAGCACCTTTTCGACGTGGTTGTAGCCAACCCCTAACACTTCGGGCACAAAGTAACCGATCAGCCCGACCGTCAGGCCGCCGGCGACCGGCTGAAACCAGACCGTCCGTTTCGGCAGGCGCATGAACCACGCGCGCAGTCCCAGCAGAAGTTTGACGAAACAGACCGATCCCAGCCCGCCAACCACTCCGAGCGCGGCGTAAATCGCGAATTCAGAGGGATGCAACAGCCGATAGCCGGAGACGTGAAAGAGGGGATCGTCTCCCAAAACCAGGTGCAAGACCATCCAGGAGGTGGCCGAGCTCAGCACCACGGAACCTAGCACCTCGGCGTGGAGATCACCCATGATCTCTTCGAGTGAGAACAGGACCGCCGCAATCGGCGTATTGAACGCCGCGGCCAGCGCCGCCGCACAACCGGCCGGCACGAGCGCCTTTATCTGTTTGGGGGTGAGTCCCAGATTCCGCGCGACCACCGAGGCGATTCCCGCGCCCACCTGCACGGACGGCCCTTCACGGCCAAGCGCAATTCCGCTGGCGAGCGAGGCCGAGCAGCAGAAGAACTTCCCCAACACCGTACGAAACATGATTCGCCCGTCGTTGATGAAGATGGCGAACTTGGTTTGCGGGATTCCACTGCCTCGCGCAAACGGAAAGTAGCGCGACAGCAGATAGCCCGTGCTGAGCGAACCGAGTACGGGAACCAGAATCCGCCGCCAGCCCGATCCACCGGCCGGATACATGCGGGATGCGAGCCGTCCGGTCAGCAGGATAAACGCTACGACGACCAGGCCGACCAGCGCGCCGATCAACAGGCTGAGGACCAGGGACAATTGGTTTTCGCTCTGTCGAAGTCTTTCCAGACTCCTGTTGAGCTTGCCAATCCAGGAAGGCTGATGGTTGTTGCTGTCCATCTTGTGTGTCGAACGAACGCCGCGGGTCTTGGTTTTCCCTGCGACACGCAAGGCGTACAGGAACATGGCATCGAGACAGCGCCATTGATGAGACCCAGACCCATTATCGCCCACGCGCGGCTTTGGGTGGGCGTATTTCGCGTTTCAACTTGCAGCAACCGCTCCCTTACGGTCGCGGCTCGGTTGCGGCGTTTGCGGCGTTTGCTGATTCAATGTGAGTTACCGAGCCGCGACCGTGAGGGAGCGGTGTTGACTGGTGAGGAATTCCCCAAAACGGTTACGCACCCGGCCGAATGTCATTACAATAGAATGTCATTACAATAGAGGATAGGCCGGAACCGGTATTGAATCCTCTTGAGCGCATCCTAATCGTCGTTTTTGCGATTGTCCAGTGGCGGATCGCCGTGCGACTGCTCTCGGCAGCGGCGCACCGTTTCTCGGGACCCCGGCACACCTTGGCGCGATCCGCGATCTTCCTGTTCGATGCCCTTCTGGTGGTGGGCTATGTTTTTTCCTGGTCGGATCCGGTGTCACGCCTGGGAATCCCTGGCAGGCCGGCAATGTTGATCGGAGCGGCCACCCTCGGCTACCTCATGGTGTCTACCGCCCTTTTCGTCTTGCACTCGATTCTCCGGGTCGTGAAAAACCATCTGGCCGCCGACGTCGATTCCACCCGCCGCCGTGTGCTCAATGCCGCGGGAAATGTTGTGCTGGCAGGGCCATTGGCGGTCATGGGCTACGGCTCCCTGATCCAGCGTACCGACTTTCATGTGCGCGAAGTGGACGTGCCGATCCCCGGCTTACCGCAGGATCTGGATGGCCTCCGCATTCTGCAGCTCAGCGACATCCACCTCAGTCCCTTTCTGAGCGAATCCGAACTGGCTCGGGTCATCGATGCGGCCATCGGGCTGCGGCCGAACCTGGCAGTCGTGACGGGAGACTTGATCTCGGGCCGCGGCGACCCGCTGGACGCCTGCATCCGCCAACTGGCACGCCTCAAGGCTGACGCCGGCGTCTTCGGGTGTATGGGAAATCACGAACGCTACGCCCGCGTGGAGGAGTACACCACGGAAGCCGCCGGGCGGTTGGGGATTCGCTTCCTGCGAAGCCAGTCCCAGCAGCTTCGATTCGGGAATTCCACCCTCAACCTGGCGGGCGTGGACTACCAATCCCTGGCCGGAAAACAGATGTATCTCCGCGGCGCGGAGAGCCTGATGGTGCCCGGCGCTTGCAACGTTTTGCTCTCGCACAATCCCGACGTCTTCCCAGTGGCTGCCCAACAAGGCTATAATCTCCTCCTGGCAGGTCATACGCATGGCGGACAAGTCACGGTCGAAATCCTGGATCGATCCATCAATCCGGCCCGCTTCGTCACTCCCTTTGTTTACGGTCTCTATCGCTCCGGAGCGGCTTCCGCCTACGTCACCCGCGGGCTTGGAACCATCGTCATCCCGGCCCGCATCGGGGCGCCTCCCGAAATCTCCTTGCTGCGGCTCAGAAAGGCATAAGTCCTGATCCCCGTGCGCTATCTTATCCTGAGCGATCTTCATGCGAATTGGGAAGCCCTGGAAGCCGTGGTCCAGGATGCCGCCGGCCAGTACGACCGGACGATTTGCTGCGGCGACCTGGTAGGCTATGGGGCCGACCCGAATCCCATTGTCGAGTGGGTGCGCGCCCATTGCGACCTCGTCGTGCGAGGCAATCACGACAAGGCCTGCACTGGCCTGGACGACCTGGAGTGGTTCAACCCGGTGGCCCGCGCCGCCGCCATCTGGACGCAGGGCACACTCACCCCCGAAAACGCGGACTACACCCGCGCGCTTCCGAAAGGTCCGATCCTGGAAGACGGATTCCAGATGGTGCATGGATCGCCTTTCGACGAAGACGAGTACGTGCTCGGCGCCGACGAGGCCTTGCAATCCTTCGGCTATCTGGAGTGCCGGCTGGCATTCTTCGGCCACACCCATGTGCAGGGCGGATTCATCTGGAACCGCTCCCGCGTGGAGACGATCTTGTGCCCCTCCGGATGGGGCGACCGGCAGGAGATGGAGATCGATCCGGACTGCGCCTACATGATCAACCCCGGCTCGGTCGGCCAGCCGCGCGACGGAAACCCGCGATCGGCCTATGCCCTCTACAACACGGATTCGCACGTGGTCACATACTGCCGCACCGACTACAACATCTCCGGCGCCCAGAAAAAGATCCGCGACGCCGGCCTTCCCCCGATCCTGGCAGACCGGCTTGGGGTAGGAAGGTAGTTTCCGGTTAGAAGTTCTGCAAGAACGGAACCTCGGTGGCTGACAGCTCACTGGGCCTTTGCGAAACGCAAATTGCCCTTCCACCAAGCTGCATCTTCAGCGCGTACCGGGCCCATTCTGCCTCTTGCTGAAGCAAGCAGAACGGCGGGATCGTAGATCTCACCGGCTTTCATGACCATCCGGACGTTCCGGGTGTTACGGATGTCGTCGAGCGGATTCCCCCGCACGACGAAGAGGTCCGCCCATCGCCCGCGTTCAATCGCACCCAGCTTAGTACCCATGTTGAACGCCCGAGCACTGTTAATCGTTCCGATTTTGAGCGCGGCGGAGGGCGGGATTCCTGCGAGGACAAGGGCCTGCAGTTCCCTGTGGGACATGAAACCGGACCAGTACTCTCCCCAACTCGGATGGTCGGTACCGAGCGTAATTAAGCCCCCACCGCCTGCATCGTAAAATGCCTTCACTTCTTTCAGCTTGGCCGTAAGGAGTCGTCCAAACTGTGCGTTGTTTGACCGGGGCAGATGGGATTCGACGACGGTGCGAGTATACGGCGTCAGGAAATCCATTTCGTTCGTCCAGTACTCGTAGAGTTCCTTCGGCTGGCGATCGGAAAACGATCCGTACGTGGCGAGCGTCGCATCGAAATACACGTTCTGCGACAGGTAAGTCTTGAAAGTGGCGGCAACCTCCGGACTGGCCGTGTCCAGATGTTCCAGCGAACTGTACGCTGATTTATCCGGCGTGAGTGCATCTCCGCCCATGAAATGTTCAACGCGGTCGATACCCATCGCGATTGCGTCGCGTGGATTGACGCTATTGCGGAAGCCGGAATCGAGGTGGCCCGTGACTGTGAGCCCATGACGGTGCCCTTCATCGATCAGAGCTGCCAGTTGATCCGGATGAATGCCTTTCGCCTTGAGTCCTTTGATGCCCAGCGCCGCCCATTTCCGGACATCGGCACGAATCGCCTCCGGCGTCATCTCCGCATGGTTCCAGCCGGGGCGCGCGGAACCGAAGTACGGGCCCGAATTCAAAATCCTCGGGCCGGCCTGCTGTCCGTTATCAATGCGCTTGCGGGCTTCCATCATCCCTTCGGGATCAACTTCGCCGGCGGGGAAGGTCGATGTCACGCCGTTGGCAAGAAACAGCAGAGGGTTTACTGTGTATTCGTCGACGCGGCCTGCGCCGAAAAGATCAACGGCGTAATGCGCATGGAGATCGAAAAGGCCGGCCAGGATGTATTCGTCGTCCGCGAGATTTACCACGCGAGCATTGCCGGGATCGCGCCCCGCGAGATTCGCATCGACCTCGAGGAATTCCCCGTTGCGAACGACAATGCCGGTGTTGCGGCGGACGCCGTCATGGATGGAGTCGAAAACCCAGCCGCCTCGCAGGATTATGTCGCCGGACTGGAACGTAAATCGGATCTGCGCGAAGATAATCGAGACGCAGAATAGGAGGAGTAGCGGGCGGAGCTTCATAGAGAGATGATAGCTCGGCCCTGGTGCGATCTCAGCCGTTCGACCTGCGGCTGATCAAGGGAATGCTCCCGCCGCATATCAGCCCACTCGAGGCGCGTAGAGGTTGTTGTGCCGGAACTTCACGTACGCCGCATCTTCGGCGGCGCCTTGTATCACGACGATGCCGTCGCCTATGCGTTCCATCAATCGCGCACGCCGCTCTGCGAATTCCTCCTTCGGAAGTGAATCCGTAAACAACGGCGGCTGCGCCAAAGCCGACGCGAGCGTGAACAGTCCCAGGCCCATTGCTCTAGTCAATGTCATTCAGCACTCCGCTTGACGGCATTTTATCAGGTTCAAGGTTTGTACCTTTCGGGGCGCTCCATTCCACGCTAGGATAGACCCATGCGATTGCTCTTTGTTTCGACCATCATGGTTGCCATAGCCTTCTCGCTATCTGCTCAGGATGCAGGCCGCGGAGGCCAGCCCGCGGCTGGCGCCGCGCCGGCGGTCATGATTTTGACCATTCCGGGATTTGCCGACGGCGGCCAGATTCCCGTAAAGTTCAGTCAGGCCGCTCCAGGCGTGGCTGCCGGCGAGGGTACGTCGCCCGAGATGAGCTGGACCAATGTGCCCGCCGGCACGCAGAGTTTCTTCCTCCATATGCACGACCTGGACCTCGCCCGTAACAAGACTACCGACGACCAGGCGCACTGGGTCCTTTGGAACATTCCGGCGACCGCGACCGGCTTGCCCGAAGGCGTACCCAAGGGACCGCAATTGCCCGATGGAAGTTATCAGATCAGCGCCACAGGACCCATGTACCGGGGTCCGGGAGCCGGCGCGAACGGTCCGTTCCACCACTATGTGTTTGAGCTCTACGCACTCGACACCAAGCTGGACGTAAAGCCATCGGCTGACGCGTTTGAGACACGCGCCAACGTGATGAAGGCGATTCAGGGTCACATCCTGGCGAAGGCGGTCTATGGCGGCCTGTTCCGGCGGCCGCGCTAAATCGCCTACACGAGTTTGGTCTGCCGGATGGGTAGTTCGCGGATCCGCTTGCCGGTAGCGTTGAAGATCGCGGCCGTCAGCGCAGGGGCGATGACCGGCGCGCCGGGTTCGCCGACTCCGGCATGGGGCGCATTGGAAGCGACGATGGTGACATCGATCTTTTGCGGCGCCTGCTTGAGGCGCGCGACCGGATAGTTGTTGAAGTTGGACTGGACAATTCGCCCGTTATCGGCCGTGATTTCGCCCATCAGGGCGAGCGAGGCGCCGAAAACCGCGGCGCCTTCGAATTGTGCGCGCACCCGGTCTGGCATGACGATCTGGCCGACATCGGCGACGGTCCACACGTTGGGGATGGTGAGGTTGCCCTCGGAATCGATGGCGATCTCGACGGCGCTGGCCACGTAGCTCAGGAAGCTGCGGTGGGCGGCGATGCCGATGGCGCGGTTCTTGGTGTTGGCGAATTTGGCGTAGCCGGACTTCTGCGCGCACTGTTCGAGCACGCGGCGCAGGCGTCCGGTGTCGAGCGGAAAAGTGGCGGTGGGCTGCCCGTTGTTCCAGGGCGTGACGCCATCCTTGGTGAGATCGACCTGACGGTCGGGACCGATGGTTTTGAGGAAGTAGTCGACGTAATTGGAGTTGTTGAGGTGGGCGAGTTCGTCGACGAAGCTATGGATGGCGAAGGCGTGGAACAAGTGGCAGACGGCGCGCAGCCAGCCCTGGCGGACATGGTTCCTGGCCGGGCAGTTTTCGGCGCGCATATGGGCGACGTCGAAGAGGATTTCGTTGAGCGCCATGCCGGTTTCGAAATCGGCGCCGTATTCGGCTCCGGCGGCGAAGGTGGAGGCGATAGGCGGGAAGGCGCTGCGGAAGAGCCACGACTCGAGCTTGCCGGACGAATCCATGCCGCCCTTCATGTGCATGGCGGCGACCGAATGAAAGTAGTCGAAGCGGATATCGTCCTCACGAGTCCAGACAACCTTGACAGGCTTGCCGGAGGCCTTTGACAGAAGGGCGGCTTCGACCACGTAATCGGGCTTGGACTTGCGTCCGAAGCCTCCCCCGAGGAGGGTGACGTTGGCGGTGACGTCGTTAGCCGTGATACCGAGGGCGGCGGCGACGGCCTGCTGCACGGCTTGCGGATCCTGCGTGGGGCACCAGGCTTCGACTTTGCCGCCCTTGAATTCGGCGACGGCGACGGGCGGCTCCATGGATGCGTGGGCCAGCATGGGCACGTAGTAATCGGCTTCCAGCTTCTTCGCGGCTGTGTTGAAGGCGGTATCGAAATTGCCGCGGTTGCGCACGGGCTTGCCGGAATTGTGGACGCTGGCGAACAGTTCCTGCTTGTAGGCGGCCGAATTGAAAGAGGAGTGTGCGGGGTTGGCGTCCCAATCCACCTTGAGTTTCTTGCGGCCCTGCAGGGCGGCGTAGGTGGAGTCGGCAAGCACAGCGACTCCACCGAGTTGCTGGAAAAGGTGAGGCTGTTTAAAAGGCGGCAGTTGCACGGTCTTCTGCACACCCTTGACCTGAAGCGCCTCGGAATCGTTGACGGTTTTGATCTTGGAGTCGTAGACCGGCGGGCGTTCGATGGCGGCGTAGAGCATGCCGGGGCGCTTGACGTCCATGCCATAGACGGCCTTGCCGGTGACGATGTTGTGCTGGTCGACGATGGCGACGTCTTTGCCGATGTAGCGGTACTCGCCGGGGTCCTTGAAGCGCAGTTCGGTTTTGGCGGGGACCGGCAGCGCGGCGGCGGCGACGACGAATTCGCCGATCGCGGCCGAGCGCTTGCTCGCGGCGTGGGTGAGTTTGCCCATGCGGAGGGCGACCTCACTCGCGGGCACGCCCCACTTCTGGGCGGCGGCGCGTTCCAGCATGAGACGCGCGGTGGCGCCGGTCTGGTGCATGGCTGCTACGAAATCGCGCACGGAGCAGGATCCGTCGGTATTCTGCGAACCGAACTTCGTATCGCCGATGGCCTGTTCGACGCGGACGGTCTTCCAATCGACATCCAACTCGTCGGCGACCACGAGGGGGAGCGACGTGCGGCTGCCCGTGCCCATTTCGGAACGGTGGGCAGTGATGACAACCGTGCCATCGGGCTCGAAGCCGAGATATACGCTGGGCTGCCAGGTAGTCGCGGCTGTGGCGGAACCAGTGGCGAGGTTGGCGCCCAGTACGAAGGCCGAGGCGGTGAAGATTGCGCCGAGAAACTCGCGGCGGTCGACCTTGAACACTTCAGGGGCGGCCTCGACTTCGGCGTAGGCGGCGGGGTGGTGGGCGTAGGCATCGCGCGTGAGACGCGCGATTTCGGACCTGTTCTCGGGGGCGGGGAAACTCGTGCCATATGCGTTCTTCATGGCTACTTCACCCCCGCTGCGGTATGGATGGCGGCGCGAATGCGCGTGTACGTGCCACAGCGACAGATGTTGCCGTCCATGGCGTTATCGATCTGGGCATCGGTGGGCTTGGGGGTTTTGGCCAGGAGCGCGGCGGCCTGCATGATCTGTCCGCTCTGGCAGTATCCGCACTGCGCCACGTTGTGCTTCTCCCAGGCCGCCTGGCAGGGGTGCGTGCCAGTGGCGCTGAGACCCTCGATAGTAGTGACGCGCTTGGCGGCGGCCGCCTTGATTGGCGTGACGCAGCTACGGACGGCCTCGCCGTTCAGGTGAACGGTGCAGGCGCCGCAGAGCCCCATGCCGCAGCCGAATTTCGTGCCCGTCAGATCCAGTTCATCGCGGAGGTACCACAGCAGCGGCACATCCTCATCCCCATCGAACTTACGGGGTTGGCCATTCACAGATAGCTCAATCATACGGTTCTGCCATTATATCGAGGCGGGAGCCGCCTGGCGAGGCGGGCATCCAAGCAGGGCGCGCAACCGTTTTGGGGAATCTCGCGGTTCAAGCGGTGTTGACTTGGCGAGGAATTCCCCGGAATGGTTAAGCACCCTGGCCGACTCCGCATGCGCCTGATGTTGTATTCGTGATATAAATCGCCTGTTGAGTGAAACCGTCGTCTCTTCGCGAGACAGGTTGCGCACCGCCCTGAATCACCGCGAACCGGATCGAATTCCGCTGGATTTTGGAAGCACTACCGTAACCGGTATCCACGTTACTTGCGTGGCGGCGTTGCGCGACTACTACGGGCTACCCCGGCGGCCGGTGAAAGTGCACGAGCCGGTCCAGATGCTGGGCCTGGTGGAAGACGACCTGCGAGCGGCGATGGGGCTCGACGTCACCGGAGTGTTTCCGCGCAAGGTGAAGTTCGGCGTTCCGGCGGCAGACTGGAAGGAATGGAACTTCCGCGGTCTGAATGTGTTGGTGCCCGGAGAATTCCGGACCAGAACGGAGCCAAACGGCGACATCTTGATCTATCCTCAGGGCGATGAAACGGCGCCCCCGAGCGCGCGCATGCCGGCGGGCAGCGCCTTTTTCGACAGCATCATCCGACAGCCCGAGATCGACGAGACAAAGCTCGACCCCGCCGACAACCTGGAAGAGTTCGGCCCCATTTCCGAAGAAGACCTGGACCATATCGACCGATCCGCGCGCGCGGCCTCGACGAGCGGCTACGGTGTGGCGGCGGGGTTTGGAGGCACGGGGTTCGGCGACATCGCGAATGTGCCCGCCCCTGGCCTGAAGAACCCGAAAGGCATTCGCGACGTCACGGAGTGGTACATTTCGACGCGGACGCGGCGCGGCTACATCCACCACATCTTCGAGCGCCAGTGCGAAATCGGCATTGAGAACCTGGCCCGCATCCACGCCCGCATTGGCGACAGGGTGGACTGCATATACGTCTGCGGCACCGATTTCGGCACGCAGACTTCGGCGTTCTGCTCCGTCGCAACGTTCCGCGAACTTTGGTTCCCTTACTACAAGCGGGTCAACGATTGGGTGCATAAGAACACGACGTGGAAATGCTTCAAACATTCCTGCGGCAGCGTGGAGCGGTTCTTCGAGAGCTTCATCGAGGCCGGGTTCGACATTATCAACCCGGTGCAGTGTTCCGCGGCTGGCATGGATCCAGCCGCGTTGAAGCGGAAGTACGGCTCCCGCCTGGTCTTCTGGGGTGGAGGCGTGGATACACAAAAGACCCTGCCTTTCGGTACGCCCGAAGAGGTGCGGGAGGAAGTCTTGCGCCGCTGCGAGATCTTCGCGGCGGGCGGCGGGTTCGTGTTCAATTCGATTCATAACCTGCAGGCCGGCACCCCGGTGGAGAACATCGCCGCCATGCTGGATGCCGTCCACGAATTTAACGGAGTTTCCCATGCTTGAGTTGGAGAAGCTCCATGAAGCCGTGATCGAAGGAGACTGGAAGACCGCGGCCGCGGTGACACGGATCGCCATCGCCGCGGGAGTGGCCCCGCTGACCATCGTCTCCGGATTCCTGGTACCGGCCATGGACGAAGTGGGCCGCCGCTTCGATTGCGAAGAGTATTTCGTGCCCGAGATGCTGCTCTCGGCGCGCGCCATGAAAGCTTCGATGGAAATTGTTCGGCCGTTGCTGACGGCGACAGGCGCGGAACCCGTGGGCCGTATTGTGATTGGGACGGTCAAGGGCGACCTGCACGACATTGGGAAGAACCTGGTGTCGTCGATGCTGGAAGGCGGCGGCTTCGAGGTGATCGACTTGGGAGCAGACGTGGCCCCCGAGCGCTTTGTCGAGGCGGCTACTGTGCACAAAGCCAACCTGGTGGCCCTTTCGGCCCTGCTCACGGTGACGATGCCCTGGATGAAGACCACGATCGACGCCTTCCAGGATGCGGGAATACGCGAGAAGGTGAAGATCATGGTGGGCGGTGCACCGATCACTCAGCAGTACGCGGACGCGATCGGGGCCGATGGTTACGGCGAGAGCGCCGGGTCTGCGGTAGCGCTGGCGCGCAAGCTGGCGGCGGTGTGAGCCGTGTGCGAGAGGGTCGTGGAGTTTTTATGCTGAAGCCTGTATCTCTGTCTTTGGGAATCCTGATGGCGGCTGCCCAAGCGTGGGCGGCGTCGTACTACACGGTCCGCCTGGACGATCCGAAGGCCGTTTATCTGACGGCGGAAGGGTTCCGCGCACGCGGCGACGGCGTGGCCGATGACACCGATGCGATCCAGAAGGCGATCGATCGGGCGATCGAGTCGCCCAGTCAGGGAATCGTCTTCATTCCGGAGGGCCGATACCGGCTGACGAGGACGATCAACGTCTGGCCCTCGGTCCGCTTGATCGGCTATGGCGTAAACCGGCCGGTATTCGTCCTGGCGCCCGATACGCCGGGATACCAGGACCGGAACAGCGAAAACTACATGGTGTTCTTCTCCGGCAGTCGGCCCGGCGGGATGGGCGCACGGGAAGGCGCGCCTTCCGGGGGCCGCGGTGGTCAGTTGCCCGCAGACGCTGCCGGAGGCCGGGGCCGCGGCGGTCAGAGCGGCCACCCGGGCGATGCGGGCGCCGGGACCTTCTACTCGGCGATGAGCAACATCGATATCGAGATCGGCGAGGGCAACCCCGGCGCCGTCGGCGTGCGCGGAACTTATGCGCAGCACTGCTTCCTGGCGCACATGGACTTTCACATCGGTTCGGGCATCGCCGGCGTGCACGATACCGGGAATGTCATGGAGGACGTCCGTTTCTTCGGTGGCCAGTACGGCATCTGGACCCGCACGCCGTCGCCAGGCTGGCAGTTCACGGCCGTGGACGCGTATTTCGAAGGCCAGCGCGAGTCGGCCATTCGGGAGACAGCGGCCGGGTTGACGCTGGTTCGTCCGCAGTTCCGCAACGTTCCCTCGGCGGTAATCATTGACGCCAACTTTCCGGACGACCTCTGGATCAAGGACGGCCGCCTGGAGAACGTATCCGGGCCGGCGTTCGTCATCAGCCTGGAGCACAACGCCCGCACGGAGATCAACATGGAGAACGTGGTCTGCCACCGCGTTCCGGTGTTCGCATCGTTCCGTGAGAGTGGCAGGAAAACGGCCGGGCCGGGCGAGATGTACGAGGTCAAGACGTTTACCCATGGTCTGAGCTTCGCCGACATCGGCACGCCGGGGCTGATGCGCGACATTTTCGAAACTGTGCCGCTCAAAACTATCCCGGATCCTGTCAAGTCCGACCTCACGCCGCTTCCGGCGGCCGATACGTGGGTGAACGTGCGCTCGCTGGGGGCCAAGGGGGACGGCGTAACGGACGACACGGCGGCGTTCCGCAAAGCCATCGACGAGCACCGGGCAATCTACCTGCCGACGGGATACTACGTGATCAGCGACACTCTTACGCTCCGTCCTGAGACGGCGCTGATCGGCCTGCACCCGCTGGCGACCCAGATCGACCTCCTGGACCGGACCGAGGCCTTCCAGGGCATCGGCGGTCCCAAGCCGATGATCGAAGCGCCCAAGGGCGGGACCAACGTGATGATCGGCATCGGAGTCTATAGCAACGGGATCAACCCGCGCGCCGTGGGCGTGAAGTGGATGGCCGGCAAGGACTCCCTGATGAATGACGTGCGCTTCCTCGGCGGACACGGCACCGTCAACCTCGATGGAACCCGCACGAATCCTTATAACAACGCCCACACGGCAGATCCCGATTTGAACCGGCGCTGGGACAGCCAGTATCCCAGCCTCTGGGTGGCGTCCGGCGGCGGCGGAACGTTTTTCGACATCTGGACCCCGAGCACGTTTGCCGAAGCCGGCATGCTGGTGTCGGACACCTCGACGGAGGGGCGCATCTACGAGATGTCGAGCGAGCACCACGTTCGCCACGAACTCCAGTTCCGGAACGTTTCCAACTGGCGGATTTACGCTCTGCAAACCGAGGAGGAGCGCGGCGAAGGCGGCTTCGCCCTGCCGCTCGAGATCGACGGCTGCTCCGATCTCACGTTCGCCAATTTTCACCTGTACCGCGTGATCAGCTCCTTCCAGCCCTTCCCCTACGCGATCAAGATTGCGAATTCGAAGAACATCCGTTTCCGGAACATGCACCACTACAGCAACAGCAAAGTCGCGTTCGACGCCACGATTTACGATGAGACGCATCATGCCGAGGTCCGGCAGCGGGAGTTCGCATGGCTGACACTTTCGGGTAAGCCGCCCGCGCCCGCTCCAAACCGGCCGTCCCCGGTTCTGGCGCCGGGTGCAAAGGTGCAGAAACTTGCGGGCAACTTCTTCAACATATCGGGCGGAGCGGTGGACCCCGCGGGCGACCTCTACTTCGTGGACGCGCATTGGCAGCGCATCTACCGCTGGTCCGCGGCGGCGCGCCAGCTTTCTACGGTGAGGGACAGTCCGCTCGACCCGATCAACCTGGCATTCGATCAAGCCGCCAACCTGATGGTGATTTCGTATGCGGGCAACGGTACGGTCTACGCCTTCAGGCCAGGCTCGCCCATGGATGAAATCGAGTTCCTGAAGCCGGTGGACACTGCGCCGCGGCCCGGCCTGACCGCCGTTCGCGCGGTCGGCGAATGGCGCCTGGCCAAGGACCCCGCCACCGGGAATCCGGTCGTGAAAGCGCACCAATACCTGTCGCCGGATGGGACAACCTACATCCTGGCCGGACGGGATTTCGCCACCGGCGCGATGAGTTGGGGCGTGAAGAGCGCCGACGTGCTGCGCAGTTTCGGGTTGGCGGCCGCCGTCCCAGGCAAGCCGTTCTACGTGACGAGCGAGGCGGAGGTGATGACGTGGAGCGGCACGCTCGGTCCCGACGGCAACTTCGTCGATCTCAAGCCGTTCGTCCAGCAGGGAGGTGAGGGCGTGGCAGTCGACGGCGAGGGCAACGTCTA
>PMTT01000883.1 GCA_003167275.1 Bryobacterales bacterium | reverse complement strand
AGGAGGCGCACCAGTACAGCATCGGGAACGTTTTTCCTCGTGTTGGTGAGACAGGGTCGACGAAGGAAATCATCTCGCTACTGGAAAGATTGTTGGAAGAAAGGAACACTGCATCATGAATTGGCTTTGGCTTGTGTCGTACTTCTTTGGGGGCGTTTTTGCGGCAAACGCCATTCCTCATTTTGTCGCTGGCACGATGGGACGTCCCTTCCAGAGTCCCTTCGCCAACCCCCCCGGCAAAGGGCTCTCCTCTTCAACGGTCAACGTTGTTTGGGGATTCTTCAACGCGCTAGTTGGATATCTACTCCTCGCGGACGTTGGTGCTTTCAATCCGCGGGCGACAAGCCACATCCTTGCGCTCGGCCTAGGTGTGCTGCTCATCAGCCTCAACTCGGCGCGTCACTTCGGCCAGTTTCATGGAGGCAATACGCCGACGCGCACATGAAGAACCCAGTGTCCGGCACCTTTCGCTCCCTCAGAAGCTTCAACTTCCGCTTGTGGACGGCGGGCGGCCTGGTTTCCAACGTCGGTACGTGGATGCAGCGCGTTGCTCAGGATTGGCTCGTGCTGACGCAACTGACCCATCACAATGCGTCAGCGCTGGGTATCGTGATGGGCCTCCAGTTTGCTCCGCAACTTCTGTTCCTGCCCTGGACGGGATCGGCTGCGGACCGGCTCAATCAGCGCAAGCTCCTGATGCTCACCCAGGCAACGATGGGCGTGCTTGCGCTCATCCTGGGAGTTCTCACGATCGCAGGAGTCGTCCGCCTCTGGCACGTGTATGTGTTCGCCTTCCTTTCCGGTTCCGCCGCGGCGTTGGATGCGCCGGTGAGACAGACCTTCGTGGCAGAGATGGTTGGCGATGCGGATCTACCTAATGCCGTGGCATTGAACTCAACCTCTTTCAATGCGGCCCAGATGATCGGTCCTGCCGTCGCCGGTTTGCTCATCGCAAGGGTTGGCATCGGCTGGGCCTTTCTTCTGAACGGGCTCTCATTCGCGGCGGTTCTGATCTCGATGTCTCTCTTCCGTCTCTCGGAATTGCATACAAGTGCCAGGGCGCATCGCACTACATCTGGATTTCTGGAAGGGCTTCTCTACGTGTGGAGAAAACCGGACCTCAGGGCGATCCTGATCATGTTGTTTCTGATCGGCACCTTTGGTCTGAACTTCCCAATCTTCATCTCTACGATGGCCGTGAATGTCTTCCATTCCGATGCACGCGGTTTCGGCCTGCTCTCCTCCATCATGGCCGTGGGCACCCTCTCAGGAGCCTTGTTTGCAGCCGGTCGGAAGAAACCAAGCTTAGCGTCTCTTTTGGTGGGAGCTGGTGTCTTCGGGCTCGGCTGTACCCTTGCCGCACTGGCGCCTGGATACTGGTGGTTTGGAGCCGCTCTCGTGGTCATTGGCGCGGCTGGCCTGACTTTCACCAACGGCACGAACAGCATCATGCAACTCTCGACAGAACCAGCGATGCGCGGCAGAGTTATGGCCCTGCGGGTTGGCATTGCACTCGGCGGAACACCAATAGGCGCACCAATCGTCGGTTGGGTCGCCAACCACTTCGGCCCTCGCTGGGCGCTCGGTATCGGCGCCGGGGCGGGCTTCACCGCTGCCCTGGTCGCAGCCTACGTTTTGGTCCGCCGAAAAGAGCCACTGCCCGCTCAGTAATTAGTTCTGTGAAGTCGGCTTGGCGACGGTAATAGGCCGAGTCGTCGAGAGCTCACTTGAGCCCCGGAGCCAAAGGAGCGCCCAGTCCCGTTCTGGGAAGTTGCGTCCAGAAGCGGGGACCGAAGCTGGATCGCCCAACGGCCGACTTCATCTCGGCAAGATTATCTTTAGCGCCTGTGGGTCTCCGACCTGCGGCAGTTTTCTCACCCGCCTGCCGGTTTTTGTGGCGATGGAACAGCGGCGGTTTGGAAACCGCCGCGCAGCTTGGAAAGCTGCCCCACAAAGGAAGCTGCCCCACAAAGGGTGTGAAAAAACATTTGCTAGCGCTATCGATTTGTCCTCGGGGCTGCGCTGTCTGAGGTGAGGGGACAAACGGCGCTTTCACGACGAGACGCCGGCCTCCTTCAAATACATCGTTAGTGAAAGCTTGAAGAGGAGAAACATGAAATCCAAACTGCTAATATCCGCGCCCGCGCTGAGCCTGCTGGCCGCGCTGGCCCTACCGCATCGGCTGCCTGCGCAGCCTCAACCGGCGCACTACACGGTCACCGACCTCGGCCCCACGGACAGTCCGTTCGCCCAGGCGACCGGTATCAGTAACAATAGCTTCGTTAGCGGCTTTGCGGTCGTCGCCGACGGCACACAGCACGCCGTCCTCTGGTACAACGGACGGATGATCGATATCTCGAAACCAGGACTCCTGGGGCCGAATAGTGGAGCATTCGGCATCAACGCTCGTGCCCAGGTCGCGGTCCAATCCGAAATCAACAGCAAGGACCCCAACAATGAGAACTTCTGCGCCTATGGCACCGGCCTCCTGTGTCGTCCTTTCTTTTGGCAGGGCGGCGTGTACACCCCGCTTCCCCTGCTGGGAGGCAACAATGGCGCGGTCAATTCCATCAACGCTCAAGGCGCGGTAGCCGGCGAAGCGGAGAACAACGTTCGGGACCCGGAGTGCACCCTCGGTGTGGAAGTCAACGGTGACGGGCCCCAGGTTCTCGATTATGAGGGCGTAATCTGGGGGCCAACGGCCGGCCAAATCCGCTTGCTCCCCCCACTCCCCGGCGACACCGTCTCAGCAGCCATGTGGATCAATGATGCAGGTCAGGCGGCCGGGATATCGGGACGATGCGGGAACACCATACTGCCCGGGGCCGTTGCGGGGCCTCACGCCGTGATGTGGGACCGCGACGGCTCGGTCCACGACCTTGGCAACCTGGGCGGGACATCGAATCCCGAGATCCTGGCGGTCGGAAATGCGGCCCTCGCCATCAATAATGCAGGTCAGGTGACGGGCGTTTCGGCTCTGCCCGGCAGCAAAACCATGCACCCGTTCCTGTGGACCAGCGACAAGGGCATCCAGGATCTCGGCCTCCTTCCCGGCGACCTGGTCGGCGCCGGCCTGGCCATCAATAACCAAGGCGACATAGTTGGCGCGTCGATCAGCGCTCCCGGATTGGCGGAAGGGAACCCACGGGCGTTCGCGCGTCTGAACGGAGTGATGCACGACCTCAACGACCTCGTCCAAAGTGACTCGCCGTTGTACCTGCTGACTGGCTTTGGGATCAATGACGCTGGAGAGATCGTGGGCTTTGGCGCGGACGAAAACGGCAACCTTCACGGATTTCTGGCTACGCCATGTGGCGGGAATTCGGGAGCGGATCGGTGTCCGAATGCCAGTGCCTCCGCATCAGCCGAACTGCGCGAACACACCGAAAGGGCAAAGGTGGTGTTGTCGGAGAACGCCCGCATGCTGCTGCTTCAGCGGGGGCTCGGCCGGCACTAACCAACACACAGCGGGACAGACCATCGGGGTTTGTGGTCTGTCCTGCTGTGCACATGATAGACGACAAAAGATGAGGCGGGCTTCAGGTTGGGCAAGCTAAAGCATACCCTACGAGCGCTCTACTCGCTGCGCAGGATCGTCATGATGTCGAGTCCTGCAATGCGGCGGGTGGCGGCCCAGATACTGGTCGAGGCAATCAGGGCGATCAGCAGAACCACGAGGGCGGACATTGCCGGATCGAAGGACTTCGCCCCCTCAATCAGACGTTCGAGAAGGCGTCCGCTGAGCATCGCTCCGGCCACTCCCGGAATCGCGCGGGCCGCGACCGTCAGCAGTCCCTGCCGCAGCAGGACGGCCCGAAGGCGAATGGGCGTAGTGCCGAGAGCCATCCGGACACCCATTTCCCGGGTCCTCTGCGTCACGGCATAGGAAACGATGCCGTAAATGCCGATCACCGCGAGCAGCAATGCAAACACGGCGAAGAGCAGGACGGCGGTGCTGTAGAATCTCGGGCGGGCGAAGGTGTCATCCAGGCGCTGCGCCATGGTTTTCACACCGAATACCGGAACTTGCGGGTCCACCGACCGGATGGAGTCGCGGACCATCGCGAGGCGATCCTCGGCCCGGCCGTTCACTCGCACCACGAAGGTCGAGAAGAAACCACCAGGGGAATGCGAGGGAAAGAAGATCTGATTCCGGCCGGCGGTCGCCGAGGGATCTGTCTCGTAGTCCATCCCCTGGGCGACGCCGATAATCTTGTATAGCGGTCTGTTCCCCTGCGTGATCTGACGGCCCAACACCTCGGCGGGGCCTCCAAATTCGCGTGCAAAATGCTCATTGATGACAGCAACCTTGGCGCCGGAATGCACTTCGGCATCCGTCAGGTCGCGCCCGGACAGGATCCGCCCGCCCATCGTCTGGAGATAGTCGGACAACACCGGGACGACCATGGCGCCCCGTTTGGCCGGATGCCCATCCAATCCGACGGGGCCTCCCAGGAACCCTGTGGCGTATAGCGGAAGGAACTCGGTGGCGCTGGCGCTGCGAACGCCGGGAAGTCGGCGGACGCGGGCGAGTACCTCCTCAAAATAGGGAAGCTCCCGCTGGTTGACTTGCTGAGTGGTGCCGCCCAACGAAACGCTCACCGTGACCAGGCCCTGGACGTTAAAGCCGCGGTCGGTTCGCATCAGGTGGACAAAGGCACGCCCCACCGAGACGGATGCGGTGAAAAGAATAATGGTGAGCATAACCTGCGCGGCGACCAAGGTTTCGCGGACCAGACGCGAGCCGCGGGTCTGGCCGGAATCCCGGCTTCCGAACGTGTGAATGCGGCCCGCGTACAGCGACGGCAAGACGCCGAAGAGCAGACTGCTGAGCACGGATGCCAGCGCGGCGAAGCCCAGGACGCGGCCGTCGAGAATCGAATAAGACTGCGCAGCGAGTGCCGGGGGTTGCACCTTCACCGCGATGGAGGTGGTCCAAAACGCGAGCCCCAATCCGGCCATAGCGGCGACTAACGAGAGAAGCAGGCACTCGGTCAGCAACTGTCGCGCGAGCCTTGCCCGGCTGGCTCCCAGGGCGGAACGTATGGATAGTTCCGGGGCGCGATCGGCGGTGCGGGCCATCAAGAGATTCGCGACGTTGGTGCAGGCAATCAGGAGGACCAGCAAGACGCTGGCCATGAGGACCAGCGAGCCGCTCTTCGCGGGGCCGGCAAGGGCGTCGCGGAGCGGCGTCATCCGCGGACGTTTGGTGTAGCGGTTCGGGTAGAGACGATCAACCTCCGCGTAGAATGCTTCGCGAGCCTGTGGCCACGAGATGCCCGGTTTGAGGCGCGCGACAGTGTCCCAGCCATTGTTGCCCTCCCCATCGAACTTCGCCGGTTTCCACAGAACGGCGCCTCCCGGGTAGTCGAAGCCGGGCGGGGCCACCCCAACGATGGTGAGAGAGTCTCCATTGATGCGGATGGTGGTACCCAAGACCCGGCGGTCTCCCGCGAAAAGCTGTTGCCAGAGTCCGTAGCCGACGACCGCGATGGCGTTGTGGCCGGGTGTATCCTCTTCGGGCATGAAGCCGCGTCCGAGTGCCGGCTGTGTGCCGAGGGTGGAGAAGAAATTCCAGGATGTCTGGGCGACATGCGCCCGGCCCGGATCGCGGACGCCGCCAAGGTTGACATCGGTCTCCTCGGTGAGTGCAACGTCGGCGAAGTACGTGCTTTGCTGGCGCCAGTCGTGAAACTGTTTGGCGCTGCCGTGGGGAGGAATGAACTCGGCGTGAGAGAGCGCGGCCAGGCGGTCGGGCTCGTGGAATGGCAGCGAGCGCAGCAGCAGGGCGTTGACCACGCTGAAGACGCCCGTGTTGGCGCCAATGCCGATGGCCAGGGCGGCAATTGCAAATCCGGCGTGCCACGGACGGGCCGCCCAAAGTCGGAAGGTGTGCCTGACGTCCTGCGACACCTCGTGGGAGGATTGCCGCACGACCGAGGTTGCCGAATCAGCGAACAGACTCCAAAGCATGGCAAGGCTCCCTGAGGTCGCGCCGACTCTGCGAGCCCCTTAGTTGGCTTTCGTGACGGTGACTTCTCCGAACTTTTTCAGGGTATCACCGATTTTGGACGCGTCGCCCACTACGACCACCGCGGCCTGACCGGGGGCCATGTACTTTTTCGCCGCGGACAGAACCTGGTCCGGCTCTACCGAGCGCACCCGGGTAGTGTAGGTCTCCAGGTAGTCGTTGGGCAGTCCGAGCACCTTCATGTTGCTGAGCTGGCTTGCCAGGCCGTCCTGCGTTTCCAGACTCAGAAGGTACTGGCCAGCGATGAAATTCTTGATGTTGCTGAGCTCCTCGGCGGGCACCGGAGTACCAGCCATTTGGTCCAGTTCGGCCAGAACGGCCTTTAACGCCGGCTCGACGACTTCGTTGCGCACCTGCGTGACCGCCTCGAAGTCGCCGGCGTCGCGATGCGTGTCGTACTGGCTGTGGGCGTCGTAAGCGAAGCCCTCCTTCTCGCGAATATCTTTGAACATTCGCGAATTGGTGCCCACGCCCAGAATAAAGTTCCCAACCCGGAGCGGGAAAAATTCGGCGCTCATGCGCGTCGGCGCGAGGCGGCCGACGTGGATGTCGGCCTGTACCGAACCAGGGCGGTCCACCAGGACGATCTGGCGCTTGGGAGCGGGCGGCTCCATCTTTGGCGAGGGCGGAAGCGGCTTCTGCTGCCAGGATCCGAACTGTTCCGTGATGGTCTTCATCAGCTCGGCGCGGGCGGGCAATTTTCCAATGAGCACCAGAGTGGCAGTGTTGGGGATCAGGTACGTGTCTCGGAAGGTGGCCAGCATTTTGGGATCTAACTTCTTGATCGACGCTTCAGTAGGCGCGATGTGGGAATAGGGCGCCGGTCCATAGACCACTTCCGCCATCTTCTCCTCGGCCAGAAAACCGGGGTCGGAACGCTGGGACATGAGGCTCTGGATCCGGTTCTGCTTGTGAAGCTCGACCTCGTCCTGTGGAAAACTGGCGTTCCGGGAGACATCGGCCATCAGGACGAGCAGTCGTGTGAGGTGCTCCGAAAGAGCGCCGCCCGACACGGTCAATGAGTCCGCTCCGGCGCCCCCGGAAAGCGAACCGCCAATGGCATCGGTTTCTTCCGAAATCTGACGCGCGGTGCGGGTCTTGGTGCCTTCGGTCATGACCGACCCCGCAGCCTCCGCGAGCCCCGGCAGATCGTTGGGATCGTACTTCGAGCCCGCTGGAAAACTCAGCCGCGCGGTCACCAGGGGAAAGCGGCTGTCTTCCACCAAGACCACGGCTAAGCCGTTGGGTAACTTGGTTTCATAGACCGGCGGCAGTTTGTACGCCGGGATGGGCCCGGTTGCGGGCGCCTTGGTGCGATCGACGGTCTGAGCAGCCAGACTGAACGAAGCCAAGGCAAAAACGACGAGCGATCGACTCGACATCACTGACCCTCCTTCTGCTGGCCAGGTGCGCCAGGCTGTTGGTTAGGAGACGGCACAATTTCCATCACGGCCCGCTTATCGGGCGTGAGGAATTTCTTCGCCGCAGCCTGTATCTGCGCTGGGGTGACGGCCAACATGGCATCCAATTCGGTGTTGATCAACTCCGGGTTACCGTCCGTGATGGCATATTGCCCGAGCGTCCTCGCCCGGTTCATCGAGGTCTGCATGTCCTTGACGACGCCGGCGCGCATCAGCGTCTTTACGCGGTCCAGTTCCCTGGCGTCGATGGGCGTGTTCTGCAACTTCGCGATCTCGTCCTGCACCTGGTCTACAATCTGTTTGGCGGTGAAGGTCGGGTTGTACAGAAGGAACATGGCGTAGGGCTCGGGATCCCGGTAATCCAGCGCGCTGGCGAAGGGCCAGCCGAGCTCCGCCTCGTACTGGATGACGGACTGCTTGCCCTTCACCAAGTCCAGGCGGAAACGGGAACTGTCGCCCCCAGTGAGGATCGCATCGATCATGTGCAGGGCGTAGTAATCGGGTGAACGGCGTTTGGGGCCAAGGTAGCCAATAGCCACCGCCGGAACACGGGCCAGCGGGTCCTTTTGAACCTTGGTGGTTGCCTGGAATCCGGGGGGCTCGGTCAGGTCCGGGCGCTTGGGCTGCGGCTGCGAGGGGATATCGCCGAAGTAGGTCTCGATGAGCTTCTTGGCTTCGGCCGTCTGAATATCCCCCACAATCACTAGCGCCGCGTTATTGGGCGCGTAGTAGGTCTTGAAGAACTTGGAGACGTCCTCCACGCTGGAGGCGTTGAGATCTTCAAAAGAGCCGATGAGCGAGTGCGAGCTCTGCCAGTTGCGGAACATCACGGTAGGCCAGACATCCACCTGGGCGGTCGCATAGGGTTGGTTGTCGAAGCTCAGGCGCCGCTCCTGTTTCACGGCTTCTTTCTGGTTGTCGAGATTCTCCTTGTTAATCGATAGGCTTCGCATCCGGTCCGATTCCAGCCACAGCGCGGTGGCCAGCTTGTTGGACGGCAAGACCTCGAAGTAGTCGGTGAAATCCGGGTGGGTGGAGCCGTTCAGGCTGCCGCCGTTGGATTCTACGGTGGCGAAGTGGGTTCCTTTGGGGGCGTTGGCCGAGCCCTCGAACATCATGTGTTCGAACAGGTGGGCGAATCCGGTGTGGCCCTTTTCTTCCGAACGGGAGCCCACGTCGTAAATCATGTAAACGGTCACAACCGGAACCGCATTGTCTTTAGAAAGAATGACTCGCAGACCATTCTTCAACTGATACTTCTCAATCGGAATGGTGATTTCCGCGCTGCTTGCGGATCGGGCCAAAAAGGCGCCCAAAGCCAGCAGACCACAGGCGATTCGTTTTTTCATGGGTTTGTACTTCCTACGGGCGGGCGGAGAAGTGATTTCCAGCCGGAGCCATGCTCCCAGAATACCATCGTGACGCAGACGGACGCTTAGGACCGTCTGCGTTTACTGTTAATTGCGGGGCTTTTCCGCTGATTCGCGTGAAAGCCGGGCGTGTCGGGATCCACCGGGTCGGGCCGGTGGACATCCACGCCACAAATCTGGAAGAGCATTTGGCCTGGATCACGCCACGCCAACGTCTCCCGGGTATCGAATTGCTCCAATGTAAGGGGCAGGGACGGCCCTGCCCCCCTGTCTACCTACCAGATCAACCGCAGCGCCGATTGCAGCCGGCGCGGCGTGTTGGCCTGGGAACCGATGGTTCCAAACGCCGCGGCCGTGGGAGTCGTGTTGGCCGCACCGAAGGTCACGTGATTGGTGATGTTGTACGCCTCCACCCGGATCTCAAGGCGGACTCTCTCTTTGTAATTGAATCTCTTGGTCATGTTGACATCGAGCTGCTTGGTTGGGTCACGCCGAAGATTGTTGAACTGGTTGTCAAACGTCCGGATGTTGTCGGCAAGCTGGCTGGCACTGGCCGTTACGAATTGGCTGGCGTCGAAAGTCGAGCCGTTGGGCTGGTGGGCGTTGTAGTTGAGCGGGCCGCCCATATAAATGTAGTTGCCCCAGCCCAGCACTGGGCCGGACTGCAAAGTCAGAATTCCGTTGACGCCCCAGCCGCCGATCACGCCGTCCAGCACCTTCGATTGCAGGTTGACCAGCCGGTTGCGTCCAATCGGGAGGCTGTAGGTGACCGCCAGGACTTCGCGCAGGGGCCGCGAGTCGCTGGAAATGCGCTTCTCCGGCGCGGGGTCGGAATCGTTCAGATAAGCCAGCCGGTCGGTCAGGCGGCTGTAGACGAAGTTGTTCAGAAGCGTCAGATTGTTGGAGAGCCGCTTTTGCAGCCGCACATTCAGGCTCTCGTAATAGGAACTACCGGCCGGATTGTCCTGCAGCAGTACACCGTTCGCAGGGGTGCCCGGCGAGGGCACCGCGGGTAGCGCATACTGCGGGAACGGAATCAGCAGTTGGCCTAACGCCACCGTGCTACCGTTCAGGGTGCTGGAGTTGGGAAGCAGCCCCTTGAAAGGATTCGCGGTGGTACCGGTAAGCTGACTCACGACGGTGGCGTTGCGGAGCAGGGACGTGCTTAAATACTTCGCCGGAAGGTAGTCCAACTGGGTGACGATCGGCAAGTGGTTGCCACGATTGCCGATGTACGCGACTTCCAGCACGAACTGCTTGGGCAACTGGTGTTGGATGCCGAGCTCCCAGCGGGCCACATAGGGGTTGCGAAGGTTGGGATCCATAATCACGATAGAGGATCCGAGGTTGGTAGAGGCGCCGAGCGAGGAGCCGGATGGCTGCAGGATAGCCCCACCCGGGAACGGATTGGAAAGAGTTGCAGTGGGCGTGAGGTAGTTGTTTCCTGTGACCGACATGTTGGTTGTCTGGCTGAATCCCGGCTGGTTGAGGGTGCCGTATGCCTGATTGCTGCCGCCGACGCCGGGAGAACTGCCCCCAATCGCCAGCAGGATGGGATCCACCAGGATCCCAGCGCCACCGCGGATCACGGTCTTGCCGCCCAGCGCGGCGGGAGTCCACGCAAAGCCTACTCGCGGACTGAAGATGTGCGAGTGGTCGGTATAAATCGACGAGTTGCCCTGACCCTCGAAAGTGGGGCCTCCCAAGGCCTGGAACTGGCTGGCGGGGAGCAGCGCGTTGGGACTGGCGGCATAGGCCGTGGCCGCCGCTGCCGAGATCGAATTAGTGGCCGCCGGGTTGAATCCGTTTAGCGATCGATTGTATTTCTCGTACTCGGGGAAATCGTGCTCCCAGCGCAGACCCAGAGTGAGGGTCAGGTTGTTTTTGACCTTCCAGTCGTCGTTGATGAACAGGGCCAGATACTTGGCCTGCACGGTGCTTTGCGTGTTCACATCGAGGGTGCCGGCGGCGGGCAAACCCAACAGGAAAGAGGCAAACTCCTGTCCCAGAGGAGCGGCCGTATTGCTCACCGCGGGGTTGTTGGTCCACACCGAGTTGAAACCGTAGCTGCCTGAGGGATTCCCGAACGTGTATCCNNACATCGCCAAAGATCTGGAAGATATCGTTGAAGTTGGTGCTGTCACCGTTGTATCCGAGTGGCTCAAAGTCCGGCCGGGCGCCGGCGGAGACGCCCGGGGCGCTGGAACTGCTGACGCTGGTGTTGAACGTGATGTAAGGCAGCATCAGGAACTTCGAATTGGCATCGATATAGGAGGGGAAACCCAGCGAGGCCGGGTCAATCCCGTCCGCAGGCGACGAGTGGTTCTCAATGTAGCGCGTCCAGCTCACGCGCACATCCGTGAAAAGCGTGGGAGTGATGGTGTAAACATCGTCCAGCATGGCTCCCTGGTTGATGCGGAACAAGTAGTTCCCAGTAGCCGGATTGTTGAAGAAGTTATTCTTGTTCTGCGCGCGGTAGTTGTGGTGGGCGTCGAACGCAAGCCGGTTCTTGTCTCCAAGGTTGACATCCAGGCGGCCCATCTCGTTATCGTAGCCGTCGCTGTCCACCGCATTGATGGCGAAGTTCTGCGTTCCGTTCGCCAGACCCGCGACATTGGGCTCGGGAAAGTACTTCATCAGGCTTTGCGCAAGCGGATTAATCCGGCTGGTGGGAATGACGTTATTGGGAAACGGCGTGCGCGCAACCGTGGTTCCCGACACTGTACCGCTCGCGGGATCGTATATGGTGTAGGTGCTCCCCACCTTTAGCAACGCCGAAAAGTCGCCGTTGCGTTGGGCATCCGTGGGCACTGTAGCAAAGTTCTCGGGGCTCCCGGTTTCCAGCGGAGAATTCGCGGGGTCCGAATCTCGCATGCCTTCGTAGCCGAACAGCCAGAATACCTTGTTCCTGCCGTCGAAGACCTTCGGGATGTACACGGGACCGTCGACCACGAAGCCGTACTGGTTCTGGTGGTAAGGCGGACGAGGCTTACTTGAGGAATTATTGAAAAAGGAATTGGCATCCACCGCAGACGTCTGGTTGTAGATCCAAGTGGAGCCGTGGATCTGGTTGGTCCCGCTCTTGGTGACTACGTTGACGGTACCACCCATGGTGTGGCCATACCCGGCATCCATGTCGAACAGGTTGATGCGGACCTCGCTGGTGGCATCCTGAATCGGGCTATACGCCATCTGGTTGGTCTGGCCGGCGTTTGGTGCGCCGTTGAGCAGCACTTCATTCCGGCTGGAAGGTGCGCCACCAATGCTGATCTCATTCGGTGCGCTGTTGTCGAAAGGACGGACCGGGCCGGGCTCATAGGTGGAAATGACCCCAAAGGCCAAGTTGCCCAACATCATGGGCACGCGCCCATTGACCGGGAGTTCTTCCACCTCTTTGGTGCTGAGCACCTGGCCGACGGTAGGATTGGAAGCCTCCAACAACGGAGCATCCGCCGTAACCGTCACCGAGTCGCTCACCTGCCCGAGTTCCAGGCGGATGTCAACGGTCGGGCTCGCCCCGGCCTCCAACGTCAGGCCTTTACGCAGATAGGTCTTGAATCCAGTCAACTCGGCTGAAATATCGTAGTCGCCAGGCGGCAGGAACGGAATGGTGTACGCTCCGGAAGCCTCGGTGTAAACCGTGGCCTTCGTTCCAGTGTGGACTTCCGTGGCAATTACCTTTGCTTTCGGAATGCCGGCGCCGGTGGTGTCGGTGACACTTCCGCTGAAAGTGCCGCGAAACTCCTGCGCGCATAAAAACGTTGCCGTGGCCAGCAACAAGAAACAAAACCGTCTCACATTGACCTCCTGGGCGTTCGTCCGTAGAACACCGCCTGGCAGAACATAGCCGCGCCGCCAGAAACTACTACCCTTACTATCGTCGGCCCGACTCCGGGACTTTAGGTCGGAGGATGCTTTCCAACCTCACCAGTTCCCGAGCGGCCAAAGCGCCGATCTCCTGTCGCCCTTTCGGACCCAGGTGTGTATGATCGCGCTTTCCCTCTTTATCCCGCGCGTCAATCTCCTCGCAGCCGGCCGGTCCAAGCCTCTCAGCCTGTTCCAGTGTCAAGGTGTAGAGATCGATCAACGGCGCCTTCTTTTCCGCGGCAAGGCTCCGAACCTCTGCGACATACGGCGCCAGCGAATCCACCACAATCTTGCCGTCCGCTGTGAAATTCCGCCTCACGATGGAGGTCACCAGGACCGGTTCCGCGCCAACCGCCCGCGCTTCATCCACATAGCGGGCCATGTTCTGCCGGTACGTAGTCGTGGCATCCGTTTCCCGGTCCGTACCCTTCCCCGGAACGTCATTGTGTCCGAATTGGATCAGAATGAAGTTCGGCTTGGCGGCCAGCGCCGGCGCCCACCTTCCCTCGTCCCGAAAACTCTTGGAACTGCGGCCATTTTGGGCGAGATTGAGGATTTCCACCTCCGGGCCGAAGGAAGCCCGCAAGCCGGGGCTCCAACCACCCTCGTCGTTGACGGTGGAGTCGCCCACCAGCACGATCTTAACCTGCTGTGCTTGCCCCGCGACCCCCATAACGGCGAGGACCAGGAACAAGGCAGCAGGAAACGGCAATGTGTCTTTGCGGAGCATAGGGCCGGAAACATGACTATAGTCTCCAGTACTGGCCTTGTCTAGGGATTCAACTGGCCACCCGCACGTATAATCAGTCCAAAATCACAGTTAAATCAATGAGATGCACAAGATGAAACTTCTCACCCTCCGCAGACGTACTCTACGTTACCAATGGTGGTAAAATTCTTCAGTAACAGGCCATGACGCCGCTCAAGGGTCAGATTACCGAGGCCGAGGCCGCAACGGGTCCGCCGCTCCGTTCCTTGCCCGAAGCCGCCGCAGTCCGGCTACAGTTGGATCGACTGCTGGCGAGCCCACAGTTTCGCACCAGCAAGCGGTGCCAGGCACTGCTGGCCCACGTCATCGAATCCTATCTGGACGGTGCTTTGGAACGGGTCAAGGAGCGGATCATCGGATTCGAGGTATTCGGTCGGGATCCGGGCTATGACACAAACCATGATTCAGTCGTTCGAACGACCGCGGCGGAGGTCCGTAAGCGATTAGCACAGTACTACTTAGAGCCAAACCACGAGCAGGAGATCCGATTCCTGCTACCGCCGGGCTCGTACGTGCCGGAATTCCGCCTTCCGGCTACGCTGGCAGCCCCCATTCCCCTGGTTCCCACCCCCGCGATCCTCTCTGAGATGCTCCCTCCGCCCGCTCGTGGAGGGCGGCCCAGACGCTGGGTCTGCCTATGGGCGGCTGTGCCGTTGATCCCGTTGGCCGCCGCCATCCTGTGGTTTTTGCCGCGCTTCAGGCAGACCGAGCTGGATGCCTTCTGGAGACCCTTGATCGAGGATCGCGCCGATGTTGTGATTTGCATCGAGCAACCCCTGCGAATCTACGGGTTTGAAGGCCCCCGAGTCGACGAGTTGAACGAGAAGATGGTAGGGGCCGCATCCTCTCCCCCGGCGCCGGGCGAGGTCCTTCAAGGTACCGTGCTCAACCTGTCGGAGTTGAAGACTGTCGGCAACCGCTACTTCTCCTTCGGGGACACCATGGCGTCGATTCGGGTGGCGGAACTACTGGCCCGGAAGGGGAAGCCGTTCCAGGTGCTTGGCGACAGGGCTACGTCATACCGTGATCTACGCGGGCGGCCGGCGGTCCTGATCGGCGAATTCAACAACCAGTGGACCAATGGGCTAATCCGCGGGCTGCGGTACTACATCGAGAAGAATACAGAGAACCATACGTATGATGTGCGGGATCGCCAGAATGGGAGGGTGATCGCGTCCGTGACGCGTGAAGTCACCCGGCCGGAAGAGTATGCCATCGTCAGCCGGGTCTTCGATGCCTCGACCGAGAAGACCATAATCGCCGTAGCGGGGATGACCTATGCCGGCACTGGTGCGGTGGGAGATTTCCTGACGACCCCGTCGTATATGCGCGAGGCCTTCCAAAACGCACCGGCCGGTTGGAATCGCAAGAATATTCAGGTGGTGCTGGAAACGGCGTTGGTGAGCGGTACGGCCGGACCTCCCAAGGTGGTAGCCACCCACTTCTGGTAGACAGCATTCGCACGCCGCGGATTTGTCCGGAGCTTCGCCGAAGCGGCGGCAAGATCGACGCAAAACATAGCCCTCTCACTCCCCTTCGGTGCGAAAAGTGATCGCGCCTTTCGGTTCGACCATCCTCCAAACCGCGTCCGTGATGTCCTTTCCGTCCGCTAGCGCGAACAACAGCTTGGGGTATTTCTGCTGCTTGACCCATCGCGCGAAGTCGTTTCGGGGTTCGGCTGGCGGCCCGTCCTGGAGGGCGTTCCTCGCACGTTCCATGATGGCGGCGTGGCTTGCGGAGATCGCGGCGATCTGGTCCTTCACCCAATGTTCGAAATCCGCGGGGACCCGGTCCATGAGGGTACTGGTATCCTGGCCCGTGCGAAGCATCTCCCAGATCGTCCGTGCGCTCAACTCCGTAATCAGCCGGTGCAGGCGCCGGTACTCCGCCAGCTTTACCTTGGCGCGCATCCCGGATTCCCACTGGAGGACGAAACCCTCACGCCCTGCGAACCGCGGGTCGGAGTCGATCTCGGTGAAGTCCGAGATACCGTCGAAGCGGCGAGCCTTCCGAAAGCGACTGCACTGATCGAAAGCCGCCCAAAGGTCGCGGGCGTCTGGGTCGAGCACGGCCAACAGGAAGACGTCGGCCGTTTCCCCATAGTCGACGACCAGCCGGTTACCCGGATACACAATCTCGAAAAGCCAGGTCGTGCCATGCGGAGGGATGAAGTCCGGATGTTCCCGATCGAGGTAAGCTGCCAGCCACCGGGCCTGGGCGGAATCGAAGCGGCCGCGCGTGGCGGCGACCCGATGGCCTTCGAAGGAGCAGACTATCCCCAGCGACCCATCCAGCTTTTCCCAAACGTGGAACGGTTCCCCGGCGGGCACCTCGTCCAGGACGAACTGATATTCCCAGAATTTCCGGAAGGGACGGCCGACGATATGGCCTTCGCGGTCCAGGATCAGCCCGCGACAGTCCTTGAGCGCCTCGCTCCAATCCCGGGCCGGCAGATATTGCGCCTTCACGGTGTAGTTGTAGACGTCCAGCGGGAGGACGGCGTGGGGCCGCTTAAGGATGAGCCCGCGATCGGCCAGCCCCGGCAGTTCCTCGAAAAACTGGTACCTCACAGCAGACTGGTCCGCCATGCCCGAGCCCCGCTACCAATAATGATGCCCATTGGGCACTGC
>PMTT01000565.1 GCA_003167275.1 Bryobacterales bacterium | reverse complement strand
CAGCTCAATCCGGAAGGATTCGATTCATTGCGCGAGTACTTCGATCAGTTTTGGTCCCTCGCGCTGACCGCATTCAAAAAGAAAGTGGAGGAGCAGACTGCTCAAAAAGAATGATGACGACCACAATCGATCAAACGTCAGATGTATCAGTTCGTAAGAGCATCACCGTGAAGGCNNAGCGCGGAGCGTGCCTTCCAGGTGTTCACCGCCGGGTTCGACACCTGGTGGCCCCGCAGTCACCATATCGGAAGCGCACCGATGAAGAAGGCGATCATCGAAGGGTTTGCGGGCGGACGATGTTACAGCGAACAGACCGACGGCACCGACTGTCCCTGGGGCCAGGTTCTGCTGTGGGAGCCGCCACACCGTTTCGTGATGGCCTGGCAGATCAACGCACAGTGGAAGTACGAGCCCGACTTGGCGAAGTGCAGCGAAGTGGAGATTCGCTTCACGCCGGAATCAGACGGCTCCACGCGCGTGGATCTGGAGCACCGTTACTTCCAACGCCATGGCGCCGGCGGGGATACGATACGGACCGCGGTGGATTCGCCGAACGGCTGGGGCGACCTGCTCACGCTGTACACCGCGCGGGCCGAGCAGATCGACTGAGGTCAAAATAGGATTGCGAGGAGGCCGGCCGGCAACCCGGCCTTCCGCACCACTGGTGCGGTGCCCCACCAGACAATTTCACGTTAACCAAAGTACGCGCAGGCAAGGGTTTAGTATGGCAATTCCTTGGGCGGTTTCACAGGCCCAGATCGGGCTCAATCAGCTCACAGAGGAGGTGCAGCATCAACCGGGGGCTCATCGTCGGAAAGGGTATGTGAGCCTTGCTGTCGCCAATATGGAAATGGCACCGAGGGACATTCAGTGGATCGAACCCGGCTCCCTCGTTCAGGTGGATTCGAATCATGTTGATACCTCGTCCTGCGAGGTGCAAATGAAACTTGAACCGTCTGATCAGCCAACCAGTCTGCTCCCGTTCCATCTGAACATTGAAGGTAAGCCTGGAATCCGACCAAAACTCAACCTCATCACACACCAGTTCCTGGAACCCTCCGGCCTGGGTCTCAAGCCGGGGAACGTCGTCGTATGTCTGCTTAAGCCTGCGGCTATTTGCTTGTTCCGCCAGGTAATAGCGAAGGTGGCGGCGTAGGGTACCAGGATGATCGACCCTCAGTTGCGAGAGATTCGACTGGCAGTCGTTCTCCCGGGCGCGAGCCAGCGTCTTTAGTTCATCCTCCCAACTCAACGGGTACCGCCTGACGAAGGGTCATCCGGAACAATCCGAAGGATGTCAGTAAGACGATTGCGGAAGTTCGGCGCCTCCATGAGCAATTGCTCGGCAATGGCCGGAGTCGTGAGAAAGAGGAACTGCGCGCCAGTTCGTTCCAGGCGAATCACGTGTGTGTCCAGCAGTGGCACCAGTTCAGGCGACCAACGGTCAATCCGAAGTGCCCGTAGCGAGGCCGTATCATGCGCGAGCAAAATGTCGTCCACGTCGAGCCGCTCGGAAACCCGTCCAATTTGCAGCGGACTTGCCATTTGCACTTCCACCTCTGCCTGCAGGTCGGCTTCAACGGCCAACTGGGTGCCCTCATCGCAAATAAGGAGGTACATGGCAGTGGTTCCCCGCCCCATCACGAGCCGCCTCACCAGACGAAAGGCGGTAGTGGTCGAGAAATCGATCATGCGGATTCCGTCAGAACTTCGACAAGAGCGGGATGAACGCCAAAAAACTCACGTCCATTATTGAAGTATTCCAGAACCTGACGATTGACCACCAGCTCTCTCGATATCGGATCGTCTATCGAAAACTCCTCGTCGACAAGGAGTTGCTGTATCCGCGCCCGCTGGGTCTTGCCGACACCCACAAGATATCGTTTTCCCAATTGCCGAATCGCCGATAGGACGTGCGGAGAGCCTATACGATCCTGATCTTCCCGGTACGCGGCCTCCGCAGAGGTTCGGGCTAACGTAATTAAATCGCGTAGTACACCGCCCGAGAACCGGGCTATTCCGGAGATATCTTTCTCTCCCATCAGTTCAGCCGCTCCCCGGCGAAGCAGGACTTGCTTGAGAAAATCCGATTTCTTGGGATCCGAAATCGCCGCGGGGATGTGCTTCACGTCATCAAAGTAATCCTGCAGGAAACGGCTTTTGTCGAACCACAGCAACAGCGGCGCTGCCACAATCACTGAAATCTTCGTATCCCGGAGAGCCCGCAGGTCTTGCTCGGCAAATTCTCGAAATCGCTCCGGCCGAATCAGCCGATCAAGGCCATCGATAAGGACGGTGATCTGCGCCTCCGAATCTAGTAGTGGCATGGCAATCTGGCCAACTAGGTGCCGCAGTTCCACGATGTCCCGCTGCAACCGCGGTTTCAGCAAACCTTGTGTCTGAACCGCTACGAGCCCAGGCCGATCGCCATACTCATACCCGTCTAGCACCCATTTGGTCTTGCCCTTGGCTAACTCCTGCAGCTTTTGGTACGCGGAGTTGATGTCTGGATCCAACTTGTCAGACTGCTTGAGTCTGCGGTGTAGTTCCATCCCGATCGCAAACAAAATTGCGCCTGGATTCAGTTCGTTAAGATCGGTCAGGTCAGCCAGGTCCAGATAGATGTTTATCGCGTCCGAATGACGATTCAGCAATCTGAGGGTGAGTTGTAACTCTGTCGTCTTGCCAGAACCGATCCCGCCAACAAGCGCCATTTGGGCACCCCGGCTCAGCTCAGCCGTACTCGCGAATGCCACGTGAATGGGTGGTTGATCGGGATCCCGTGGATCGTGCTCTGGTGGCACAATCAGATCTTGAGCTTCTAGTTCCCCTGACGAAATTGGATTCAGACGCTCGAGGAATGGGCGATAGATCTGCCGCCGATCGAAGGTCACGGTGTTCGGTTCCATAGCGCCTATCGCTAGTATAGGGGATCTATTCCCGGCCAGCGGCCAACTTCCGGAGTGCGAGACAGAGCGACAAGCCCCGAGCCGCCCGGAACGGCCGAAACGAACCCGTGCCGGGGGTCCGCACACCGAAAGCTCGGCGCGGCAAGCGCGAATGCCTGTGCCACGAAACTTACTTCGTCACCGAGAGGCCGTCGATCTGCACCTCCAGGAGGTGATTGATGCGGATGCCGTAGATGCCGTCTGTGTCAGCCGTCATTCCCGTCTTCGGCGTGCTATTGACTACTGTGCCATTAACGACGTAATCGATCTTGTCGGCGCCGACGCGGACTTCGAGAACGTTGGTGGATTTTCCCGTGTCATCGGGTTTCTTCACTGCATCGCTGGGTGTCTTCGACGACACGTTTTCGGTCCCGCCGTCGCCGGTGCGATGCTTAATCAGCCACGTGCCATTCTGCGCGACCACGAAATAGAGGTACTTCTGCTGGGGGCCATCCAGGCCGCTGCCGCCGAACACCAGGCCGTAATAGTTGGTGTGGCCGCTCGGCTTCATGAGGGTGAAAGTCCCCTTGATTGTGTACGTGCCCGTCGCGGTATTCGCCGGATTCCAGTACACGGACGCCGCGGGATTGGTGGCATGGAAACCCGATCCCATAGTGACGAAACTGATCGAGCCGGTACCGTCAGGGTCCGACGCCGACGTGCTCTTATCGACGCGCATCTTCCAGCCCTTCGGAGCCTGGGCGACCAGCGCTGCAACGGCGGCAAGCGCAAGCACTGCGACGTACATTTGACGCTTCATTTCGTTTCTCCTGGTTCAACACGATTATATACCGGGATATCGGGAGCCGCTTGCACCATTCCCCGCAGTGCTGTAGCATGGCTGCCAGAGAACATCCGAATCAAGCTGCTGCAGTGAGAAAGAGGAGAGCACATGCGCCGCAGAGATTTCTTCCCAGCGGTCGCCGCATCCGCGGCGTTCGCGCAAACCATCGAGGCCCAGCAAACACCGGCTCGTCCCGAACGAAAGGGCCGGCTGAAACAGTGCGTCACCAGCGGCGTGTTCGGCCGCGGCGCGAATTTTGAAGACACCTGCCGCGAGGCAGCCCGCCAGGGCATCGTGGGGTACGACCTGATCGGTCCCAAGGACTGGCCGACTCTGAAGAAGTACGGCCTGATCCCAACCATGTATCCGCCCGGCCCCGGCGGCAACATTCCGGATGCCCTGAACCGCAAGGAGAATCACGAGAAACTGGAGCCGCTGATGCACGCAGCCCTCGACGAAGCGGCTGCCAACGGCGTCCCCAATGTGATCACCTTTTCCGGCAATCGGAAGGGCATGGCCGACGCGGAGGGCGCCGATAACTGCGTCGCGTTCCTGAACCGCGTGAAGGCCCACGCCGAGGACAAGGGCGTCACGATCTGCATGGAATACCTCAACAGCAAGGTGAATCACAAGGACTACATGTTCGATCACATTGCGTGGGGCGTGGATGTGATGAAACGCGTCAACTCGCCGCGCGTGAAGATCCTCTATGACATCTACCACGCACAGATCATGGATGGCGACATCGTGCGCAACATTCGCGATAACTTCAAGTGGATCGGGCACTTCCATACTGGGGGCAACCCCGGGCGGCATGAGATTGACGACACCCAGGAGTTGAACTATCATTTCATCGCGCAGGCCATCGCCGACCTCGACTATACCGGCTACGTGGCGCATGAGTATTCCCCCGCACCGGGCCACGATGCCAACGCCAGCCTGACCCAGGCCATGAAGATCATGGAAGTCTGAGGGGGATGACTCTGGCCAGGAAGAGAGAACTCATCGCGGAGACGCGGGACGTGAGGAAAATCGATTTGAGCGGAAGAGCGCTTGAGGCCAGTCGCGTCGGCACTGTGGCTGGCGCGGACGAGCGCGTCCGCCCCACCACGTCTGGTTGCGGCGCTTTTGATGAGAATTTCTTAGCGCCCCGGCAACTAGTCTGGTATGAACTTTCCGTGTCCCGCCCCGCGGCGCCGCAACGTGGCGTCGATCTTTCGAGCCTGTTTGGCTCTCGCCCTTCTCTGTGGTGCGGCCCGGGGAGCGGCGCCATCCTACTCCGTGGCGGGCATTGTCAATTCGGGAAATTACGCTCCGGGTCCGTTTGCGCCCAACTCCCTCGTGACGATCTTCGGTTCGGGCCTGGCCCGGTCCAGCCAGCAACTCACGGCCAATGACATTTCCGGTGGCCAGCTTCCCACCGTGCTCAACTACACGCAGGTCTTTGTGGACAATGTCCCGTCGCCGCTCTTCTACGTTTCCGACAGCCAGATCAATTTCCTGGTGCCCAGCACCCAGGCTGTGGGCGATGTGAAAATCCGGGTGGCGTCTGAGGGGAGTACCGGACCGGAAGTCATGGTGACCGTGGTGGACTCGGCGCCCGCGCTGTTCAGCCTGCCGGACGGATACGCGATCGCCACGCACGTGGATAATTCCCTGGTGAGCCCGGATTCTCCCGCGCATGGCGGAGAGATCATTGTCGTGTATGCCACCGGGCTCGGGAAGACCCTGCCGAACCCCGCCACGGGCGAAATCCCGAAATATGCAGCGCCGATCGCG
This sequence comes from Bryobacterales bacterium, assembly GCA_003167275.1. Lineage (GTDB taxonomy): Bacteria > Acidobacteriota > Terriglobia > Bryobacterales > Bryobacteraceae > JAIQFL01. The sequence goes on along the minus strand of PMTT01000565.1, from coordinate 9,055 downwards.
GCGCTGAGCGCCCTCCAGGTCTCGCTGGGCGGAGTTGCGGTCGATTCCGGCCTGATCCAGTATGCTGGGCTCACGCCCCTATCGGCGGGGTTGTACCAGATCAATATCCAGTTACCGGGCAACTTACCGGGCAACCCAGGCACCGACCCCGAGGTGCGCGTGACCATTGCCGGTCAATCGAGCCCAGCGGGGCTGAAACTCGCAATCCGTTGACCTTTACGCGCAACTTTATCGCCATTCGGAACGTTACACAATTACGAGCGTTCAGCTAGAATCGTTGAAGGAGTTGTCCATGTTCTTACGGCCTGTGATTGCAGCGGCATTTTGGGCGGGCCTCTTGGCTGCCCAGGATGTTCCGCCGGTACCGGCCAGCGATGGGCTGCCCAAGATGGAGCAGGCCAAGGCCGGCGACTACGTGGTGGAAGCCGGCACCAAAGTGCCGTTGAGCCTGATCAATACCATCAGCACGAAGCACTCGGTCGCGGGCGATCGCGTGTATCTGGAAACGTCGTTTCCCATTCTGGCGGGCGGACGGATCGTCATTCCGGTTGGCAGCTACGTGGCAGGCACCGTGACGCTGATCAAGAAACCCGGGCGCGTGAAGGGTCGCGGCGAACTCTACGTGCGGTTCGATTCGCTGACGCTGCCCAACGGCGTGACACGCGATTTTCGCGCGCGGATCGGCGGCGTGGATGGGCAGGCTGAAGGAGTACTCGATAAGGCCGAAGGCAAGGTGACGAGCGAAGGCAACAAGGCCGGGGACGCGCGAACCGTCGGTGAAGCCGCTGGTGCCGGAGCGTCCATTGGAGCGATTGCCGGAAATGCTGCCGGTCATGCCGGCATGGGCGCGGGGATCGGCGCCGCGGCGGGCGCGGCTGCGGGATTGATCGGCGTCCTGGTCACCCGAGGCCCGGATGCCGTCCTGTCCAGGGGCACCACGGTGGAAATGGTGCTCGACCGGAACATCGGCTTCAACGAGAATGAGCTGAATTTCGCGGGATACCAGCCGCCCCACACGATGGCATCCCCAGGCCCGGCGCCGGCTAATGGGAATAAGGGCGGGCTGGCGACGCCGCCACGAAGGGGTCCCTGGTAATAGTGGGGTATGTTTTAGCTTGTCCGCCCCCCCTCATGGCTGGGCAAGCTAAAGCATACCCTACGTTACGGCAAGCTAAAGCATACCCTACAGTTAGCCAGTCCAACCTCCAGGACGCTCTTCGCGCAGTAGCTGGTGCACGTCGATTTGGGCGCGGAGGCGGTAGAGCATCGCTTTGAAGCCAAAGATGCTCCGGTTCCAATAGACGTACATTGGATGGGAGCGGGTGTGACGGCTGCGGACGACGCCTTGAAACCAGTCCAAGCCTCTTTGGAAGTGGGTCTCGTTTCCAAAATCGAATGGTCCCGGCTGGCTGACCGGCTCCATCATCCAATCTAAGGACTCCTCCATGATGCGGACATAGTGTCCCAGGTCGGGATCGTGCGCGGTGACGCCGCAGGCGTGCCGCACGACTTCGGGGATGACGGACCGATCCTCATAAGCCATCTTCTCGGCGAGCCGTACGAGTTCCCGCTCTTCGGGACCGTAATGCTGCACGCAGCCGAAATCGATCAGCCCAAGGCGCCCGTCGCTCAGGAACAGGTAGTTGCCCGGATGAGGATCCCCATAAGTCATGAAGGCGTAATACATGCGGAGCCAGGCGCGGTAGATCTTGGTTCCGAAGGCGTTGCGCGATGCCTGGGTAGGATTGGTGGCGAGATAGTCGGTCAGGTGCAGGCCCTGAACGTACTCGGTGGTGAGGACGCGCTTCCCGGAATACTCGGGGTAGACCCGTGGCACCATAATGCCGTCTTCGGACCGGAACAGTTCGCCGGCGAGGCGTTGCGATTCGGCTTCCTGCAGATAATCGACCTCCTGATTCAGCATGCGCCGGATCTCTTCGAACTGCGCCTTGACCGAGTCCCAGTCCTTGCCGAGCCGCAGTGGGAGTAGCAGGGCCGTTAGATTGCGGAAATCGGCGTCAATCGTGCGCGCGATACCCGGGTACTGAATCTTGACGGCGACGGTCTCGCCGGAGTTCAGTCGCGCCCGGTGGACCTGGCCGAGCGATGCGGCGGCGAAGGCTTCTTTCTCGAAGCTCAGGAACAGTTCCTCCGGGCCCTTCCCGAACTCATTCCGGACCACTTCGCGGATGAGCGGGTAGTGCATCGGCGGGGCATCGAAGTGGAGGCGATCGAGCGTTGCAGTCACCTGGTCGGGAAGGAGGCGGGGCAGGTTGCCGGCCGCTTGGCCGAGTTTGGTCATGGCTCCGCGCAGGTAGCTCAGCCGATGGAAGATCTTGAGCGCCACGCGTAGGTTCGTCTCCATCAGACGCCGTTGGGAAACTTCGGCGCCGGCAAACCATCCGCGCACCCAGAGTGCCAGGTAGGCAAGGGCGATCTGTCCGGACAGTTCCGAAAGTGTCCACAGACGGTGGAGCGAGCCGGCCGGAACGGGGCGCTCGGTGAGATCGGCGAGGATCTCGCGTAGCCGTTCCTGTACCCATTCGGCGTTGGTGGCGGACGCAGGATCGTCCTCGGGAAGCGCGGCCAGAAGTTCACTCAGATTGACGTCCATTTTTTTCCCTTCCTTGATCGATGCCCAGAGATGCGACAAACAGCTTCAGCGACTGATCGAGCAGCGCCAGGGTGTCTTCCTGGCCGGGTGAGTCGTCGGCCGCCCACCAGGCGAAAACACCCAGATAGAGAGTCCAATAAAGTTGAACGGTCACGGCAGGCAGAGAAGCCGGCAGACCGTGAGAGGTGATGACTGACTGCACCAGCTCCAGATGATCGACGCGGATGGCGTCGCCGGGGCTGTCGGGAGACGGGCGCGCGAGCGGGCTGAAGATGGTATCGGCGGCGGGCGCGAGGAATTTGCGAAAGTCGCGGAGTCGGCGAAGGCCGCACCAGATGAGCGCGAAGATGTCGGCTTCCAGAGAATTCTCAGGGTTCCGGCCGGAGCGGAACTCCTCGCCGGCCTGCTCCAGGGCGTCGGCCAAAAGCGAGGCGGCGATGGCTTCCTTGGTGGGAAAGTAATTGAACAACGTGCCCGTCGCGATGCCCGCTGCCTGGGCAATCCCGCGGGTGGTGGTATTCTGCCAGCCTTCGCTCACGAAGAGGCTAGTGGCGGCTTCCAGAATCCGCTTCCGGGTGGCCGATTTCGCCTCGGCTGTGATCCTCATTCGGTCTGCTCTTTTGATAAAGTGAGCATGCTCATAAAATACGATTGAAGCAGTTCGGTTGTCAAGATAAAAATGAGCGTGCTCATAATCGGGGCGGCCAGGATTGGCTGCCCCACAACTGAGCGCTTCGATCGAAGCGGGAAACGGGATGGTCAACGCTGCAAATAAAGGACTTCTTGAGTTTCAACCGCTTCGATCGAAGCGGAAAGTGTCTTTTCCGGATCGAAGAGCGCCCTGTTATGGACTCGGTGCGGCTCACTTAGAGTCCCACACACCTTTATGGTACACGGGGATTCCTAACCGGGACGCCAGCAAAGGAGTGGGGCAGATGGATAAATCATTTAATTAGAATGGTTTAGGATGGCCTCAAATATTATTGAAAATCTGTGACTCGCTTACTTGGTTTTCCGCTCCGATAAACTGGAAGGATCCGGAGCCTGCCATGCGAGTCGCTGCGATATACGATATCCACGGGAACCTTCCCGCACTGGAGGCGGTCCTCCAGGAGATAAACGAAGCAGAAGTAGACCAGATCGTGGTCGGGGGCGACGTGGTTCCTGGCCCACTTCCCAAAGAAACCTTGAGGTGCTTGCTGGACCTTCCCGTTCCTATCCAGTTTATCTACGGGAACTGCGAGGTCGCGGTGCTCGAACAGATGGCCGGCCTGGATCTCTCGGCGGTCCCGGAACAGGTCCGGCCCATTATTCGCTGGACTGCACTGCAACTTCCTGAATACCAGCCGTTGTTCGCCGGTTGGCCGATGACGATTCGCTGCGAGATTCCGGGCTTGGGCGACGTCCTGTTTTGCCATGGGACGCCGCGCCACGAAAATGAGATCTTCACCCGCTTGACTGCGGAAGACCGTCTCTTGCCCGTTTTTGAAGGGCTCAACGCGGCTGTGGTTGTCTGCGGCCACACCCACATGCAATTCGACCGCATGGTCGGACGCACACGCGTCGTGAATGCCGGCAGTGTCGGGATGCCGTTTGCCGAACCGGGTGCCGATTGGCTCCTATTGGGACCCGACATTCAGCTCAAACATACGCCCTACGACCTCCCGAAAGCCGCGGATCGCATACGGGCGAGTGATTATCCAGACGCCGCCGATTTCGTTGCGCGCTACCTCTTACATCCGCCAACAGAGGCGGCCATGCTGCAAGCCTTCGCCCACGCCGAGTTGAAGTACGCGAGGTGAGAATTTCCAGGTGGCGCAGGCGGTGCTCGCCTGCGCTTCCAGATTGCTACTTTGGCAGCCGCGCGACGGCCGCCCCACTACCCGTCGGAGTAGCCATGGTCAGTTCTTTCCTCGCCGTCACGTGTTTTTCCAGCTCCTTGCGATTCAGGAAGTATGTAGGCTTGGCCTGGCTCCTGCTGAAGAGCTTCTCGGCCTGATCGTCGAAATGGCCGGATTCGGGATGATCGCTCTCCCCGAGAGGAATCACCATGAAAGACTGGGGCGGCTTCGTCAGAATCACGATCTGGGTAGAGGTCTGACCCGTATGCCCCACCATCTCCTTGCCAACCTTGGAGAAGCTGATGGCGCGCGGCGTGGCCATTCCGGCTTCGGCCAGAGTGCCTCCGCCCACCGGCCAGGTGCGCGTGCCGCCTTGCCGGCCCACCCGGAACAGCGTGCCGAACACCGCGTCGGGCCCGAACTCGCCGTTCAATCGCTGACCGGCTTTGTCGAGCGCCTCCCTGACCGCGGCATCGGTCAGCGATTCGGGCGGATCCACTGCGCGGCCGGCAATTCCCAGCGCGGTCTTGAACATATAGTAGCCCAAAGCCGCTCGTGAATCCGCGTCACTGCGGCGGTTCCAATCGGCGAGCATCTTCGCGAACGGGCTGTCGGGCGCGGCTTTGCGGATGCGCTCCTGCCATAGCTCCGCATGCCACACCTGCGGGGAGAACGCGATGCCCATGGCCTGCTCGGGCGTCACGTTGCGGGCTGCATCCAGCAGATCCACCATCATGGCGGCGCGCTGGTGGGGAGGCACGCGACCGTCGTTGTACAGGTACGCATGCTCGGCCCACTTCTCCGGCACCAGGGGCGAATCCTTCATCATGGCGAAGGGCGAGACGTTGCAGTTCTGCATGTAGCCCTGCGGCGGATTGGCGATCTGTACCAGATCTTCGAAGGGATGGATCCCCTGCCATTCGCATTCCCCGGTTGCGCCGGGCATCGGACGGGAGGAGTCGCACCCCTTCGGACGGATGGGCACGCGGCCGTTGCGCACGTAATAGATGTCGCCATCCACCGTGCCGATCATGATGTTCTGCGCCATGTATTGCAGTCCCGCCAGCGCCTTCTTGGCCTCGGCGAGGTTGTGGGCGGTGGCCATCTTCCAGCCCGTGTCGAACAACTGGTATTGGTCGGCATAGGGGATGGCCATAGAATAGGCCTTGCCGTCCTTGTGGGCCACAATCGGGCCGTGGTGCGTGGATTCGATCCGCACCTCCTGCCACTTCACCTCATTGCCCACCTTGACCCCGATGCGCTCCGTGCGGACCTCCAGCGGCTTCCACTCGCCCTTGAACTTGTACTTGCCATCCTGAACCTCTTCTTCGTAGGCGTCGGAGGTGTCCGGACCACCGGTGGTCATGGCCACCGAGAGGTACCGGTTGTGGCCGAGGGACGGAAACGGCATGCCCAGAATGGCGGCGCCCGAGAAATCCAGCTCTCCGCCATGAATCCGGATTTCGTAGAAGCGGAACTCGCCGTACCAGCTCAGGTGCGGATCGATCACCGCGATGGGGGCATGCATCGCGGTGCGGGAAGGCGCCAGCAGCACCTCATTGGACCCGTGATAGGCCACCGGGTCTGGCTGGATGCCGGCGCGCCGCAGATCGCCGCCCGCCTCGCCTTCCGGCCAGCCCCAGATGATGTACCGCCCGAGCGCGATGATCTGCCATGGCTCCAGGCGGGGCGCCCAGGCGGGCACCTGTTCGGGATGCTCCTTCATGAACTTCTTGACACCCGCCTGGAAGGCCTCGCACATGGCGCGCAGCTTCGGATCGAGATCCTGGTAGTGCTGCTGGGCAACCTGACGATGGCGCCACACGCGCTGGCGATAGTCCTGGAAGACGAACTCCGGACCGAACGCCTCCGCCATGGTGCCTTCGGCCTTGCGGTAATTGCGGAGCATTTCTTCGAGGCGGTCCTCGGCTTGGGCGTAACCGGAGCCGTACGCGGCCCCCACGGCGGTGGCCGCATAGACATGCGGAACCCCGTATTCATCGCGGAGAATCTCCACCTTCTCGGCGCTCCAGAGGATGCCGGCGAACGCCAGCATCAGGGCGAATCGTTTCATGGATGCCTCCTTGGGTGCGCAAGCTAAAGCATGCGCTACTTCGCGAAACGCTTGATGAAATTGGTGTCGAAATTACCGGCTTGAAAATCGGGGTCGGCCATGATGCGCTGGTGCATCGGGATCGATGTGTGGATCCCCTCGACGATGAACATGCTCAGCGCCCGCTGCATGCGGCGGATGGCTTCTCCCCGGTCGCTGCCGTATGTCACCAGCTTGGCGACCAGGGAATCGTAGTAGGGCGGGATGACGCAATCGGTATAAGCCCACGTGTCCACACGCACGCCGATGCCGCCGGGCAAGTGGAAACCGGTGATGCGGCCAGGGGAGGGCACGAACGTATCGGGATTCTCGGCGTTGATGCGGCACTCGATGGAGTGGCCGCGCAGGGTGACCGGTCCGGGCAGGATCTCCGGCAGCGTCTCGCCCTGCGCGATGCGGATCTGGCTCTTCACGATATCGATGCCGGTGACGAACTCAGAGACCGGATGCTCCACTTGTACCCGCGCGTTCACCTCGATAAAGTAGAGCTTGCCGGTCTCATCCATCAGGAATTCGACGGTGCCGGCGTTGGTGTATCCCGAGGCGGCGATGGCCTTGCGCAGCGCCGTCGAGATCTCGGCGCGCTGCCGGTCGTTGACGGCCGGTGAGGGCGACTCTTCGAGCAGTTTCTGATGGCGCCGCTGGATGCTGCACTCGCGCTCGCCCAGGATCTCGACGTTGCCGTACTCGTCGGCCAGGAGTTGGAACTCGATGTGGCGCGGCGCCCCGATGAACTTCTCCAGATACATATCGCCTGAACCGAAAGCCGCGGAGGCCTCCTGCTGCGCCTGTGCCAACAGCGAGGGAAGTTCGGAGGGCTGGTTGACGATCCGCATCCCACGCCCGCCGCCGCCGGCCGAAGCCTTCAGGATGACGGGGTAGCCGATCTCGGCTGCCAGTTCCAAGGCCTCCTCGGGACTCTTCAGGACGCCTGGAGAGCCGGGCAGCACGGGCACGCCCATTTCGCGCATGAAGGCGCGGGCGCGCTCCTTGATGCCCATCAGCCGGATGACCTCCGGCCGGGGACCGATGAACTTGAGGCCGGAGGTTTCGCAGACTTCGGCGAAGCCCGCATTCTCGCTCAGGAAGCCGTAGCCGGGATGGACGGCGTCCACGTTGGTGATTTCGGCGGCGCTGATGATGGAGGCGACGTCGAGGTAGCTGCGCGCGCTTTTAGCCGGGCCGATGCAGATGGCCTGGTCGGCGAAGCGAACATGCGAACTGTAGCGGTCGGCTTCGGAATAGACGGCGACCGTGCGGATTCCCAGGTCCTTGCAAGCGCAGATGACGCGAACGGCAATTTCACCCCGGTTGGCGATGAGGATCTTGTTAAACCGTACGGACGGCAAACAGAGCCTCCCCATACTCCACCGGCTGGCCGTTCATCACCAGCTTGGCTTCTACGATGCCGGCTGTCTCCGACTCAATCTCATTCATGAGCTTCATGGACTCGATAATACAGAGCACCTGGCCAGGCTGGACCCGCGAGCCGACCTGCACGAACGGGGGAGCGCCGGGCGCGGGGCCCTCGTAGAAGGTGCCGACGATGGGAGATTTCACCAGGACCTGGGTGGGGTCGGAGGGCTTTTCCTTGGGCGGCTCGTGTGAGGGCGAGGCACTCGGGGTAACGGGTGCGGGCGAGGGAGCGGCCATGGGCGCAGGATAGGACTGCGGGGCCAGGACGAACTCCTGCTGGGTGGCAAAAGCAGCGCGGCGGATGCGGACGCGGTTATCACCCCGTTGCACCTCCAGTTCCGCGATCCCCGTTTCGGCCGCCAAATTGATCAATTCACGGATCTCTTCAACTGTCATCAATGGTTTAGCTTAACATTCGGGGGCAGGGGCGGGGGGGCTCCAGGGTGCCCAAGGGGTGCGAACCGTTCTGGGGATTTCGCGGTTCAACGCCGGCGCCCTGAGACGGCGAGAAAAACATTAGCCACCGATGAACACCGATGAACACCGATGAGAAAACAAACGAGTTATCGGTGTTCATCGGTGTTTATCTGTGGCCAGGTGTTCCTTCACAGCTTCTGACGGTCGCGACCTAGGTGCGGCTCTTACCGATTGTCGGGTGGGGACCTCCCCAAAACGATCATGGGCGTAAAGTGAGGCCCTTCGAAAGCGGCCTGGCCTGCGCGCGATCCAGTACGGGCTCGCGTGTGTTCGACTTCCCGCAGCGGTGTCCGGGGCCACTCTCCGATAACCCCACTTTTCACTCGCTTATCGGAAACAGCCCTGCCCGGAAGTTCTTGTCACAGCAGCCTCAGGTCGCGAAGCCCGAGTTCCAGGGCGGCAGCGTCTAATATCGCGATGATCGCCTAATTTTTTGAAACACACTCGGCGTACAGCGGAGTGCCGCAGTGCTCCCCGCGCCGCGCCGCATATTCCCACTCTTGAGGTCTTTAGGTACGCGGTCCAGCCTGGCGCTGTTGATCCTGAATGCGGAAGTAGGTCGCCTTGCGTACGGTGGGGCATCAGCGTCGGATC
>PMTT01000191.1 GCA_003167275.1 Bryobacterales bacterium | reverse complement strand
CGGGATCTGCTGACCTACTTCGGCGCACTCGAAACTCTAGTGAACAAAATGGCCGAACTCCCCGGCGAGCGGGTGATCGTGCTGCTTTCCCCGGGAATATACGTCCCGCCGCGCTTCAAGGAGACGCAGAACGCGATCATTGCGAGGACCATTCGAGCAAAAGTCGTGATCAGCGGGGTGGATGTCCGCGGCGTGTACATGGATGCACCCGACCCGGGGCTCGATCCAACCACTCCCCCTTTGCCCATTCGTTACCGGCTGGGCGAGTCGATCGAACGAACCGGCTTCATGGAGGACCTGACGACCGGAACCGGCGGCCTCTTTCTGCGCGGAAACAACGATCTCGATCTGCAACTCCGCCGCGCCGCATCCGCCCCCGAGTATGTGTATGTCCTCAGTTTTGCGCCGGCGGATCAGCGCCTTGACGACAAACGGCACACCATAAGAGTCACTTTGAAGAATCCACAGGGATTCACGTTGCAGGCCCGAAACAGTTACGTCGCCGCCAACGGTTCGGGCGATCCGGCCGATCCGGTGAAACAGCAGATCGAGGAGGCTTTCTTTTCCAGCCGGGAGTTGAAAGACCTGCCGGTGCAGTTGCAGACGCAGTTCTTTCGAGAGGACGACAACGCCACCCTGACCGTGACCGCCAGGGTGGATGCGACCAAACTGCCATTTCGCAAGGAAAACGGCCGCAACCGGGACGACCTTACGCTGGTAGTCGGCCTGTTCGATCAGAACGGAAACTACGTGGCGGCCTACCAGAAGGTGATCGAAATGCGTCTGAAGGATGAGTCGCTCGCAGGCTGGCTGAAATCGGGCATCGAAACGGCCACCGACTTCACGGTGAAGCCCGGCAGGTACTTGGTGCGCCTGGTGGTGCGGGATTCGGAGAGCCAGGCGATGGCCGAACAGAGTACGGGGGTCGAGATCCCATGGTAAGTTCCCAATTCCTCGCAAAGTCACTCGCGATTCTGGCATTGGCACTCGCCGCGCCATTGCACGCTCAAACTCCGGGCGAGGACAAGCCCGCGGTCATCCGGGTGGAAGCCCGCGAGGTGCTGGTCGACGTGACTGTCACCGGACGGAAGGGAGCTGCCACAGGCAACCTGGCGGCCCAGGATTTCACCATCTGGGAGGATGGCACGCCCCAGAAGATCAACGGTATCTCAAACGCTTCTGCCGATCCCGAAGCATCCCAGAAACACTTCGTTCTCATCTTCGATTTCAGGACCATGCCACTCTCCGAACAGGCGGCCAGCAAACGCTACGCCGCGGCATTTATCGACGGGGTAGCCAGCCCCGATCGTTATATGGCTGTAGTGAGCCTGGATCCCTCCGGCTCGCGTATCCTCCAGGATTTCACCACTGCGAAGGCTGCGCTGAAGAATGCCATTGAATTCCCCCTCAACGGGAGCGTTCCGGGGATGAATGAGCAGCAGGCAACGGTCTTTGGCACGCAGGTAGTTGCGGCCAACATCCGCCCATTCGCGGAGACACTGAAAGCGGTGGCCGATTCGGTGGCGCCGGCACCCGGGCGGAAGGCGGTGCTGGTGTTTACGGGAGGGTACCTGGGCGGCGAGACCAGCGCGGCTGTCAAGGCCGCGATCACGGCGTGCAACCGCTCCAATGTCGCGGTCTACGTGATCGGGGGAAACGCCGGGCCTGTCGTTACTGGCGGCGTGAACGCGGACCAGTCGGTCCGGCCTCAGGCGTTGCCGCTTGCCGGTTATCCCAACAGAGTCAGTATCAATCCCGGCGTGCCGCCCAATGCCACGTTCGCTCACGTGCTGGCCGAAAGCACGGGCGGGGAGGTCTTCGGGCTTACCGGCAATCTGCCAGCCCAGTTAGCCGCGGTTGCGCGGGAACAGGATGAGTATTACCGGATCAGTTACACGCCTCCGCCAGCCAAAGAGGGGAGCTGTCACACCCTGCGCGTGAAGGTGAACGTCCGCGGCCTCGGGACCAAGGCGAGGAACGAATACTGCACCGAGAAGCCTGTCGATCTGGTGGCTGGCAGAATCGCCGGACAAGGGCTGGAGTCACGCGCGGCCCGTCCCGGCGCTGGAACTCTCGACGCCACCATGCAACTGCCTTATTTCTACACCGGAACCAACCGCGCGAGCGTGCACCTGTCGCTCGAAGTCGTGCCCGCCGGAATCGAGTTTCAGAAGGGTCAGGGCGGGTTGCATGGCCAGATCGACCTGGTGGGAACGGCGTCGCGGCCCGACGGCGGCACGGCCGCGCGGTTCGCCGATACCATCGGGATCGACATGGAAGACCAGCAGCATGCCGACCGATTCCGGCGGGCTCGGTACCACTACGAGCATCAGTTCCTGGTAGCTGCCGGCAAGTACGTTTTCCGGATGGCGATCGGCGCCAGTCCTAGCGCGGTGGGCAAAGTGGAGATGCCGCTCGAAGTGGAGCCGTGGAACTCCGCCAGTTTCGGGATCGGGGGCATTGCGTTCAGCACCGACGTTCAGCCGCTAGAGCCGGTACCCGCGGCGGGTGGCCCGATTCTGGAAGGGCGTACACCGCTGGTGGCGGTCGGACGTCGCTTCATCCCGGCCGGTACGACGCGCTTCAGGCGCTCCGATCAGCTTTACTTCTATACAGAAGTTTACGACCCCGCATTGAGCGGCGAGAACCCGGCTATCGACCAATCGGTTCTCACCATGGAATACCGCGTTCTGGACCGCCGTACGGGCGAGGTGAGGCAGGCCACCGGCATGGCCGGCGTAGCCAGTTACATCCGGCCGGGCAATCCGCTGGTGCCCTTTGCCACCCGCCTGGCTCTCTCTCAGTTGCCGGCCGGGCAATACCGCCTGGAAGTGCGGGCCGGACATTCCACCGGCCAGCAGACTGTGGCGCGCACTGCGGATTTTGATTTGAACTGAGCGTGAGACCGGGCCGCGCGGGGCACGCGGGTGCTGAGATCCACATGCGCAGGCGACCACCGCCTGCACCAAGGGTTGCTCTCGTCGTGGGGCGGACCCCCTGGTCCGCGGCCGACCCCCTGGTCGGCATGTGTTCGGGAAGCCACGAAGTTTCGATGGTAAAGTGCGCGGTGTGTAGCCTGTAGCTTGCAGCTTGTGGTGTGCAGGCTGGCAGCTTGTGGGGCAGGTTTCAAACCTGTAGCGGGT
>PMTT01000032.1 GCA_003167275.1 Bryobacterales bacterium | reverse complement strand
CCCCTCAAGTTCGTGGAGGAGATTGCGCGGGCGGGATACGCGACGGACCCGAATTATGCGAAGGACCTGAAGAGCATCATCAGTTCTAACCATCTCGATCAATATGACCAGTAAACTTGGGTGGGTGCGGGCGGTAGGGGGTGGGCTTTTGGCGGTTGTGATGCTTTTGGCCTGCAACGGCTGCACCAGGAGTCAGCAGCGTGATCAGGGCGGAGGCGGCTCTGGGGCGGCGAAGGGGCAGGCCGTGCCGAGTACGGGTGCGGCGGCGCAGTCGGACGAGGACCGGACGGTTCTGGCGGTGAGTCAGGCTGTCAGGCGGAACAAGCTGGTGAAGTTGGCGGACGAATGTCTCTCGTACGAGTTTGATGGGAGTCGGTCTAAGGACGAGTTTTTCGTGGATGTGCGGGAAAATCATGGCAATCCCAAGTGTGGGGGCGACCCGAATACGTCTCCTCGGCTGTTTACGGTGCGGGTGTCGAAGGAGACGGGGGAGATGTCCACGGATGAGAATTCGGCGGATGGGGAATTCCATCCGCTTCCGCGGTGAGGGATTGCCGTTGGACAGTGAGGTTAGGACCATGGGAGAAGTTGTTTAAGGAAGCGATCATGGGATCATCGACGGAAGGTCTTAGTTCGGCGCTTGCAAGGCGTGGGTCAAGCTGGGGGATGGGATGCCGGCACATTGAGGTTCTGTGGCCAGCGTGGCATCCGGTCGCGGGAAAATGGTTGGGCCGGGCAGCGCTGTTCATAACGCTCCTTGGCTGTACGAGAATCCTCTCTGCACAGTCGGTAAGTTTCACCAACTATCCTCTCCCATGCAACGGGGGCATTGTGACAGGACCGGACGGCGCGCTTTGGTGTACTGAGGGCAATGACCAGATTGGACGGATCACCACGGCGGGGGAAATTACGCAATACGCCACACGACCGGGTGGCGGGGGTGCATTGGGTTTGGACGGCCCGTCGGGCATCGCCCGCGGGCCGGATGGCGCACTTTGGTTTACAGAGCTGAATAGCGACAGAATCGGGCGGATCACGACGGCGGGAGTTATTACCCAGTTCCCCCTGCCTGTATCTCAAACAGGGCCCAACGAGATCACCCAAGGACCGGACGGCGCGCTGTGGTTTACCGAGTTCTTTCGTCACAACATCGGGCGGATTACCACGGCGGGAGTGGTCACCGAGTACCCCCTGTCTGGGTCCGTCCTTCACGCTCAGGGCATTGTAACAGGGCCGGATGGCGCGGTTTGGTTTGGAGAGTATCCGGATGAGACAGGTCAGGGGGGCGTTTTAGGTAGGATTGGACGGATCACCACGAGTGGGGCCGTCACCGAGTACCCACTCCCATCCGGTGCGACGCCTGCAGGCATAACAACAGGACCGGACGGGGCCCTTTGGTTTACCGAGGCTACAAGTAGCTCGTCGGGTAAAATTGGGCGGATCACGACTGCAGGAGCGATCACAGAGTACCCTATCCCATCCGCGGTAATCCCTCAAGCGATCGTGACGGGGCCGGACGGCGCACTTTGGTTTGTCGAGAATACGAATACTTATTTCGAGAACAGAGGCATTGGAAGGATTACGNNCCGCAGGCGTGATCACCGAGTACGTAATCGAACGGCCCGCCAGCTACAACCTAGCCGAGGGTATCACAACGGGACCGGACGGCGCCCTTTGGCTATCCAGCATAAACTCAGGTGTGAAGCGTGTGCTGCTCACTTATGGAAACGTGACTGTGGCGACGGCGCCAACGGGACTCTCATTTACGATAGACGGAGTCGACTACTCGGGTTCAGTGTCATTTAACTGGGCTGCGGGTCAAAGCCATTCGATCGCCGTCACGGCCTCTCCCCAACTGGCCGGTAACGGCCCGCGCTATCTCTTTGCCGGTTGGAGCGATGCCGGGCCGCAATCCCACAGCATCACGGTTCCGTCTTCGGCAACCACCTATACAGCCATGTTCACGACACAGTACCCGCTGAGCGCGGCGGCCGTTCCACCGGAANNGCGGCAGTATCTCCATCGAACCCGCATCGCCCGATGGATTCTATAACGCGGGCACGACGCTGACCGTCAATGCCATACCCAATTCCGGCTTTCGGTTCTCGAACTGGAGTAGCGACCTCTCGGGCTCAATCAGCCCTCAGTCACTCACGATGAATGCACCACGCAGCATCCAAGCCAATTTCGCCGGGCCCAGCGGGTCGATTAGTTTCAGCCAGTATCCACTATCCGGTTCTGCTGAGGCGATCGCCTCCGGCCCGGACGGGGCGCTTTGGTTCACGGAGCAAGGTGGCCAGGATGGTGCCGTAACGTTTACTCCCGGCATCGGGCGGATTAGCACAGCCGGGGTGATCACGGGATATACGCTGCCCAGCGGACAAAACCCTTATAGAATTACATCGGGGCCGGATGGGACACTTTGGTTTACAGCGCAAAACCCTCGCGAGATCGGTCGAATCACCACGGCCGGGATTATCACTGAGTACCCTATTCCGTCCGGTGGCGCACCTTATGGTATCGCGGCTGGGCCGGATGGTGCGTTGTGGTTTACCGAGGACAGCGACAGAATAGGGCGGATCACGACAGCGGGAGCAATCACTGAGTATCCCATCCCAACCAGGGGCGGGTACCCCTATGGCATCACGGACGGGCCAGACGGCGCGCTCTGGTTTACCGAGCTACTGGGCGACCAGATTGGGCGAATTACCACAGGGGGGCTGATCACCGAATACCCGATCCCAACGACGGGGAGCAATCCTTGGAGCATCGCGACGGGATCCGATGGCGCATTGTGGTTTACCGAGCAGGCGGGCAACAAGATTGGACGGATCACAACCGCCGGAGCTATCACTGAGTATCCCCTTCAGCCCACTGTCGGCCCTTTTGACATTGCGCCCGNNACCTGAGGGCGCTCTCTGGTTTGCCGGTAGCGCGATCGGCCGGATCACTACGGCCGGTGTAATCACCGAGTACGACCAATTTGCGGGCACTGGGATCACCACCGGCCCGGATGGCGCAGTGTGGTTTACGGCTCTACCCACACTCAATCTCGGCGTGCTGTTTAGCGGCATCGTACGTGTGACCCTGGCATCCAGCGGGGCCTGCACCTATTCGGTGCCGCAATCCAGTGATGGTTTCCCGACCGTGGGAGGCAACGGGTTGGCAGCGGTACGAGCATCGGCGGGAGGACCCGGTGGCTGCCTGTGGACCGCCAGCAGCAATGTTCCCTGGGTAACGATTACGTCGGGCAGTAGCGGCGCCGGCAACGGGTCGGTGAGCTATTCCGTATCAGTCAATCCCTCAACTTCGGCGCGCACGGGGACGCTGACGATCGCCGGTCAGGCGTACACTGTGACGCAGGCAGGGAGCACGTCCACTCTGAGTTGCGCGGCCAGCGTGCCTTCGGTGCAGCAGGTGGCGATCGAGGGGCGGACGGAACTGTTGGGGGATCTGCTGCTAAGTTGCGCGGGGCTCAGTGGCATCTTGAAGGCGGATATCACACTAACCTTGAACG
The DNA here is from genome assembly GCA_003167275.1 of Bryobacterales bacterium. Lineage (GTDB taxonomy): Bacteria > Acidobacteriota > Terriglobia > Bryobacterales > Bryobacteraceae > JAIQFL01. Next base: position 730 of record PMTT01000032.1, on the reverse strand, counting down.
TCAATGTGACGAACCCGCTAGCCAACGGCGCCACGGACGCGGTGATGACGCTGAACGGGGTGGCCAGTTCGCAGGTCGGGGTGGTGGCTGGGGCTAATTCGATTGTCTGGCAGGGGGTTTCGATTGTGCCGGCGGGGAATGGCACCATGAGCGTGCGGATCTCCAAGGTGCGAGCGGATGCGAGTCCGCTGCTCACGCAGAGGAATGTAGCGAATCCGGGGAATCCGCAACCGACGGCGATCACTGGGCAGGTGAGTGTCAGCGCGGCGGTGCCGGTGCCGGTGAGTGGCGGGGCACAGATCATGGCCAACGCTGTTCAGACGCTGGTGTTTACGGAGAGTCCGGCCAGTCCACCGACCGGCGGGGCGCAGACTGTGATTCCGATGGTGTTTCAGGAGGCGGAGGCGATCTCGTTTACGGCGGGGGCGACGCGACTGCGCATGTCGCTGAGTAACGTGCCTGCGACGGTGCAAGTGTATGCGCCGGTGTATCCGTCGGAAGGTGCTGGGCGGGCGCAGTTATATTCGGCGGACGTCAATGGGACAGGCGGATCGCCGGTCGCGGGGAGTCTGTTTGCCGGCGGGATGTATCAGTTGCTGACGGCTAGCGGAGGGACTGTTACCGCGACTTGGGTGGTGCTGGCGGCCGATCCTTCGGTTATTGAGACATTTACGTTTCCGGTGCTGGTCTTGAACGCGGCTGCGGGGGATTTGAGTGGGCTGCAGGTGTC
>PMTT01000462.1 GCA_003167275.1 Bryobacterales bacterium | reverse complement strand
CATACGTTATGCGTTTGCGGGCTGGAATGACGGAGGCGCGCAAAGCCACAGCATTACGGCTCCTTCCTCGGCAACCACATATTTAGCCACATTTACTACACAGTATCTGCTTACGACCTCGGTCCTGCCGGCAGGGAGCGGCAGCATCTCGGTCAGCCCGCCGTCGCAGGATGGATTCTACAACGCCGGCACGTCCGTGCAGGTCACGGCGGCGGCGAACCCGGGCTCTCAGTTTTCCAACTGGAGCAGCGACTTGTCCGGGACGGCGAATCCGCAGTCCCTGACGATGAGCGTCCCTCGCAACGTCCAGGCAAATTTTGCCGGGGCGTCGCAATCGGCCAGTCTGAGCGAGTACCCACTCCCATCAACGGGGCAGCTTGGGGAAATCGCGACGGGGCCCGACGGCGCGCTCTGGTTTACCGAATCCACCAGCCGGAAGATCGGGCGAATCACCACGTCGGGGGTGATCACCGAGTACCCCCTCGCAGGCTCCGCCCTTGGACCTGCACCGTCGGGCATCACGACGGGGCCGGATGGCGCTCTTTGGTTTGCCTGGGGCCCCCAGATCGGGCGCATCACCACGGCTGGGGTCATCACGACATACCCAACCCCTTCGGCTAGTAACGCTGGTAGCATCACGGCGGGGCCAGATAATGCACTATGGTTTACCACGTCTTCCTATATTGGCCGGATCACTGCCGGTGGGGTGATCACCGAGTACCCAAACGGCTCAACCGGTGGCATCACGACCGGACCGGATGGCGCCCTTTGGTTTTTGGCGGGCTCATACATTGGACGGATTACCACGGGTGGGGCGATCACTGCGTACTCTATCGCCGGTAACCTGCAGAGTATCGCGGCGGGCCCGGATGGGGCGTTGTGGTACACGCGGGTCAACCCGGACGCCAGCAGCATTGTCGGAAGGATCACCACGGCTGGGGTGATCACCGAGTACCCATTGGCAACATCCAACTCCGCGGGTGACATCGTAGCGGGGCCGGACGGCGCTCTGTGGTTTACGGACGTCAGTGGGCGCATTGGGCGGATCACGACGGCTGGGGCGATCACTGAGTATGCGGTCCCGACGTCGAACGCGGAGCCCAAACACATTGCGGTGGGGCCGGATGGCGCGCTGTGGTACACCGAGGATGTCCCTATCGACAGGGTCGGGAACGTCTTGGAGAAGATCGGACGGGTGGTGCTGCCCACAGGCGCTCCGTGTACGTACTCGCTGCCCCAGTCGGGCGATGCGTTTTCATCGGGCATTGGCAGCCAGACAGCGGTGGTGCGCGCGCCCGTGGGAGGGCTGGCGGGCTGCCCTTGGTCGGCTACCAGCACGGTTCCCTGGATCACGATCATGTCTGGCGGCATCGGAGCGGGGAACGGTACTGTGAGCTACGCGGTGTCGGCGAATCCGTCGACCTCGGCGCGCTCGGGAACGATCATGATCGCCGGTCAGACGTACACCGTCACGCAGGCGGGAAGCGCTGCGAATCCGAGTTGCACAGCCAGCGTTCCATCGCCCGTGCTGGTGGCGATCGAGGGACTGCCCGAAGCGCTTGGAGACTACGTGCTGACTTGCTCCGGGCTTACCAGCGTGGTTAGCGCGGACATCACGCTGACTCTGAACACGAATGTGACTAACGCGCTCACAAATGGCGTTACGGACGCGGTGTTGTCGGTGAACGGGGGCGCTACGCAGAATGGGCTGGTCGCCGGTTCCAACTCTCTCCTTTGGCCTGGAGTCCTGCTGGCGCCGGGGAATGGGACGCTGAGCGTACGGATCTCAAAGGTGCGGGCCGACGCGACGGCATTGCTGACCGCGAGGAGTGCGGCAAACCCAGGGAACATGCAGCTTACGGCAATCACCGGGCAAGTGGATGTGAGCGGTGTGCCGGTGAATGGGGCGATCGAGACGATGGGGACCGGCGCTCAGACGATGGTCTTCACGGAAAGTCCGCCGAATCCGCCGGCGGGCGGGGCACAAACGTCCATTTCGATGGTGTTTCAGGAAGCGAATGCGCTCGCGTTTCAGGCTGGAGTGACGCGCCTGCGCATGTCGCTGAGTAACGTGCCGGGGACGGTGCAGGTGTATGCGCCGGTCTATCCTACGCAGGGTGCGAAGGCGCAGTTGTATTCGGCGGACGTCAACGGGGTGGGCGGATCGCCGGTCGCTGGAAGTCTGTTTGCAGGCGGCATGTATCAATTGTTGACGGCCAACGGAGGGACCGTTACGGCAACTTGGGTGGTGTCGGCCGCCGATCTCGCCATGGAGACCCTGACATTTCCGGTGCTGGTGCTGAACGCGGCGACCGGCGATTTGAGTGGGCTGCAGGTGTCGGGCAGCCTGGCGCCGGTGAGCACGGTTAGCATTCCCAGCGCTACGGCGCCGGTGCCGAGATATCGCGACTTTTCGGTGCAGCCGAGCATGTCGAACTTGCGGGTGAGCAGCTCGGTGCAAGGACCGGGCGGCGCGGGTGCTGCGGTCTCGCTTACGGCGAATGAACCGGCGGCAAGACCGCCGGCGCTACAAGAGCTACCAACGGTGCTACCGGCGATGCAACGGGTGCTGCTACTGCCCCGTGCGGTGGCATCGGAAGTCATCCTTACCAACCAGGTCGTGAATGACACTAGTGACTCGGCCCAGACGGCGACGAATGTGGTGATGCGACACAATCTTCCCTCGGGCTTGCATCTGGTGAGTTGCACGGCCACGGGGGGCTCCGCTTGCGGCGGATCGGGCAATCAGGTCCAGGTGAACTATGGGAGGCTGGCGCCGGGGCAAACGGAAACGGTCACTCTGGTGGCGCAGGTGGATCCATCCTTCACGGGAGGACTGCTGAAAACCCTGGTGACCGGCAGCAGCGACCAGGTGAATCTGGACTTGTTGGCCGGCACGTCGAGCAGCAGCTTTCTTGTCAGCGGACTGCCTGGGGGGAATCCGCCTCCCAGCAGTCCTGCCGGCATCTCCGCCTCGGGCGGGACGCCTCAATCGGCAGTGATGGGGGCGGCCTTTTCGAATGCGCTCCAGGTGACGGTCACAGACTCGGGTGGGAATCCGCTCAGCGGCATCAGCGTGACCTTCACCGCGCCTGCCAGCGGGGC
>PMTT01000860.1 GCA_003167275.1 Bryobacterales bacterium | reverse complement strand
GCAGCCGGCTTCAGCCGGCTCTTTCGCCCCTGGCATGCAAACCTCCAGTTTAGTTCACTGAACGGTTTGCTCCATTTCGCGGCCTCCGACCATCGCCCCATCGCCCGGCCCTGCTAGGCCGCGAATCGGAGCAAACCTTTATCATTCACACCCTCAGCAAAAATATTTCGCGTTGATTCCACACCACTTCCCGCCTTTCCCACCCTAATCCCTCCAATCCCCCCTGCTACCCTGAAATCGGGATGGACCCCTACGCGGCCCGTCCCATTTCCATTTAAGGAGCCCCTATGGCAACCCTCAGTCAAGTCGAGGCCAATCGCCTCAACTCTCAACAGTCCACCGGTCCTCGCACCCCCCAGGGCAAAGCTGTGTCTTCCCAGAACGCTTTCAAATCCGGCCTCGACGCCGATTCCCAATTCTGCTACGGCGAGCAACGCACCGATTTCTACCGCCTCCAGATCGAATATTTCACCCGCTTCCAGCCCCGCTCCCCCGAAGAGCGCTTCCAGGTCGATTCCCTCATCCGCAACGAGTGGATGCTCCGTCGCCTTTTCCGCGCCGAAGCCCACCTCTGGGAATTCCACACCACCCGCGCCTCCCGTTTCGACGGCGTCCCCCTCGGCGAAGCCTTCCACAACGCCCACCCCGAATTCATGCGCCTCCACCGCCGCATCACCCTCATGGAAAAGTCCTATAAAGACTCCTTCGCCCAGCTCCAGACACTCCAGCAGGACCGCCTGGCCGCCGTAGCCCAAATCGCCGACCTGGCCGACCCCGAACAATTCGCCGACCCACCCCATGATCCCCTGGCAGAAGAACCCACTGACCCCCAAATTGGCTTCGTTCCTGAACCCGCACCGGTGGGGCAGGCGCCCTCGCCTGCGCCGGACCCCCCGGTCCGGCTCTCCGACCCTTCCACTCAGCCGGTCGCAGAAGAATCCACTCATCCTGAAATTGGCTTCGTTCCTGAATCCGCTTCCTCCGCCAGTGGGGCGGCCAATTCTGGCCGCAGCCGCCTTTCAGGCGGCTCTCGTGCCAGTGGAAAACCTTGCCTCTGGCAACCCAGAGCCTCTTAGGTTTCCTCGCCAGCCGCCGGACTTCCGGATCGGGACTGATCCGCAAGCCGGCTTCGTATTCTGCAATGGCGGCATGGCGTTGCGGCGAAGCGCGCGCGCGCGTCCCGAATTTTCCCTGCCCGTTAGCTCGTGCTAAGCTGCAATACGGGGGAGGCCGCCGCGATCACAGAACAGCACTCCATGGCATTCCGAATCGCGTCCCTGTTGAAGCCCGCCGCCGTGTTGGGTATAGGCAACGGAATCGCGCCTCTGCTGGAGTCGTTGGCGAGCTGTGGAGTGGCCGGAATTACGCATGCAGCCTCGCTGGAGCAGTTGGCCTGCCTGGCGGGGACATACGACCTGGCCGTGTACGCGGATTCGACCGATCAGGCCCGGTCCATGATTCAGGGCGCGGCTCGTCTTTCGGATCGGATCTTGTTCTTTCCGTCGCCCGATGGCAGCCAGGCGGGGCCCCTCCTCCCGGCTCTTCGCCTGTTTGACGAAGCCGGCTTCTCGCCTGACTTTTCAACCAATCCTGTTTTCCTTACCAATATCGCCGTGCTCTTCCGTAAGGGCGGGACGGCTCTTCCGCCGGCCGATCTGGCGCTGGCTTCGGAACTGCTTTGGCTGAACGCGACGGTGCAGGAATGTCTGTCCCGAGTGACCGCGATCCAGGGTCGCCTTGGGAAGGTCCAGGGATCGACCCTCCCGGCGCCGGCAGGCTACGCACTGCCAGACCGGCAGGATGAAATGGAGCGCCTGGTGAATGAACTAGGCGTGGCAGTGGCGGAGACGCGCGAAATGCACCAGGTTTTCGCCGAGAGACTGGAGGGCCGGGTCGGCCTGCTCCAATCCCGCACCATGCGGCTGCAGCACACCACCCAAGGGATCCTGCTGAGCCGTACCTGGCGTACCCTGGTGGCTGCGGGCGGGCTGCTGCTCCGTTTCCAGAGCTTCATCGGGCGGTTCATCTTCCATAGGCCTGCTTTGGCGGCTGCCACAGCCCATGCTGGAAGCGAAGAAATCTTCCGAATCGATTGCAACGAACCTGCCCCAGCCGTTGATTCCGGCAATACGGGTATGTCCGGGCCACCAGTGAGCGGAACCCTCTCCGTACGTGGTTGGGCCCTGGCCAGCTCCGGTATCCGGCGCATGGAAATTCAGGCGGGAGATGCGGAATCCGTGGAGTTGCGTTACGGATTTTACCGGCCCGATGTTTCGGTCCAATATCCGGACGTGCCTGGTTCGGACCGGTCCGGGTTCCGGGCTAAGCTCGACACGGCGCTTCTCCCCAACGGCAGACAGTTTCTCACCATACGCGCTTCGAGCTTCGGGGGTGCAACCACCGAGCTCCGTGTACCGATCCTGGTCGACCATAACAGCGGGTATGCCAGCGACTATCATCGGTGGATCGCGGAGTTTGAAAAGGAAGACGATGCACTGATCCGGATGAAAATCCCGCTGTTCGCCCAGCGGCCAACCATCAGCGTGATCCTTCCCGTATACCGGACCTCTGTCGAAATCCTCGAGCGGACTATCGCTTCGGTGGAAAAACAGAGTTATCCAATCTGGCAGCTCTGCATCGTGGATGACGGTTCTCAGTCCCCCGGGATCGATGCAATTGTGAATCGGTACTCCAGCCTCGACCCCAGGGTTCAGTTGGTCCGTCTGCCTTCCAATCAAGGGATTTCCGCGGCGTCGAATGCGGCTCTCGCGCTGGCCCGAGGCGAATTTGTTGCGCTCCTCGATCACGATGATGAACTGAGTCCCAACGCGCTCTACCATTTTGTTGACGCCCTCAACCAGAATCCCGAAGCAGACATCTTCTATTCCGACGAAGACCATTTGGATGAAGCGGGGCTCCGCTCCGATCCCTTTTTCAAGCCGGACTGGTCTCCCGATCTGATCCTTGCCGAGAACTACGTCAATCACCTGATGATCTTCCGCCGGTCACTGGCCGTGGAGGCCGGCGGGTTTCGCGGCAACTTCGATCTCAGTCAGGACCATGACATCCTGCTGCGGATGAGCGTCAAGGCCCGCGGGATCGTTCACATTGCCAAAATCCTTTACCACTGGCGAACCGACGTTTACTCCATGCGGCGGGCGTCGCAATGGGAGCACCGCGCCATTGAATCCTCGCGGCGTGTGGTGGCCGATCACCTGAATGCGACCGGTATCCGCGCCACCGTCGAGCCGGGTGAGGCATTTCCACGCTGGCGAGTGCGCTATGCCATCCCCGACAACCAGCGCGTGCGGATCCAGATTCCCACCACTAACGTGCAGCTTTTGGAGCGTTGTCTGCGAAGCATCGTGCAAAAGACCGGCTACCCGGATTATGAGATCGCCGTATTGGACAACTCCCGTGCCAACCGGATCGAACGTTTTGTCCGGCGCTGGAATATCGAGGGGCGTCCGCTGAAATACGTGGACTTCCGCCACCGGCCATTCAATTTTTCCGCGCTGAATAATGCCGCGGCCAGGGAGACCGATGCGCCGTTGCTGTTGTTCCTGAACGACGATATTACCGTGATTACCCCGGACTGGCTCACCGCCATGGTCGAGTTAGCCTCGCGTCCCGAAGTTGGCGCGGTGGGTGCGAAGCTGTTGTACCCCGACGGCACCATACAGCACGCCGGGGTCGTGTTGGGTTTATTCGACATCTGCGGGCATGCCTTTAGAGGCGCCTCCGATGAAGACCGGCTGTACTTCGATTTTCCATCCGTGATCCGGGATGTGAGTGCCGTTACGGCCGCCTGCATGATGGTGCCGGCCAAGCGGTTCCGCGAGTGCGACGGTTTCGATGAGGACGCGCTGCCGATTGCTTATCAGGATGTGGACTTCTGCCTGAAACTCCGCCAGAAAGGATACCGGGTTCTGGTCACCCCGCATGCCCGGCTCTACCACCACGAAGCAACCTCCAAGCGCCCCGAGGATCAGGACCCCAGTCCCTCGGAAACCATGGTGTTTAAAGCCCGTTGGAAAGCCATCATTGAACACGATCCGTTCTACAATCCCAACCTGACGCGGACCGACGAGAACTACTCCTACCGCAAGAAAGCGTGAGCCATTTCTTGTTTCCTCGCGACGAACCTCACGCTCGCAGCCCTCCGTGTTCTCTGCTTCCTCCGCGCTCCACCACGGGAAGCGCAAGTGCTGCTTCCTCCTCACTCCCTGTTCTGGCTTTTGTTCTTTGTCTTTCTCCGCGTCTCCGCGCCTCCGCGTTGAAGTCTTTTTCGGTCGTCAGGTTCTCTGCTTCCTCCGCGCTCCACCACGTGAAGGCGCAAATGCTGCTACCTCCTGACTGCCTGCTCTGGTTTTTGTTCTTGGTCTTTCTCAGCGTCTCAGCGTCTCCGCGGTGAAGTTTTTTTCGGTTGCCAGGTTCTCTGCTTTCTCCGCGCCTCCCCTCGGTGAACACCCAAAACCGG
>PMTT01000418.1 GCA_003167275.1 Bryobacterales bacterium | reverse complement strand
CTCATGGGGGTCAAACTCACTGCCGCGATCCTGCTCGCCGCGCTGGTCGTCACCCTCTACACCATGATCGGCGGGCTCTGGTCGGTGGCCTATACCGACATGTTTCAGCTTGGCCTGGTGGCGGTGGGACTGCTGGCGGCGCTGCCCTTCGTGCTCGATTCCACCGGCGGCCTCCACTCCACTTTGGCGAACTATGCGGCGGCCCGTCCCCATGGCGCCGCGTTTCTGCCTCCCACGGGCGCCCGCGCCGGCGCCTGGACCGTGCCCGGCATCTGGAACTGGTGGGACGTGGCCTGCATGCTGATGCTCGGCGGCGTCCCCTGGAACTGCTACTTCCAGCGCGTCCTCTCCTGCCGGACACCCGGAGAGGCGCGCAAAATGTCGATCAACTCGGGGATGCTCACGATGGCCTTTGTGGTGCCCCCNNTGCCCATGATGCTCAAACGGGTGGCGCCTGCCTGGGTCGCGCTGCTCGGACTGCTCGCGATCGTGGGCGCAGTCACTTCGAGTTTCAGCTCGTCCGTCCTCTCGGCGGCGTCGATGTTCAGTTGGAACTGCTGCAAGCGGCTGCTGTGGCCCAATCTGTCCGCCCGCACCATGAAGCGGCTGATCCGCGCCTCCGTGGCGGTCCTGGGGGGCGGAGCGCTGCTCATGGCCCTGAAGGTACAGAGCGTGCAAGCCCTCTGGTTCTTCACCAGCGACCTGGTGTATGTCCTGCTGTTCCCGCAACTCGTCTACGCGCTGTTCGACCCGAAGGCCAACCGGATCGGCTCCATGACGGCTTTCTGCGTGTCGCTCATCCTGCGCGTGGGCGGCGGCGAGCCGCTCTTGGGCATCCACCCGTGGATCCCCTACCCCGAGCTGTTCACGCGCCATCCGGCGGATTGGTACGATCCGGCCTCAGGCGCGATGTTATTCCCCTACAAGACAATGGCCGCGGCCGCCGGGCTGATCCTGCTCCCCCTGGTATCCCGGCTCACTGCGCGCTTCAACCGGGCTCGCCAATTGTCGAATGTCTACGAATCCGAGGTCCTGGCGCGAGGTCCGGCGGTTCTCGATCCCCGCGCTTCCGAATTATGACCGTGTGGCGCCGCGCTGTAGCCTGGAGCGTTCATCTCTTCACCGGCCTCGGCCTGGTGGCCGCCGCCGGAATTGCCGTTCTGGTGGTGCGGGGTGGTGACGATTCCTTCCGCGCTGCCTTCGCCCTGATGTGGCTTGCCACCTTGATCGATGCGGTGGATGGGACCTTCGCCAAAATGGCGCGTGTGCGCGAGGTGCTGCCGGGGTTCGACGGCCGGCGCCTCGACGACATCATCGACTTTCAGACCTACACCAGCCTGCCCCTGCTGCTGATCTGGCGCGCCGGCATTCTTCCCGGCGGGTGGTCGGGAGTGCTGCTGTTTCCGCTGCTGGCGAGTGCCTTCGGCTTCTCCCGCGTCGCCGCCAAAACGGACGATGGCTACTTCCTGGGCTTTCCGTCTTACTGGAACATCGTAGCTTTCTACTGCTATTTCCTGTCGCCGCCGCCGTGGCTCGTTTTCTCGACGATCGTCATTCTCTCCCTGCTGACGTTTGTGCCCTCACGGTACCTATACACCACCCAGCCCGGGCGGTTAAGCCGGATCGCGAATGTTCTCGCCGCGCCCTGGACCGCGCTGCTGATTGCGATTCTGGTGGCTGGCCCCGCGCACCGGCGAACGCTGGCGCTCGTGTCGCTCTACTTTCCCATCTTCTATATGGCCGCTTCCTGGTGGGTCACTTTGCGCGGGCCACGTGGAGTGAAGTAGGCCGCCGACTGACCGTTGGCCAGGCCCACTGTGGGCAATGTACCCACTGTGGGTAGGTTCCATCATGCGAAGGCTTTCTGAAACCGGCGGATCCAGAACTGGCCGCGATGGGTAAGACATGCCGGTTAGCGCTTCGGTGCGGCTCCGGCGCGGTTATTCCTTGCCTGTTTGTACGGTGATGAAGTCCAGAAAGTACGACGGCAAAGGCTGCCCTTCACAGCGAAGCATCATCCGCTCCGTCCACCGCAGAAGCGCATAAGCCAGCGGTTCCGGCCGGATGGCCGCGATGGAGCGCGACGCAATCAGGACCCCGCAATGGGCCTCGCCCATCCGGGCAAATTCGGCTGTCCAGCGGAGGAAGTCGTTGCGGTTGCGCGTCACGAAGATGCGGCCGTCAGCGGCTGCGAGCCGGAGATGCTCCTCGTCGCGAAGTTCGGAGCGGCCGCAATCACAGACGCTGATCGCATCCACTCCCAAAGCCCGAGCTACCCTGGCAACCTCTGGCGAGATGTCGGCGTCGAGCAGGAGGCGATAGGGAAATCGCGGTTCTGCGCGCTCTTTCACTCTTCGGCCTTGCCGGTTATGCCAGGACCCAGGAAAGCAAACGGAAGTTCGTCGCGTATCCGCTCTGGCGTCCAGTCCTCATCGAGCGCAATCCGTTGGTCAATCTCCTCGGGATAAAAACGGTAATAGGCCAAGGCGGCCCGCAATTGGGCGGGTGTGAGCCAATGGTAGGTTTGGCGAAGCTTTTCCTCGTCCCGGCCGGCAACTTTCCAGGTGGCGATGACTTCCCACACATCTAAGCCGGTACCTGCCAGGACAGGACGGCGCCCCGTGATACTGTCCACGAAGGCAATCCCCGGTACGCGCCGCATGCGAACTGCTTCCTGCAGCAGTTCGACCACACCGCTGGACCACTCCTTGACGCCACGGCGGGCGAATTCGCGCTCTAGGTCCTCCTCTAGCGGTTTGGGAAGACGAATGGTTCTAGGGCTGCGCGGCATAGCCTCAATTTTAGCTTACATTGTAGGCTATCGTATGCTCTCCCCAGGCATCTCAGGCGAACGCCTTCCAGCAGAGCTGCAAACCCAAGCCCGAAAGACACACGGAGAGAGCGATCCGCAGGGGACGGGCAGGCAATACCGCGGACAAATTGGCGCCCACGAATACCCCCACCAGCCCGCCGGCCATCAACTGCCAGAGGATGGCCCCGTTGTAATGGCCCGCCGACAGGTGGAAACCGCCTCCGACCACGGAAAGAATCAGACCGAATAAGATACTCGTTCCGATCACCTGCGCCGGCTCCAGAGATGTCAGATGGAGCAGTACCAGGGAGCCGAGCGCCCCCGTCCCGGCCGACGAGAATCCCACCTCGGCCCCGATACCGGCGGCAATCCAGGGGAGCCAGGCGGGACGGTCGCGACCCACAGTGGGTGCATGCTTCGCCATGGCGCGATAGAGGCTGAAAAGAGCCATGACGGCTACCGTGGCGCCCACCAGCATCAGGAGGCGGTTCTCATACCGTTTCCCATCCAGGGCGTCAATCAGGGCTACCCCCGCCAGCACGCCGGGAACCCCTCCAGCACAGAGCAACGTCAGCACCCGCAGGCTCACCTGTTTGCGCCAAAAATAGACGGGCGCCACCGCCAGTTTGATCGCGGCCGCGTAGACCAATGCCGTTCCCACGGCGTCCGCCGGGCTGATTCCGAAGAGCAGGATCAACACAGGCGCCGTGATGGAGCCCGCGCCGACTCCCGTAAGCCCCACTGCCACCGCGACGACGAATCCAATCAGGAATGTCATTTCGGGCATCGCCTCAGATGCGTAATCTTATCGTATCCGAGAATCATCCCAAAGTCCATGGGAATAGCTGTGATTTTGCCGCCTCTCCTCGCTGGGCACAGTGGCGCACCGATCTGCTACCCTGTTAAGCCGTGACGGCCATGAGGGGCGGCGATGGATGTCGCCCCGGCCAGGCAACCATGACTACCGACGACCCACTCAGCCGCGCTTTGCAGCTTCACGAGCTCTCCTTCGAGCACGAATCCGCCGGTAATCCGGACGCCGCGGAAGCCGCATGCCGCGAAGCCCTCGCCCTGTTCGAAGAAATGGACGGACCGGTGCATCCGGATGTGGCCAATCTGCTTCATTCCCTGGGCGCTCTGCTGGAACGGCAGGGACGCTACCCCGAGGCGGAAGCGCTGGCCGCCCGCGCGGTCTCGATCATGGACCAGGTCGCCGGACTGGTGGAGGGCCCGGAAGCCGGGCTGATCCTGATCCGGTCGTTGAGCCTGCTGGGTACCACACTGCGCCAGCAGGGGCGGTATCGGGAGGCGGAACCGGTGCTGCGGCGCGCCATCGAACGGAGCGAATCTCTCGATGAGCGCGAAGCGCTGGCCATCGCCCTGAACGATTTCGGCGTCGTCTGTAAGTACTCCGGCAAATTCGACGAGGGAGAACAGGCCTACCGGCGGGCGCTGGCCATCCACCTGGAATTGTTCGGCGAGATGCATCCCGCGGTCGCTGTCCTGTACCACAATCTCGGCGGCCTGGACCACGCCCGCGGGCGGTATCGGGAGGCCGAAGAGCCGGCGCGCCGGGCTTGGGAGATTCGCCGGGAGCTTCTGGGCCCGGACCATCCCGACGCGCTGGCGGATGCCTGCGCCTACGCCGGGGTCTTGGATGGGCTGGAGCAATACGCCGAATCGCGGCCGATCTATCAGCATGCCCTGGAGGTGTGGGAGCGGCTGTACGGACCGGTGCATTTTGAGGTGGCCGCGACGCTGCATAATCTGGCGGCGGTGGAAGCCGCCGAGGGCCGCCTGGACGAAGCGGAACGGCTCTATCGCCGGGCGCTCGGCATAAAACGGACGCTGCTGGGGCCCGAGCACCCGGAGTGCGCCCTTACGGCCAACAACCTGGGCACAATGCTGCGGGAATTGGGGCGTGATGCGGAGGCCGAACAGCAGCTTCGCTTCGCCCTGGCGATTTTTGAAGCCGCACTGGAGCCCGGCCATCCACATATCGAACTCTGCCGTGCGAATCTGGCGGAACTCCGCGCGGACTTCTCACCGCACTCGCGGCCGTCGGCGCAGGTGCCTTGACTCGCGATCGAAGTTCCGGCCTGCGTGGCAGCGCCGCCGACCAGCAGCTCTGCGGCAAGGGTGAAAGAAAGGGCCATGACTTTCAGGCGAAGCGACGCCAACGGGAACCCGCCTCCTGGTAATCTCCGGCAATCTGTGGTCAATTGCCTTGCGAGTCTGTCGCGTGATACTGGCTAAACTGCCATCCGCCTTCCGCCGCGCGCATCAAAGAGCCGCGGAATCGGACGCCGACGTTATAACCGAACACCCGGCCGCGAGCGCAGTGCCGCACCTCGGCCCACCCCATCAACCTTGCTGACGCGATGTAAAGAAACACGTCGTCACCCGGCGTCAGCGGCACGCGCGAGGTGATCAGCGCGCCCGAATTGTTCAGGTCAATCCCCCGAATCTTGCTCCTTTTGCCGTTGACGACAAGCCACCCTTTGAACCTCGATCGGTATCGGTTGTAGAACCGGGAATCGGCGCGGGGCGCTCTGGTTCTCCTGGGCCGCATAAAGATGAGGTAGATAACCAACCAGGTCAGAATGAATTCCGCAATGACAGCTCCTTGCCAGCAGAATATAAGTTCCCTCAGTCTCATAACGCTCCTACTGGACGCTCAAGCGTCCGACTGCCGCCATGCCGGCGGTACTGGCTGTGTACCCAGCCGCGGGCGTGGAACTGGCCGGAACAGGATTGACCTATCGTCCCGGTGCATCGCTACGTCAAAGCTTACAGTGTCTCGATGATCGTGCGGTTTGCCGTTTGCCATATACCGATTACCCAGTTTGCAAGAGTGAGCTCGGTTGCGCGCACCGGCGGCGGCCGCTCACGAACCGCGCCGGATTCACATTCGAGGCCCCATGCCGGTGTTATGGCGATGCTGCCACCGACGTCGTTGCAAATCGCCCCACGCAGATCCGGTAAAACACATATACCAGGTACATCAGGGGCAGAATGAGAAGCGACATTACCCATCCGAGCGCCCGATCGGTTTCCACGGCCAACGCGGCAATGGCCGCCCCTACCAGGTAGTAGGGAAAGGACCACAGGTAACACTGCTGCCACACGGCAAACAGCGATTTATTCTGCACCAGGGACAGCACGCCGGATATCAGAAGCGTGTCTGCCGCGAAATAGAATACAGCCGCAACCGCCAGCAGGACCCCCAGGTGGGCATCCGCTCCGGCGAATGCATGTGAGAGTTTATAAGCGGCGCCGCTGCTGATGGCCAGCGTCGCCACATTAAACGCCACCTGAACGAGCCGTGGCCGGCTTTTGGGCCGCCACAAACATTGAACGACGCACGCGACAGACGCCAGCAGAACGGTCCCTGGAAACGTGAATTCCGCAACCGCGATGAGGATGAACAGGAAATTTACCGAGATGGTTCCCGTAATTCCGGGAAGGCGTACTTTCAGAGCGGAAGAGAGCCAGGCTAACAGGCAGTACACCAGGTAGGCGTCAGAATGCTTTACGGCACATTCCGACGCCAGGCAACTGCAAACTAGCGCGCCTCCCGACACGATAGTAAAAGCGATATAAAGTTTGGTCCTCTTGGTCATGGTGATTCACCAAAGAACATGCGTCACGGACCACTGCTTTACTGATCGCTATCGCCGTCCGCCATGGCCGTGAGCAGCATCGACAGATTCACTGAATCTCCCCAGACCACGCTGTAACCGGTGGTCGTGGTATCGCCCCAAACTACCGAGTCGCCCCAAACTACCGAAAGTCCGTTTAGTGTGCCCTTAAAAATCGAGTCGCCCCAGACCACCGAGTCGCCCCAAACCACGGACGAGCCCCAGACGCTGGTGCGGACGAGAGTGACGGAATGGCTTGCGGCATTGTACACAACCATTGGCGACAACGCCGCCGTCGTCACCAGGTCATTACTTGCCAGTGCCGCACTGATGTCCAGATACCCGGCTCCTATTGTAAAGATGTCGGCCTGGTTGTTGAAGGATTGGAAAGTGAAAGCGTCCATCCCGGTGCTATACTGAGGCAGAAACTTGGCCGCCGTCTTCATGAGACGGGCTTTGACCTGGTCGGGGGTGAGGTTGGGGTTCTTCTGGATCAGAAGAGCGGCTGCACCCGACACTACGGGCACCGCCATGCTGGTGCCACTCAGCTTGAGGTAGCTCGTTGAAACTCCACTGGGGCTGCCAGTCTCGTAGTACGTGTTGGGGACTTGCGTGGCCGTATTCTTGGCCAAGGTTGCGCTTGAGCTTGCCAGCAGGGAAACGACACCATTGCCCGGCGCCACGATATCCGGCTTTACGATGTGGTCGATCAGCGTCGGGCCTTTGGAACTGTAGGTCGCCATCGTATCGTCGTAACGCGAAGGCGTGCCGTGCGAGTTGGTTGCTCCTACGGTGATCACATAGGGATCGTTTCCGGGCGCGGCAATCGTGCCGAACCCGTTTGTGCCAAGCGAGTTATCCCTTCCGGAATTCCCGGCGGCAGTGACCACCACGATACCCGCGGCCCAGGCGGCCTCCACGGCCTGGCACAGCGGATCCACTGTGTAGCTTTCGAAGACGGGACGGCCGAGCGACAAATTGATAACCCGGATGTTATAGGTATTCTTGAGGGCGATGGCGGTTTGGATGGCGTTGATCACGTCGGCTTCCTGTCCCGAGCCGTTCTGGTCCAGAACCCTGAGGTCTACCAGGTTTACGTTCGGAGCAACGCCTTTGAAGGTGCGGGAGAACGTAGAACCCGTCGAATCGATACCCCGCGATGCGATGATGCCGGCGACATGGGTCCCGTGACCGTAAGCGTCGGTGGGGTCGGTCACGCCGCTAATGAAGCTTTGGCTGTACACGATGCGCGAGTTGCCGGCCGCTGCGGTCAGATCGTGCTTGGGCGTAATACCACTGTCAATCACAGCCACACCTACACCCGTGCCGTCCCAACCGAGATTCCAGGCGAGATTGGCGTTCACCGATTGAGTGGTGATGTCCAGCGTACGCTTGAGGGGGCGATTCGGCGAGATGTACTTGACCGACGGGATTGACTGAAGAAACGGGAGCGCCCACGCGGGTAACGTCATATGAACGGCGTTGATCGCTGGCAACTTCGTCTTAATCTGTCCGTTCAATGCGAATAGGTTGACATTATTGTTGTAATTATTCGGTTGGTTGCTGCCTGTGAACTGCACAATCACTTCAACGAGCTGGAATCCCGAGGTCGGCAAGTCCGGTGAAAGCTTGGTACCGGCAAACGCAATCTGTACGGCAATCAACGTGAACAAAAGAAGTCGTTTCATTCGTGAGTCTCCGGCGCGTTGGCTATTGCGCTTTCTGCGCCGCCGCTCTGAGTGCAAGCCGGGCACCACTCGACGTGAGGTATAAGTACTTTTGTTTCAATAGTTATAGAACCATGATGGGCCTGGCAGTACGTGACAGGCTGTCGCTTAAAAATTGTGGCACGCGCCATTGTGGCGCAAGCATCATTACCACCAGTACTCCTAGTCGAGAGTCGCCAGTACGTTCAAAGTGAAGAAACAAGTACGCTTATTCGCCCAGGCCGACTTGTTTTTTGGAGAAGGCCGGGTGAGAATTCGTTTTTTATGATCTCCAGAAATTCTAAAACTACCAGAACTTTTCCGGCACATTACGATCCCCTGGCGCGGCGGATCGGCGAGCTCAAACGCGAACGGGCCGAACTCGAAGAGGAGGTCCTGCAATTGAGAGCGGCGGTTCAGATCTGGACTGCCGTCCGCCGTCAAGTTATGTCGACCGCCGCAGGCCCGGAAGCACTCGAAACGGAGATGCGGTAGCCATGTCGACGATACCGAAGAAGACGCTGAGCGCCCCGGCGGGGAAAGGCATGACATCCGGCGAGACACCGGATGTGTGTTCGTTCCTCGGCATGCTCTCGGTGGTTTCGAGCGCTCGCATGCGAGCCGTGATGCGCTTCGTCGAACGGATCGCGCAAAGCGATGCGTCCATCCTCATCACCGGCGAAAGCGGCAGCGGAAAAGAGCTGATCGCACGCGCCCTGCACCAATACTCTTCACGCAACAGCAAGTCGTGGATCGATATCAATTGCGCGGCGCTTCCCGACCACCTGATAGAGAGTGAGCTCTTTGGCTTCGAAAAAGGCGCGTTCAGCGGCGCCGACTGCCAAAAACAGGGAATGTTCGAACTGGCGAATCAGGGCACTCTGTTTCTGGATGAGATCGGCGAGCTGAATTTGAAGAGTCAGAGCAAACTCCTGCGCGTGCTGGACGGTTGCCCGCATTACCGGTTGGGTGGGACCCGAAAAATTACGGTGGATGTCCGGATCGTGGCAGCCACCAACGCCGACCTCGAGAGCGAGGTCCGGCTTGGCAAGTTCCGTGCCGACCTTTTCCACCGCCTGAACCAGGTACGCGTAACGGTGCCCGCTCTGCGCGAACGTCCCGACGATATCGGCCCGCTGGCCAACCTGTTTCTGGAACAGCAAAATCCCCAACTGACTCTTTCCGAGGAAGCTCTTGAAGCTCTCGAGTGCTATTCCTGGCCCGGCAACGTTCGCGAATTGAGAAGTCTCATGGCTCGCCTGGCGGTTATGGCAGACGATACGGAAATCGCGCTCGAAGACCTGCCGCCGGAGTTCCAGACCGTTCCGGAGCCATCGGAACCGTCGCCCAGCCATAGCCTCGACAAACTGGAGCAGGAAGTCATTATTCACGCTCTCGAGCAGGCCGACGGCCGGCGCAACCGGGCCGCCGAGATGCTGGGAATTTCCCGGCGGACGCTGATCCGCAAGCTCAAGCTGTATGGTGTCAACCCGGGCCGGCCGTTCACCTGCGGCGGCATGGAAGTGAATTGAGGCAATCCCATGGACAAAGAAATGCGCTTTCAGGCAAAGCTCTTTATCGGGTTGATGGTAGGAGGCGGCGGATGGGCCATATCCCGGGCCATCGCCGGATGGCACTCCGACGACCTGCTGCGCTTCCTTTGCAACCTGGCGGTATGCGTCCTGGTCTCCGGGCTCAAGGTGAACCTTCCTGGGATCAAGGGCACGATGTCGGTGAATTTTCTTTTCATCCTCATCGGCGTGAGCCAGATGAGTCTGGGCGAGACTATGGCGCTGGGGTGCGCCGGCACGCTGGTGCAGTGTATCTGGAAGGCCAAGAACCCGGTAAGGCCCATCCGCCTGCTCTTCAGCGTGTCCAGCATGGCCATCGCGATTACCGGCTGTTACGCATTCTGCGCGTTCCTTCCGATGAAAAGCACTCCGAGCATCCTCCTGGCGGCGTCGCTGGTGTTCTTTTTTATGAATACGGCGCCCGTCGCCGCGGTGGTTGCCTTGACGGAGAACAAGCGGCTGGCGCAAACGTGGCGCGATTGCTACTTCTGGTCCTTTCCTTTCTATGTGGTCGGGGCTTCCATCGCCTGGCTGCTATGTCTGGTCAGCCATAACTTTAACTGGCTGGGTTCTCTTCTGCTCATGCCGATCCTGTATTTCGTCTATCGTGCCTATCGCGTGTATCTGGGCAGGTTGGAGGACGAAAAAAGGCACGCTGAGGAAGTGGCGGGCCTGCATCTCCGCACCATCGAAGCCCTGGCGCTGGCCATCGAAGCCAAGGACCAGGCCACCCACGAGCACCTGCGGCGCGTCCGGAGCTACGTCGAAGAGATCGGTAAAGATATGCGCCTTTCCGACCTGGAGTTGGATGGGCTGAGAGCGGCCGCGTTGCTGCACGATATCGGCAAGCTGGCGGTCCCGGAGCACATCCTCTCCAAACCCGGCAAAATGACCGCTGAAGAATTCGAGAAGATGAAAATTCATCCCATTGTGGGCGCCCAGATTCTGGAGGCCGTCGGCTTCCCCTGCCCCGTGGCGCCTATCGTCGAAGCACACCATGAGAAATGGGATGGCAGCGGTTATCCATTCGGGCTCAAGGGAGAAGAGATTCCGATCGGCGCCCGCATCCTGGCGGCGGTGGACTCGCTCGACGCGCTGGCATCCGATCGCCAGTATCGCCGCGCTCTGCCGCTCGATCAGGCCATGGCGCAGATTGAGTCCCTGTCCGGGAAGAGTTTCGACCCGCGCGTGGTGGAGGTGCTCAAGCGGCGTTATCGCGAGCTCGAAAGTATGGCGCAAGCGCAGCCTCTCGGAAGATCCAAGCTTTCCAAAGATCTCAAAATCGACCGCGGCCTCGCTCCTGCGGCGGGCCTCGAGGTCTCGCATGCGGACAAGAGCCAGCCCCGCTACTTCCTCGATTCCATCGCCGCGGCCCGCCAGGAGGTTCGCCTGCTGTTTGAGCTGACTCGCGAGCTGGGAAGTTCGCTCAGCGTGGATGAAACCCTCTCGGTGGTAGGGGTCCGTCTGAAGCGCCTGATTCCGTACGATGCCATCGCAGTCTACATTTTGAGAGACGATTTCCTGGTACCGGAATACGTGAATGGGGAGGATTTCCGCCTGTTTTCCTCGCTGCGGATTCCCATCGGGCAGGGCCTCTCGGGATGGGTGGCGGAAAAGGAGAAGCCCATTCTCAATGGCAACCCGTCGGTCGAGTGCGGCTACCTCAAAGATGCGCAGAAGTCCAGCGTAATGCGGTCCGCCCTGGCTGTGCCGCTCGAGGGCCTCAACAGAACGGTCGGTGTTCTCACGTTGTACCGCTCGGACAAGGACGCATTCTCTCGCGACAACCTGCGTATCCTCCTGGCGATCAGCTCGAAGGTGTCGCTGTCTATTGATAATGCGCTCAAGTTCCGCCAGGCGGAGGATTCGGCCACCACCGATTACCTCACCACTCTGCCCAACTCGCGATCCCTGTTCCCGCGTCTGGAACAGGAGCTGACGCGTTGCCGGCGCGAAAACGGCATGCTCACGGTGGTGGTGTGCGACCTGAACGGATTCAAGCAGAT
This sequence comes from Bryobacterales bacterium, assembly GCA_003167275.1. GTDB lineage: Bacteria > Acidobacteriota > Terriglobia > Bryobacterales > Bryobacteraceae > JAIQFL01. The sequence goes on along the minus strand of PMTT01000418.1, from coordinate 7,987 downwards.
CAACGACCGCTACGGGCACCTGGAGGGCAATCACCTGCTTCGCCGCATCAGCGAAAGCCTGCGCGTCAACTGCCGCGAATACGACTATGTGGCGCGTATGGGAGGCGACGAGTTTGTCCTGCTGCTGCTCGGAAACGACCAGAGCGACATCGCCGAGCGCATCGATCAACTCCGCCAGCTCGCATGGCACGCCGGCTCCGGCGATGCGCTCCACGACCAGGTTTCCATGAGTGTGGGCGCGGCCGTCTTCCCGCAGGACGGCTCGGATGCCGACGAGCTCCTCGCCGAGGCCGACCGGCGCATGTACAAAGCCAAACAGGCGCACAAGCAGAAGCTGGCGTTCATCGCGGCTGCCGCGGCGCAGCCGGCTTTGGAGATGGCCACCATCCAATGAAGCGCCCGATGCCATCTGAATTGTGGCGCGGGCACTCGTGCCTGCCGCGTCGACACTCGTGTCGACGCTTGGCGCTTTGTCACGTTCCTACGCGAATCGCCGTCCGGCCCGAAGAGGCGTCGAGATGAGTCTCGACGCGGCAGGCACGAGTGCCCGCACCACAAGACTGGGACGGGCACTGCTGCGCATCGCGGCGACGGCCCTTGCCGGCGGTCTCTTGAGCGCCACCATGGTGCGGTTCAGCCCCGGTTTCGGCCTCGACGAGAAGCAGCTCGATGCGCGTTTGAGCCGCGAGAGCCAGGAGGCGGTCCTCCGGTCGCACGACCAGGAGCGGAACCCTTTGCGGTTCTACGCAGCCTGGTGGAAACGCGTCTTCGCGGGCGATCTGGGTTTTTCGCAGTCGCTCAACCGGCCTATCCGCGAATTGCTGGCGGACCGGGCGCCGGCTACGCTCGACTTGATGCTCTGGGGAATCGCCGGTGCGTGGGTGCTGGCCATCGTGTTTTCCGTTCCCGCGGTGATGCGGAGGCTCGCGCGGCTGGCGGCCGTTTCGAGCCTGTTCAGCGGCATGACCGCATCTTTACCCGCCGCCGGTATTGCGATTCTGCTCTTCCGCATGGGAATCTCCGCCAAATGGATGGTCGCGCTGGTGCTGTTTCCCAGGCTGTACCAGTATTTGCGCAATGTTCTCCAGCAAGCCTCCGGCAGGCCGCACGTGCTGCTCGCCCGCGCCAAAGGGCTCCGCTGGCAGCCCCTGCTGTGGCGGCATGTCCTGTTGCCGGCACGCGCGCAATTGATCGCGCTGGTGGCGGTTTCGATCAACATGGCATTCGGCGCCGCCGTTGCCATCGAAGCGATCTGCGACATTCCGGGTCTCGGCCAGCTTGCATGGAAGGCCGCCGCGGCGCGTGACCTTCCCGTCCTGGTCGTGCTGACGGTCATGATCGCGCTGGTTACCCAAATGTCCAACCTGGTGGCTGATCTCTCGACCCCAATTTTGCGGAGTCAGTCATGAAGGCTATCCGTTATCTGGCCGCAACGCTGCTGCTCGCCCTCCTCCTGGCAGCGTTGTGGCCCGGCGCCCTGACCCGGACGCCGTACGACCGGCAGTTCCGCGAGCTGCCGAATGCGCCGGTCTCCAGGCAGTTTCCGCTGGGGACCGACGAGTTGGGCCGCGACCGGCTCTCCCGGCTGCTATACGGAACGCGCGTATCGCTGCTGGCAGCGCCGGCCGCCGCCCTGCTCTCCACCATTTTGGCCGCCCTGGTAGGAGGGCTGGCCGGTTTTCTGGGGGGATGGTTCGATCGCGCCGCCGTGGCCCTGATCGATCTCATGTTGTCGCTGCCCTGGCTCTTCCTCCTGATCATCGTGCGCGCCATGCTGCCATTGAACGTGCCGGCGCTGGTTTCGGTGCTGCTGACCTTCGGGCTCATCGGATTGCTCGGCTGGCCGTCGGCCGCCCGCATCGTGCGCGCCGGTTGCCGCACGCTGCGCTGCTCCGACCTGGTGCTCCAGGCCCGCGCCTGCGGCCTGCCGCGCGGACGCGTTCTGCTGAAGCACGTCCTGCCCAACGTGCGGCCGATCCTGACGGCACAATTCCGGGCATCGATACCCATCTATATTCTCGCGGAGGCCAACCTGGGCTTGCTCGGCCTCGGGGTAGCCGATCCCCTGCCCTCGTGGGGAAACCTTCTGCGCCCGCTCGAGAGCGGCCTGGCGCCGGATTGGGCGGCCTGGGCGCCGTTGATCCTGATGCTGGTTGTGGTGAGTTGTCTCTATCTGACGCAATCGTCGAAGGTGGTGGTCCAATGAAGGCTTTTCTGGCAAAACTGGATTGTGGCGCGGGCACTCGTGCCTGCCGCGTCGAGACTCGTCTCGACGCTTTTCGGGGCTTACGCACGCCTCGCAGTAAGGTGCCGAACACGCACGCGCCACGGTCTAAAGGAATAGTGAGGCCCAAAAGCGTCGACACGAGTGTCGACGCGGCAGACACGAGTGTCCGCGCCACGGCCGTCGTCGTACTGGCTCTCTTGACTCTGGCCTGTTCGGCCGTCGCCGCGACCGGCGCCCAGCCGGGCGGCGAGCTCCGCTTCTGCCTGTATTCCGAACCCAAGACCTTCAACCCGCTGCTGGTCGCCGACACTTCTTCGGAAGCGATCCGCTATATGACCGCCGGCGTCCTCATCCGTGTGAACCGGCAGACCCAGGAGCTCGAACCCTCGCTGGCCGTCTCCTGGCGGGTGGTGTCCCAAGGACGAGGGATCGCTTTCAAGCTGCGGCAGCACGTGGCATTCTCCGATGGCACACCGTTCTCGGCCGAAGATGTCGCCTATACCATGCATACCCTGTTCGATCCCAGCCTGCATGCCCCCACCGCCGATTCCTTCCACGCCGGCGGCGCTGCCGTCAAGATCGAAACGCCGGCGGCAGACGAAGTGACGCTGACGTTTCCCACGCCGGTCGCCGGGATCGAAAGACTGTTCGACCAGGTGGGCATCCTCTCCAGCAAATCTCCCAGGAAAGAGATGGCCAGCCTGGGCCCGTTCTACGTCGCCCAATACAAGCCCGGGAGCGAAGTGGATCTCTCCCGCAATCCCTATTACTGGAAGCGCGATCGACAAGGACTGCGGCTGCCGCGCATCGATGCGGTGCGGCTCTACATCCAACAGAACCGCGATATGGAACTGATCCGCTTTCAGCGCGGCGATCTCAATATCATGAGCGCGGTCTCGCCGGAGCTCTTCGACCAGTTGCAGGCGCGCATGCCCGCGGCCGTGCGCGACCTGGGCCCGTCGCTCGAATCCGAGATGATGTGGTTCAACCAGTCGCCCAAGGCGCCGCTTCCTGCTTACAAGAAGCTCTGGTTTCAATCGCGGGAATTCCGCCGTGCCCTTTCCGCGGCGGTGAATCGTGAGGATCTGTGCCGGCTCGTCTATCGCGGCCATGCCCACCCGGCCGAGGGACCGATTTCACCGGCCAATCGTTTCTGGTTCAACTCCGGCCTCAAGCCGCACCGCTACGATCCGGCAGAAGCTCTCGCCCTCCTGGGCAAAGCAGGATTCCGCCTGCAGGATGGGCAGTTATACGATGCCCAGTCGCATGCGGTCGAGTTTTCGATCGTCACCAACGCCGGCAATCAGGCCCGCGAGAAGATCGCCCAGATGATCCAGCAGGACCTCAAGGCTATCGGAATCCGCTTGAACGTGGTGAAGCTCGACTACTCGGCCATCATCGACCGGATCAGCCAGAGCCTGGATTACGAATCGTGTCTTCTCGGCCTGACCAATGTGGATCTCGACCCCGATGCGCAGATGAACGTCTGGCTGAGCTCGGCCAGCAACCATCAGTGGAATCCCAACCAGGCCTCGCCGGCAACGCCCTGGGAAGCGGAGATCGATCGCCTGATGCAGGCGCAAGGTTCGGAACTCAATCCGGCCAGGCGCAAGGCTTATTTCGATAAGGTGCAGGAGATCGTGTCGCAGGAAGTTCCTTTCCTCTACCTGGTGACCAAAAACGCTTTGGTCGCGGTATCGCCGTCGTTGCAGAACGCCGATCCCAGCGTGCTGCGTCCGCAGGCGGTGTGGAATATCGAGATGCTCGCGCTGACGCAGGAGGTTGCGAAAAAGTGAACGGCTACCCGTTGCTCCACATCCGGCTTTCCATCGATTACCCGGGCAGGCCGCGGGTGCTCGACGATGCCATGCTCGACGTGCGTCCGGGAGAGATTGTCGGCCTCGTCGGCGAGAGCGGATCGGGCAAGAGCAGTCTCGCGCTGGCCCTCCTCCGTCTGCTCGATCTGAAGGGCGGGCGCGCCTCGGGGAACATCTGGTTCAAAGATCGGGATCTCATGCGCGCGGGCGAGCGCGAGATGCGGAGCATCCGGGGAAAAGAAATCGCCTTCGTGCCGCAAAGCCCTTCTTCGTATTTGAACCCGGCGCTCCGCCTGGGCGATCAGATGGCCGAGGCGTGGAGGGCGCATCAAAACGGATCCCGCGCCGGCGTGGAGCGCGCCGTGTGCAGGGCAATCGAACAGGTCGGGCTTCCCGTGGATCGGGCCTTCCTCCGAAGGTACCCGGGAGAGGTGAGTGTCGGCCAGGCGCAGCGGGTGCTGATCGCCATGGCGGTGCTGCACCTCCCCGGCCTGTTGATTGCGGATGAGCCCACCAGCTCGCTGGATCTCATCTCCCAGGCGGACGTGCTGCGATTGCTATCGCGGCTGAACCGGGAGCTCGGCATGGGCATTCTGTATATCTCGCACGACCTGCTGTCGATCGCCGGCTTCTGCGACCGGGTGGCGATCCTGCACGAGGGACGAATTGTGGAATTTCGGGAGACGGATGCGGTATTCGAAGAGCCGGAGCACCCCTATACAAAGGCGCTGATCGGCGCGCTTCCCGGCCGCGTGATGACAGGTGATATGCGATGACACGTGTTCTGATTGCAACTAATGAACCCATTCTGGCGAAAGGTTTGGAGGCCGTCCTGACGGCGGGCGGGCTGGAGATCGCGGCTGTCTGTCACGACGTGATTGAGCTGTTCGAGTGTTTACAACGCTGCCGCCCCGATTTCGCGGTCCTCGACATGCCGGTATTGCCCGGACCCGAGGTCATTCACGATCTGCACCGGCTCGCGCCCCAATGTCAATTGGTGTTGTGGCCTCGACTGACTTTGTCCGACTCGCCAGACCGGGTGGCGGAGGCCATTCACATGATGACGGCCTTTTCCCGTCCGGATCCTTCCCCCTCGGCGCTGGTGAATCTCACCTGCAGCCCAGGCGAGCGCGAGCTCATCGCCCTGGTCAGTTGCGGTTTAAGTAACGAAGAGATAGCCGCCGCGATGGGCTCCGATCGATTGACCGTACAGAAGTTACTCAAGAATCTTTCTGACCGGCTCGGAGCCGGGGACCGGTACGAACTTGCCCTATACGGGCTTACTACGCTAAACGACCCAGATCGATACGAAGGGAGAATATAACCATGGAAAGACGAAATCGAGACCGTTTGAAGATGACTGCATTTTGCCGGATTGTACCGTTGGCGAATCGAAAACGGAGCACCTGGAAGCGGATTGAGAACATCAGCGGAGCCGGCATGTTAGTGGTATGGAGCCGTGGAGAGGCGGATGACAGGCTTCCTAATGTCGGCGAACTCCACACGGTGGAGCTGCAGTTGCCCGCCCATCCGGTGTTTGGTCGAAGGGCATTGCAGTTCAAGACGAAAGTGGTTCGTGTATACCGGCAGGCGAACGGTCAGGTAATGGCGGGCTTCGAGAGCACTCAGGGCCGGTTCAGGTCCATCCAGTCCGCCTCCTGGTCGGAGAGCAACGAGTCTGACATGGTCCATTGAGGCGTCGACTCAAAAAAGAGCTGAGGTGAAATGATGGGAACCAATCTAACTCGAGCTGAAAACAGAATTGAAGCAGGCGAGACCGGCAAGGCTACTATTTTGGGCCACCCGGACGTGACAGTGACGTGTCAGATCCGGAATTTCTCGCGATCCGGGATGTGCATTATGGTGGGCTCGGACATCTCTTACGGAAAGATCGTGAAGGTCCAGTGGGACGGCGACTTTCTCGTAGGACGCGTTCAAAGCGTGTCCGCCGTTGGCGGGACCTTCCGGGTAGGCCTCGAACTGCTCTATTGCAGCAAGTGGAACGAGTTGAAGGCGCACCTTCTCGCAGCAGCCGCGGCGATTGCTTGATTCCCGTATCGGGCCACAGCCGCCTTCCGAGGTCTCGGCCGAGGCCATCAAGCAGGCCAGGACTACCTGGCCGGCGTGCTGAAGCTCCATACCATGCAGAATCCCAAGGGACGGACCATCCCTCCCCCGCCCCGCCGGCCAACACGCCGGCGGGGCGGATGATGCTCACCATCCGCAACCTCCCACTACGCGCGTCGAACTGACCTGATAGCATGATCTATCGGGTGACGAGTTATGGGCGACGACGCAACCCCAGTTACGCGTTTACTACAGCGCTGGCAGGACGGCGACCGGGACGCGCTGGAGGCCATCACCCCTTTGCTCTATCGGGAGCTGCGCCGCATCGCCGCCAGTCACTTGCGGCGGGAACGAAGCGGCCACACCTTACGCCCCACCGAGCTTCTGCACGAAGCGTTTCTGCACCTCATCCAGCAGCAGGACCAAAACTGGAAGAACCGCGCCCACTTCTTCGGCGTAGCGGCGCATCTGATGCGGCACATCCTGGTGGACCACGCACGCGCTAAAAGCAGCGGGAAACGAGGCGGTGGTATGCAGAAGGTTGCGCTCGATGAGGCGGTGTCGGAGGCCGCATCGCGCCCGGCTCAGTTGATCGCCCTCGACGACGCCTTGCGGGAGTTGGAAAAACTCGACCCGCGCAAGGGCCAGGTCATCGAACTGCGCTTCTTCGGCGGTATGAGCATCGAAGAGACCGCCGTGGCCGCTGGCATCTCGACTGCCACGGTCAGCCGCGAACAGCGCATGGCAGAGGCCTGGCTACAGAGGCAGATGTTAGTCCAGGCCGATCTCCCCGGGAAAAAACAGGACGACGGAGACGCGTAACACGGGCGCGGATGGACTGTTCCTATGCGACCTTTCGACGCCGCCATAGCAGCGCGATGCCGCTGAGAATCCCGAGAACCGCCAGCGATCCCGGCTCCGGCGTGGCAAAGGCTTGGACTTCATCGATACGATCACCGTTACCGTTGGCACTACCCAAGTCGAATAGCAGAGTTTGGGTTCCGGCAGGCGCGTTGACGCTTAGATCGATGTAGGCGTTAGTGGCGCCGCCGATGGGGTTATTTAAGGACGCAGAGGTCAAGGTCATGAAAGGCACCAGGACGCCGCCGTTGCCGCCAGTGTAATTGCTGTCGCTCGCGTTGATGGACGTCGTCGAAAGCGTGGAGTAGTAGATGGTCAAGGAGGGAGGCAGACGGGTAGGATCGTTGGGGCTACCGAAAAAGCGGATGTCGAGGATCGGACTGTTAAACCCGGTAACGACAAACCGCTGGTCCGGGTCGCCATTGACGAAGATCAGGCCGTTATCCTGGTTGCTGGTTCCGGCAAAATTGTCCACCGTGTCGGTGATTCCGCCGGTAAATCCCTGTCCGTCTATCGTCGAGGCGCCGAGGTCGGTGGAAGGCAGCAATGCCAGCAAATTGCCCGGGGTCGCGATGTTTACCAGCGTGGCGTGCGCAGTGGATTGCGTGGCCAGAATGGCACCGGCTATTGCTATGGTGAAAAGAATTCGTTTAGGAGTTCGCATAGGAAATATCTGAGTCTACCGCGTGAGGGCGGCAGAGGTCGAGGAGAATATCGGCCCTTTACGTGACCTTCTTTACAGAAGCAGCGGCAAACGAGGCTGCGGTATGCAGAAGGTTGCGCTCGATGAGGCGGCAGCCGCGAACAGCGCATGGCGAAAGCCTGGCTGCAAGCGGCAGATGTTAGTCCAGGCCGATCGCCCCCGGAAAAAACAGCCCGGTGACAGTGGCACCGGTTAGAGCTGTGCGGCATCGGCCAGGATTGCGGGCGTAGGCAGCACCAGGCGGATGCCGCTGGAATCCGCTTCGTTCGGATCGGCGAAGGCGTGGGTACGCTCCAGGATGAAGCGCGCCCG
>PMTT01000172.1 GCA_003167275.1 Bryobacterales bacterium | reverse complement strand
TAAGGCCGATGTCGAAACCCAAGGGATGGCCGGACGTAATCACGATTTTCCTGCGTTCTCTGGCGGGGAACTGGGGCGGAAAACTGGTCGCTGTCATTGTCTCCGGCCTGGATGCCGATGGGGCGGATGCACTGAGAGAAATCAAGGAAGCCGGCGGCATTACTGTCGCACAGGCGCCCGACACAGCCGAGTGGTCGGATATGCCTGCGAGCGCCATAAAAACCGGGTATATCGATTTTATTCTCCCGATTGAGGATATCGCTCGGAAGATTGCGCAGATTGCGAACGAGTTCCCAGGGGAGGTAACATGAGCGTCCGGTTCGGACTCATCGCCGCCCCTTCTTGCGTCCTGGCTCCAGTCTTCAAGTTCCCTGGTCGGCTTGATCACGCGCACTTTAATTAGACTTCCCACGTTCATCGGTGTTCATCGGTGGCTAATGTTCTTCTCGCCTTTCCCAGGGAGCGTTTGCCATTCGGTACGGCCTCCGCGCGGTATCATATTGTAGTAGGATACTTTGTATGCCGCGCGGCAACCCATCACCGAAGCTAGCCATCACTGTGAACCCTGACATCCACGAAAACATCCTTCGGGCGGCCGCCCTCGAAGGCGTGAGCGTCTCGGCCTGGATGACCGCTGCGGCACGCGAAGCACTTCAGCGGCGAGCCGGTTTGGCGTCGGTCGCTCTGTGGGAAGAGCAGCACGGACGCTTCACCGCCGAAGAGATGAATGAAGCTTGCCGCAGCGTGCAGGCGCAGCTCCGAACGTCGCGAAGGGTCCGGCGTCCGGCGTGAGCGCCGTTGTCTACGACGCCGCCGTTCTCGTGGCCGCCGATAGAAACGAGCGGCGGGCGTGGGCTGAACACAGGTCCGTTTGGAACTTGGCGTTGTTCCATTGGTCCCTGCGCCCGTGGTCGCCCAAGTCAGCCGGTCCCCGCAACAAGCTCAACTCCGGCGCTTCTTGACTGGGTGTGCGGTCGTTCCTCTTGTCGAGAGCGAGGCGCACGAAGCAGGGCGGCTGTTAGGGATCTCTAGAACGGCGGATGTCGTTGACGCCGTTGTGGTGACGACGGCCCTTCGCCACAAAGCTACGATTCTCACGGGCGACCTAGACGACATAGAACGGCTCGTCAGGGCTTCTGGCCACGCAGTCGCTGTCATCGCCATCTGAGGTATAGCGAAAACGATCCGTCCAGGATACGTCGTCGGCGAATGCGAAGTCCGCACACCGAAAACTCGCGTTCCGGTGTCGGGGATCAGTGGAACGGAATCCGGGTTTAGGTTACAACGAGTTATGCAGATCCAGTTACTCGCCGGGAAATCCTTCCATGTTCTTACTCATGGCCCAGATCACACGCCCGCGGCTTTCAGTGCGGCAAGCACACGGTCGTCCCGGAAGGGGACCCTTCGGATGCGAACGCCGGTAGCGTCGTGAATCGCGTTCCCGATGGCCGCCAACATCGGTTTGAGCGAGGCCTCACCGGCGCCATAGGGCGGCAGGTCGGGACGATTCGGATTGGGATCGCCGTTCACCAGCACGATGTCGATTTGCTCCGGAACATCGGCGTGGCGCAGAGTCGGATGCGAGACCCAGTCGACGCTCGTCACCTTCTCGGTATCGAACCTGACTTCCTCATGGATGGCGCGGCTCAGGCCGTGCAGTGTGCCGCATTCCACGGTGGTACGAAGGCTCTCCGGGTTGACCACGAAACCGCAATCGTGCGCGCACACCAGGCGCTTCGCCCACACGTGACCAGTCTCACGGTTTACCTCGACCTCTGCGATCTCCGCAACAACCGTCTGGCCGCGGAAGGAGTAGGCGATACCACGGCCCGTCAGAATCTTTCCCGTCCCGCGCGGTCCGGGTGAAGGCCGAGGCTGCCAGCCGTATTTTTTCGCGGCGGCCTCTAGAACCGCAAGCGACCGGGCACGCCGGAACCCATTGTCATCGTTCGTGCCGGCCTTGATCATGTTGACGCGGAATTCCAGCGCGTCGGCTTTCGCGGCCGCCGCTGCTTCGTCGATGAACGATTCCGAGGCGAACGCCGATTGCGGTCCATTTGGATCGCGCAGGTTTCCGGTGCGAAGCGGAGTCTCCCACACAGCCGGCAGGCCCACGACCTCGCCGATCATTCTACGATTCGGAATGGCGTACATGTCGGAAGGGAGCGCGGCGCTTCCGGCTGCAGGTCTTGCACGCCTCTGTCCCATCAGTTGCGCGATCAGCACGGTGTCCGGCTCGTTATATCCAAGGTGGTTGTAATCGCAGGAACGCGCGTTATACTCATACCCGACCAGACGCCCCTGCGCATCCAGAGCGCCGCGCATCTTTACCAGGAATGCCGGACTCTTGGTATCCCATGCGGTCTCCTCATCGCGCATCCACTGCATACGAACGGGCCTGCCGAGTTCGCTGGCGATCCAGGCCGCCTCGCAAGCCGCGTCCTCCGCCGCGGTGCGGCCGAATCCCTGCGGCCCCTGCATATAAGTCACACGCACCCTGTCATTCGGCATGCCGAGAAAGGTGGCGACACCTCTCCGCATACCGTAGGACTTCATGTCGTTCGAATAGATGGTCATCTGACCGTTCGACGGGTCCGCCGTGGCATGAGCGCCGGCGAATGCGGTATGTCCCTGGAACGGTATCTCGTACTCCGCTTCGATCGTTTTTGCCGCGCCCGCAAATGCCGCGCCGGGACCTCCCGCCACCGTGGGCGTGGCCCCCGGAACGGGTGTTGCCGCGCGCATGTATTTGAAAAGATCTTCGGATGCCGGGAACGGAGCGGTGGACGGCTTCTCCCAGGTTGTCTTGAGCTGGCGGGCGGCGCGGATCGCCTGCTCTTCGCGTTCGCACACAACAGCGACGTAGTTGCCCTTGCTCATCACCTTAATGAAGCCCGGCAGGTTCTTCACCGACGATTCATCGATACCGGTCAACTTTGCGCAAGCATAAGGAGGTTTCACGTTGCGGGCATGAACCATGCCCGGCAGTTTGACGTCGGCGGCCCATTTCGTTGAGCCGTCCACTTTTCCGGGAATGTCGTCACGGTGCGCGGCATGGCCCGCGTATTTGAGTTCGGGGATCGATTTCGTTTTGGCCTGACCGGTGACCGAGTTGACGTTGTTGCCGTTCAGCGTGACATTGAATTTCTTTCCCGTGAGCAACTCGCCATAAGTAACGTGCTTTGCGGGATCGGCTTTCACGGTGATGACTGCATCGTTCACGGCGAGCCGATCGGCCGGGACTCCCAGTCGGGTGGACGCCATTTGCAGCAGCACACGGCGCGCTTCGGCAGCGACGCGGCGCATGGGCCACGAATCCCTCTCCATGGCGGTCGATCCGCCCGACCCGACCTGGTCGACGGTGATGTCCGTGCTTCCCATGATGCAGGTGGTCCGGTCGAAAGCTATGTCCAGCTCATCGGACATCAACTGGCGGAAGCCTGTTCCGGTGCCCTGGCCGGGGTCCGTTTTGCCGACATAAAACGTGGCCGAGTTGTTCTCATGGATGACGATCCACGAGTCGATTTGCCGGAAGTCGAGATCGGGATACGGGCCCGGTCCCTGTGCGGAGGCGGTGCTCTGCGCATTCGCCTCCGCGAGCCCGGCTCCGCCGTATATGCCGAAGCTTACGGCGAGCAATCCGGCGTTTCGGAGAAAGCCCCTGCGATTGGTAACAAGGAGCTCTTCAATCTGTTTCGGAATCCCGTGAGAGACGCTCATGCCACGACCTCCTTTTGGGAAGCGGGCGATTGATCGGCGAGCGTCCTGGCCGCTCGCTTGATGGCCGTCTGCACCCGGTAGTAGCTCATGCAGCGGCACAAGGTTCCGTTCATGGTTTCGCGGATCTGCGCGTCGGTGGGATGGGGATTCTTGTCCAGCATCGCCTTCGCCGTCATGATCTGGCCGTTCTGACAGAATCCGCATTGCGGGACCTGCTCATCGATCCAGGCCTGCTGCAGCGGGTGCAGCCTGCCGTTCGGCGCGAGCCCTTCCAGCGTGGTGACTTCAGCCTTCACGGAGGACGCAGGCAGAATGCAGGAACGAACCGCCGCGCCGTTAACGATCACAGTGCACGCGCCGCACTGACCAAGTCCGCATCCAAACTTAGGGCCCTGTAGCCCGAGATCGTTGCGTAGGACATAAAGCAGCGGCGTGGACGGCTCGATATCCAGCGTGTGTGCATGGCCGTTCACTTTCAGGTCGATCTTGCTCATCGATCTTTCCCCCCTTGTATTAAGACTACAGCTATCCTATCGCCGCGGGATATCGGGATCCGCATGATTCTGGCGAACCGATTGTTCGGGCTGGCAAGCGACAAGCCAATGAAGGTCGAACGGTTCCCCCGTTGTGGGGCAGGTTGCCAACCTGCGGCGGATTGNNGATTAACAATCCGCCGCAGGTTGGCAACCTGCCCCACAACCAATCCGCAACTTTCGTTACACTGGGTCTTTCTTCTCCAATCGTGAACGCTGTCGAGTTTCAGGGTGTTTCCAAGAGTTACGCGATCTACGACTCGCCGGGCGACCGGCTCAAGGAATTGCTGTCCCTGAACCGCCTCAAGCGTCATCAGGACTTCTGGGCGCTCCACGACGTGAGCTTCCACGTGAAGCGCGGCGAGACCTTCTGCGTTGTGGGCGAGAACGGATCGGGCAAGAGCACTTTGCTCCAGATCGTGGCCGGCATCCTGCAGCCAAGCGGCGGCACCGTGGCGGTGAGCGGACGGGTTTCGGCGCTGCTCGAATTGGGCGCAGGCTTCAACCCGGAGTTCACCGGCCGGGACAACGTTTATCTCAATGGCTCCATCCTGGGTTTCAGCACGCGCCAGATCGACCAGCGGTATAAAGATATCGAGGAGTTCGCCGAGATCGGCGACTTTATCAACCAGCCGGTGAAGACCTATTCGAGCGGCATGGTGGTGCGGTTGGCCTTCGCCGTGGCGATCAACGTGGACCCCGAAATCCTGCTGGTGGACGAGGCCCTGGCTGTGGGCGACATTTATTTCCGCCAGCGCTGTATGCGCAAGGTGCACGAACTGCGGTCGCGCGGCATCACCATCCTGTTCGTTTCGCACGCCGTCAGCGACGTGAAGGCCATCGGCGACCGCGTGCTCTGGCTGGACCACGGCCGGATGGTGGATGTAGGGGAGCCCGAGCGCGTCATCGCGAAATACCTGGCCGCCATGACCCAGAAGGATTCGACGTACCTGCGGCTCAAGGCCGGCGCCCAGGAACCACGGCGCCGTTCGGGGCCGGTGCGTGCGCCTGAGGTCGTGGAGACGATCCCCAACGTCGATCGCCGTTTCGGCGACGGCCGCGCCGAGGTGATCGGGATCGCCGTCTTCGATGAGCGCGGACGGCCAGTCCACCTGCTGGAACCGAGCTCGCACATCGTGGTGCGGATCAGCGTGCGGGCCAAAGAGGATGTGCCCCTGCCCATGGTCGGGTTCATGCTGCGCAATCAACTGGGCATGGATTTCTCGGGCACCAACACGGCGAGGGAAGGCCGCGAGATGCCTCCCATGCAGAGTGGCGACATTTACACTGTGGATTTCCATGTCGAGCTGCCGGAACTCTACCCGGCTTCGTTTTCCTTTTCGCCGGCGATTGCGGATGGCACGCTGGCGGGCTACCAGATGTGCGACTGGATCGATAATGCGGTGGCCTTGCAGATGGCGCGCGCCGAACATGAGATCTATGGCTATATCCACTTGCCCTGCCGGGTGGAAGTGAACTCGCCGATGCTGGGCGCGCCAGCGAGCGACGCGGAAGAGTCGGAAGACTCGCCTCTGATGGAGAAACGGATTGGCTAAGGACAGCGTTTCGCAAGTACGGTCGCGTATTTTCCCGAAGGCGAAAAGCGTCGAGACGAGTCTCGACGCGGCAGACACGAGTGTCCGCGCCACATTACTGGAGAAGCGCATTGGCTGAGTTCACAGGTGAACGGGTCATTCCTGGCCAGGTGGATGTGGACCTGCTGAACGAGCACCTCGCTCGCTACACTTTTGCGGCGCGCCTGGCACGAGGGAAGCGCGTGCTGGATGCCGGTTGCGGCGCGGGCTACGGCGCGGCGGAACTGGCGCAGGCTGGCGATAGTGTCGTCGGCATCGATTGCGCCGCGGAGGCCATCGAGTTCGCGCGCGCCAACTACCGGCTGCCCAATCTGCGGTTCGAGCAGGGGTCCTGCACGCAGTTGCCCTATCCCGATGGCAGTTTCGACCTGGTGGTGGCGTTCGAAGTGATCGAGCACCTGGAGAACTGGCGCGACTTCCTGGGTGAGGCGCGGCGCGTGCTCGCGGCCAGCGGGCAGTTCATCGTGTCCACGCCGAATAAGCTCTACTACACCGAATCCCGCGGACGCGAGGGGTTGAATCCTTTCCACGTGCACGAGTTCGATTTCGCGGAGTTTCGCGAGGAGCTGAAGTCCGTCTTCCCCTACGTCTCGATGTTTCTCGAGAACCACGTGGAAGGTGTCACCTTTCAGCCCGAGGAGTCGGGGAACACGGTGGAGGTGCGGGTGGAACCCGGGGAGCCCGATCCCGACGATTCGCACTTTTTCGTGGCGGTTTGCGCGCATCGCCCGCAGCTCGGCAACCCTACGTTCGTCTACGTGCCTCGGGCCGCCAACGTGCTGCGCGAGCGGGAGCGTCACATCGATCTGCTGGAGCGGGAACTGGCCACCAAGGATGAATGGCTCCGCAAGGCCCTGGACGAACACCAGGCCCTGATGGCGAAGTTTCGCGAGCAGAAGGAGTCGCTGGAGAAGAGCAATCGATGGGCTGAGTCGCTTAACCGGGAGTTGGAAGAGCGCGGCGTCCGGATCGTGGAATTGCAGGAGTCGATGGAGCGCGAACAGGCCGCTGCCCGTAAAATGGCTGACGATTACGCGGCGAAGGTCCTGGAGCTGGAAGAGGACATTCGAGCGAAGACCAAGTGGGCGCGCGACGTGGAGGCGAGTCTGACGGCCGAGGTACAGAAGCAAACTGCCCATCTGGTAGCTGCTGTGGACGCTTTGCATCATACGGAGAAGGAATTGGAGGATCGCACGGCGTGGGCGCTCCGCTTGCAAGAGGAGGCCAACGGACTGGCACAGCAGATGGAATTGGTGCGAGCCTCGCGATGGATGAGGCTGGGCCGCAAGATCGGCCTGGGGCCGGTGTTACCTCTCGGTTGACATGGCCTTTCTCAAACGATTCCTGCGCTCTCTGCCGCTGTTGGTGCTCTCGCCGTTGCTGATGGCGATCAGCATCGTGGCGCTGGCTGTGACGGATCTGCTGTGGAAACTCCGTAGGGTATGCTTTAGCTTGCCCCGAAAACCGGGAAACGTTCCGTCGGTCCCCGGTTTCGCTGGGCAAGCTAAAGCATACCCTACGGGCGCCTCGGTGGTGATTCCGAATTGGAATGGAACGGATCTGCTTGAGAAGTATCTGCCGTCAGTCATCGCGGCGCTGAATGGGGACCCGGGCAACGAAATCATCGTCGTCGACAATGGCTCTTCCGATGGCAGCGCCGATTTTGTCGAGAAGACTTTTCCCAAGGTGCGGGTCCTCGCCCTGCCCACCAACCTGGGATTCGGCGGCGGGTCGAACGCCGGCTTCCGCGCGGCCAAGAACGATATCGTGGTGCTGCTGAATAGCGACATGCGGGTAGCTCCGGATTTCCTTGCCCCGCTGTTGGACGGGTTCCGCGATCCAGAAGTCTTTGCGGTCTCCTGCCAGATCTTCTTCAGCGATCCCAATAAGGTTCGCGAGGAGACCGGCCTCACGCAGGCCTGGTGGCAGGATGGCGGCCTGCGCGTGCGGCATCGCATCGACCCGAAGATTGACGAACTGTTTCCTTGCTTCTATGGAGGCGGCGGGTCGTGTGCGTTCGATCGCCGGAAGTTTCTCGAACTCGGTGGCTTCGATCATCTGTTGAAGCCGTTTTACCTGGAAGACACCGATCTCGGCTTCATGGCCTGGAAGCGCGGATGGAAGGTGCTCTATCAGCCGCACAGCCACGTGTTTCACGAACACCGCGGCACGATCGGCAAGCGATTCCGGGAGGAGCAGATTCAGGCCGCGCTGAAGAAGAACTTCGTGCTGTGGTGCTGGAAGAACATCCACGAGTGGCCGCGGCTCACGTCGCACTTCTTCTTCAGCTACGCCGGCGCCATCCTCAGCGTGATGTTCGGCGACGTCCCCATGCGTGCGAACCTGGCGGCGCTCTGGAAGGCATTTTGCCAGTTGCCGCAGGCGATCGTCTCGCGATGGCGCGCCCGGAGTCTGGCAAGGGTGAGCGATACGGAAGCCTTCGCGCGCCCGTTGGGCGGGTACTTTCGCGACCGTTTCGCACCGATGGAGCCAGCTCCCGAACGCCTGCGGGTGCTGTTCGTTTCGCCGTACCCGATTTGCCCTCCGGTGCACGGCGGCGGCGTTTTCATGTACCAGACGCTGCGGGAAATGGCGAAGCTGGCGGAGGTCCACGTCATCGAACTGCTGGAATACCCGTGGCAGGAGAAGGACAACGAAGAGCTGCGCGAATTCTGCGCCTCGGTGGAATGGATCGTGCGCCCCAGCACGGATTCTCGTGGGATGGGGTCGCTTCGGCCGCATTCCGTTCGCGAGTTCTTCAACGAGGATCTGGAGTGGATGATCCACCGGCAACTCTACACCAGCAGGATCGACGTGCTGCAACTGGAGTACACGCCGATGGCGCAATATGGCGGCGACTACCGCAGAATCTCGACCGCGCTGTTCGAGCATGACGTTTACTTCCAGTCGGTGGGCCGCGGGCTGGGCCATCATACCGGCATGGTGGATGAGCTGAAGGCGCGGATGGAGTACCTGCGGGCGCTGCGTTATGAGCTGCGCACGCTGCCAACCTGCGACCAGGTGCAGGTGTGCACGCCGGCGAACCGCGACTACCTGCTATCGTTCGCGCCGAAGCTGGCGGCCAAGCTGAAGACCGGGCTGCGAGCCGGAATCGCCAGTTCGCGCTACGAGTTTCGCGATACCGGCCGCGAACCGCTGACCATGCTGTTCGTGGGCAGCTTCCGGCACGACCCGAATCGCGTGGCGATGGACTGGTTTGTACGGGAGGTGATGCCGCGGATTCTGACGCGGCAGCCCAACGCCAGACTGGTGATCGCGGGGTCCGATCCGCCGCCTGCGCACGCGTATGCCGATTTTTCGGGAGCGCTTCAGATGCTGGGGTACGTGGACGACGTCCGCGAGCCACTGGGACGGTATGCGGTGTTTGTGTGTCCGATTCTCAGCGGGTCGGGGGTGCGGGTGAAACTGCTGGAGGCCTTTGCGGCGGGCATCCCGGTGGTTTCAACGGTAGTAGGCGCCGAAGGGCTGGCGCAGAAGGACGGGGAGTTCTGTGCGCTGTCGGACGATCCGGCGGGGTTCGCCGATCGGGTAGTGGGCCTATTTGAGGATCCGCAGGCTGCGGCCGAGATGGCATCGAGGGCGCGTGCCGAGGTGGAAAGGAACTGGGACATGGCCGCGATTACCCGTAAGCTGGTGGATGGCTACGGCGAGATGGTCAGGCAGAAGCGGGCGTAACACGGGCATTCTTGCCTGTGTGGGGTCCCGGAAAAAGCAACACAGGCAAGAATGCCTGTGCCACGTGTAGCGAAAATGCTTAGTTTTTGGTCTTTGGGTTCTGGGGGTTCAGGTCTTTCTTGATGCGGCTTACAATGTCGGAGGCGGTGCGGTCTAAATCGTTTTCGGTGCTGCCTTTGGGCGGATCGAATACCGACCAGACCACCTGGTGGGACTTGGAGTCTACCAGGAAGATCGTGCCTTTGGCCCGGCCAAAACCTGAGCTGAGGGACGGATTGCTCAGCTTGTTCACCGTATCGGTCAGCAGGCCCACTGCTTTGGGATCCTCTTTTTTCTGGTCCTTCTTGTCCTTCCCTTCTTTGTCCGCCGCCTCTGCCTTGGCCGGCTTCTCAAGGGGAGGAGGCGGTGGATACAAGGCCTCCATCTGTGCCTGGAAGGCCTCTCCAATGTGGTCGGTGAAGACCGCGTCGGCCATTTTAGGGTCCGTTACTACCTGGAACATGTGCTCGTTGGTCAACCGGTTCGCCAGATACTGGTCCAGCCCGCGGGACATGGGCAGAAAGTACACCGAGTGCACGCCCGCCAGTTCCGCGCCGTACAGCAACGCGCCGGAACAGCTTAGCAGAAAGAGGAGCCGTTTCATTATTCTCATGATATCAATGTGTCCGAAGAGCAGGCTTTGGCCCGAGCGTAGGGGGATGCCTGCAATAGTGACGCGCGGAGATGAGGAAAAGTCGATGGGAGGACAAGCAGGGGTTGGGGGTTGGGGGNNCCCCCCACCCCCAAACCCCCAACCCCCGGCCATCATGTATAAGGGGCAGTCGATCACCGTCATCATCCCTTGCCTCAATGAGGAGCAGGGCATCGAGAAGGTGCTACACGCCATGCCGGACTTCGTCGACGAAGTCATCGTGGTGGACAATAATTCCACCGACCGTACGCCTGAAGTGGCCGCTTCGCTGGGTGCCAAGGTCATCCGCGAAGAAGTGCGCGGCTATGGCAGAGCCTACAAGCGGGGCTTCGCCGCCGCTACCAGCGACCTGATCGTGACCCTTGACGGCGATCACAGCTATCCGGTGGACGCGCTCTCCTACCTCATCGAAGCGTTCCGGCACCTGGAGATCGATTTCCTGAACGCCTCGCGCTTTCCCGTTCGCGATGCCCGCGCCATGAGTCTGAAGAACAAATTCGGGAACCTGATCCTCTCGCTCGCCATGTCCGTGCTCTTCTTCCGCTGGGTGCGGGATTCGCAGTCGGGGATGTGGGTCCTGCGCCGCGCCATCCTCAAGGAGATGAAGCTGGAAGCGGACGGCATGGCATTCTCCGAGGAGATCAAGATCGAAGCGCTGAGAAGTTCCACGATTCGTTTCGGCGAGATCTCCATCCAATACTCGTCGCGTTCGGGAGAAACCAAACTGAACCCCTGGCGCGACGGTTTTCAGAACCTGGCCTTTCTGTTGAAGAAGCGCTTCTTCCGATGAGTATCACGGCTGTTGTACCGGTATGGAATGGCCGGGACCTTCTGGAGCGCCTGCTGGGCTCGCTCGAGGCGCAAACCGAGCCCGCCAGCGAAGTGCTGGTAGTGGACAACGGGTCCGAGGATGGGGCGCCGGAGATGGCCCGCCAGCGCGG
>PMTT01000621.1 GCA_003167275.1 Bryobacterales bacterium | reverse complement strand
GACGGTCCGCGTTTGCACTCGTGCTATCAGAGGCTGCAGGCCGCGGAGAAGGGCGTGGAACTGCTCTACGCGCGTTGGGCGGAGTTGGAAGCCAAGCAGGTGTAGCACGGGGCATTCTTGCCGACAGCGTGCGGATCGTATTGATGCACAGTTGATCCAACTGCGTGTCGGTCAGTTCGTGCGGGAGCCTTCAGTACCTTCACCTTCTCATCGCGAACACTCTCGCTGTCGGTACGAACCGGGGGTTCAATGGCGAGATTGCAAAGGATCTGGAAGAGATGGTTTTTGGATCACATCGCGGATGGTGCCGGTTTGATCGTAGAAAGCGCCGCGGCCTAGATCAACTATGGCAGAGAATTTCGGTGTAGAAGCGCTGTGGTCTTTTCACCCGAATCGGTGCTGCGTCTCCCGCTGACGGACCTGAAACAGATGACGAAGCAGCCATCGGCGGCCACATCGCGCACCCTTGCCGATGCCGAGCGGGAACATATCCTGGACGTTTTAATTTAAGGCAAACCGATTGGCTGATCGGCGGGAGGGATGGCGCGGCCACGCGGCTTGGCTTGCCGCGCACAACTTTGGTTTACAAAATGCGAAAGCTTGGAATTGAAACGCGCCGTCCGCACCGTCCGCGGTCTGCCCAGCAGAAACAGGATGGCGAGCCGCCCCTGGTCGCCAGCACCGAACCCGTCGCCCTTAGGTTTGGGCGCTTTGAGGCTGTCGCGAACGTGTGACAAGACGAGCTCCTAAGGCGAGATGCAGAGTCGGATTCCCGGCATCTGTCGTTTCCGGGTGCCGAACGAAGAGGATGCGCCGCGACGTGTTGATACCAGCGCCCGGTCCGTTTGCCGACTGCTCGTTCAAGGGATTACCTCCGGATAACCGAAGTTCCATGAACCGGGAAATCGCTCGTCCCCCCCGTTCTTGCAGCCTGCTAGGATCAGTGAGGATATGGCACATGCGGAGTTCCCTTTGTTTTCTGCGTTTAGCCGCCGGGTATTTCTGTATTCGGCCGCATCGACCCTGCTGGCGGCTCCTGCTGAGCCGGGTCACGAGTTGCAGAACGATGCGATGCGCTTGGAACTGCACGCCGGACCGGAGGGAGTGTACCTTGCGAGCCTCGCACTGAACCGTGAACCCGGCTGGCCGGGCCAGGGCTTCAGCGGCAACCTCTTGCCGGGCAAGGCGGATCACACTCTGTTACGCAGCGGCACGGCCATTCTGGTGGAAGGGTCTGGCTGGCATGGCAGCCGCATGCCGGATCCATCCAAGGTCACTGCCGGACCCGGCTGGCTGCGACTGGAAGGCATCGAACTCGGGCCCGGTGAGCGTCCCATCGCGCGGGAAGAGTGGTCCTTAGAACTCGGAGCCGCCGGTCTACGATGGCGGATTACGCGCACGTTCCTCGAAGCCTGCCGACTGACGGCCGACCGCTTTCCGGCACTGGTGTTCACCACGCAGGCCGGACGTGGCCGGTATTCGGAAATCCCAGGATTCCTGGATGCGGACATGCGCCTGGATGGAATTAAAGGCTTTCCCGTGGAACCGGGCGCCCAATGGTATGAGGTGGTCTCACCCCGCCGCGAACAGAGCATTCACTTTGCGCCTTCGAACCTGAACGCGAAGGTGCGGTTTACCACGGGCTTCTTCAGCTATGCCAAGGCGGTGGCCGATGGGACCGCTTCCGCCGTCACGCTGGGCGCGGAGAGCGTGGACCGCACGGGGCCGGGTAAGGCGTGCGAACCGGGCGCGGTGGAGAAACAGGAGTGGTCCTTCGCGCCCGACCCCAACGATGGCAGTCCGCTCGACGTGCATCTGCCGGATCGGTTCCTCAACACGCAGCTCGTCAGTTTCGCCGGCGTCTACAACCAGTGGATGGGCTGGATCTTCGGGAATAATCCCGCCAGCACTCCGTGCCTTCACGAGATGGGCTGGTTTCCCATGATCCACGGCATACAGCGGGCCAACCCCGAGTTACAGCGGGCCGCCGAACGCGAACTCGCTTTCTTCGCCCGGACGGGCGTGGACGAGAACGGCTATGTAATGCCGCGGTGGTGGATCCAAGGCTACTACAAAGTGCCGTGGGGCAACCTGCACGACCAGATTCCGCACTTCATCCTGGCGGTGTACTATCACGCAGTCCATACCGGCAACCGGGAGTTTGTTCGCTCGCTCATGCCGGTAGTGCGACGCGTGGCGCATTACATGAACGCACTGGACACGGATGGAGACGGAGTGGTCGAGGTGCCGGAGACGTCCGGCCTTCCCAACGGGAAGCGCGAATGTTCCAACTGGTACGACATCATCAAGTTCGGCCACAAGGACGCCTACATCAATATCCAATGTGTCGAAGCGTTGCGGGCTCTCGCGGAGTTGGCGGCATGGCTCGGTGACGCGGAACTGGCAACGGAATACAGAGGCCGCCACCGCCGGGCCGCCGACGCGCACAATCGCGTCTTCTGGAATGAAGCGGAATCCTTGTACAGCGATTGGATCGACGTGCGCGGCGACCGGCGGCACTACTTTTACACCGACCACAACCTGATGGCGGTGATTCAGGGCGTAGCGGGTCCCGAACGCTCCGGGCGCATCCTGCGCAACTTGGACGAGCATTATGCGGGGCTATGCCGGGACTACAGAGTGTCGCGGGACGCGATCTATGCGACGCCCTGCAATATGCGGCCGGTATCGCAACTCGGCGACATGGTGGATTTCGGCAAGCGCAGCAACCAGACGAACTTCCCGAACTACGAAAACGGATGCTCGTTCTTCCACTCCACCGGGCTGGAAATCGCGGCGCGCGCCGCGGACGGCGACAGCGAAGGCGCCTACCAGGTCTTCGAGCGGAGCATGCGCTTCGGCTATGCACGCAACCGCCTGTGGGGCGCGGCCCTGAAATGGGACAGCGGCGCGCTGGTCAGCGAGCCACTGTGCGACTCATTATTGATCGCGTGGGGCTTCCTGCGCGGTTGTTTTGGCGCCTGGCCGGGGCTGGACGGCGTGCGAATCGCAGGCCGTCCGCCCGCCCGGATGGAAGGCGCCACCTACAGATTCTGCCATCTGGGCAGGGATATTGCGCTTGAAGTGCGCAACGGCGTTACTCGCAGGACCTAATCATACTTTCGTGAATTCGTAACTGGGGCAACAGCGGAGTGAGCGCGGAGTTCCCGACTCCTCACATCCCAGTCACCTGGAAGACATTGGGCAGTGTGGCTTCCTGACTGCCAGTGATCACCAGGATCGACCGCGGTCCCGAGGTTGCCGTCGGAGCTGCCGCGAATTGCGCGGTCAGGGTCGTGGCATTGATGACGTTGACATTCGTGACGGTGATTCCGGGGCCGGCCGACACCTGCGTCGAGCCGGCGAGGAAGTTGGTGCCCAGACCCTGGATGGTGACCGTCGCGGTTTGTCCCGTCACCATGGTGGCCGGCGCCGCGGAGAGGGTTGTTGGCGCGCCGGGCAACAGCAGGTTGAACATTCCCTTCATGATGAACACCGCCATCTCACCGCGCGTCACCGGGTTATCGCCGCAGTACATGTTCACCGCACAACCCACGGTGATCCCCACTTGCGCCATTTTCTGAACGAAGGGGAAGAACGTTGAGCTCGCCGGCACATCGGCAAAAAGGGCTGTCGTGGGGACGTTTGGCGCGTTAGGGAGACCGTATCGGGCGCGAATAATCAGCACCGCCATTTGGGAGCGCGTCACTGGGCTGGTCGGGCAGAACAGAGCCGCGCTCCCGCAAGTGAGCGCGATTCCCAAGTCCTGCTCCTTCTGAATCCATTTGAAGAACTGATTCGTAACGGGCACGTCAGTGAAATAGGGATTGGGCGTAAAGGTAAAGTTGTCGCCGCCCATCACCGATCGCACCACGAAGACCGCCATCTCTTGCTGGGTGATGCTGTTGTCTGGACAGTACCCGTTCGTGGCACAGCCACTAGTGATGCCTGTTTGGCGGAGCAGATCGATGAAAGGCAGGAAAGAAAGATCGAGTGCAGGGATATCCGTCAACGCCGTAACGAGCGTGGCAGTATCCGTCGCACTCCCCGTGGCCAGGCCGCCGCCCGTGACCGATATGGTGTCAGTCAAGACCGTGCCCGTAAGGGATGTCAGATTCACGGCTGCGGTGATCGGTGGGTAACTGGCGCCCGCCGCCAATCCATCGGAGCGCGTGCAGGAGGTGGCTCCACAATTCCAGTTGGGGCCGGACAGGGTGACCGGAACCGGCGAGACAACCGATACCGTGGGTCCTCCCGAAGTCTGTGTGAGACTCTGGGTGTTGGCGACCGTGATGGTGAAGAATCCGAGCGGCTGCCCCAGGGAGAAACTGCCGATATTGGTGATCCCAGCCGTCCAGGCGGGACCGGTCGAGGCTGCCACCGCGACGACGCCGGAGGTTCCGGTAATCGAAGGATTGGCGGTATCGGTAGCGGTGATGGTCTGGCTGCCCAACGATCTGAAGGAGGCGGTGAAGGCAAAGACTCCCTGGCTCGCGGCCGTAAAGGTGATGTTGGCCGGCAGACTCGCCGCGCCATCGCTGCTGGTGAAGTGCACGGTTCCCGTGTAGCCGGTCACGATATTGTTCTCGAAATCCAAGGCACTGAGCGTGAAGCCGGACGTGCCTCCGGAGATCGCCGATGGGGGACCCGCAAAGGCAAAGTGCGTGGGCGAAGGCTGAATTCCGGAGATGTTGGCAAATAGATTGACTGTGCCCGATGCGCTGGACGAGGCCGCGGCATTCGACACCGCCAGGTCCAGCTTGCCGTCGCCGGTGAAGTCCGCTGCGACCGCAGCCTGGGGCTGGCTGCCGGCGAGGAGCAGCGTTTCCGGATCGAAGGTTCCGTCCCCATGACCGCGAAAGATGGAGATGGGCGCGTCGTTGGCGATGTGGACGACGGCGAAGTCCTGCTTGCCATCGCCATCGAAATCCGCCGCCACGATGTTGGCCGGCCAGGAGTACGTGGGCAGCAAAGCAGGAGAGCCGAAAGCGCCGGTGCCGGTGTTGATCAGCACGCCGATCACGGCCGAGGTAGCCGTCACAGCACCCACGATCAGGTCGGGCTTGCCATCGCCGTCCACATCCGCCACCGCTATGGAAGTGGGGTTCAGGCCAACCGGATAGCTTACCGGCGGTTGAAACGTCCCATCGCCGTTGCCGAACGAGACGGACACGTTGCCCGCCGAGGGTTGCGCCCCGGCGAGTCCGGTTCGCCCGACACCGTGATTGACGGCGATGAGGTCCAGGTTGTGGTCGCCGTTGACGTCCGCCAGGGCCACCTGAAGGGTATTCGGGCCGGTTTGTACGGACCCGACTGAGCTGAAACTGGCGCCCCCGGAGATCGCCACACCCACCGTGGTTGCGGTGGCGGTAAGGGCGTTGAGAGTTCCGTCGGCAAAGACCGCATCGGCGCGGCCGTCGCCATTGAGGTCGCCGGTGACAACAAAGGAGCCGCTGGGGGCGACGTTCACACTGGAGGGCGTCTGGAAAGTGCCATTGCCGTTGCCAATAAACGTGAAGAGCGTACCCTTGTCATCGATGGCGACGATGTCCGGCTTGCCGTCATTATTGACATCGCCGGTCGAAACCCACGTAATCAAGTTCCCGCTAGAGGGCACGGCCAGTGACGTGGGCGTCTGGAAACCGCCGCCCGGAGCGCCCAGGAGTATCCAAAGCCCTGGGGTATTGGCGTTAATTTTGGCGGCGACCACGACGTCGTTGCGGTTGTCTCCGTTGAAATCGGCCCGCGCCAAGACCGTGGTGTTGATGCCCACGCGTTTGGCGGGCGGGGCCTGGAGGGTCCCATCGCCGTTGCCCAACAGCACCGTCACAAAAGCCGGATTGGCGAAGATCGCGTCCGGGTGGCCGGAGCCGAACACCAGGTCGAGGTTGCCGTCGTCGTTGAAATCGGTGGCGAACATTCCACCCGCGCCGGCGCCGGCGGAACCCAGCGATCCAGCCACGAATCGGGCGGTGTTGGGGAAACTGCCGTCGCCGGCATTCAACAGGATGGTTACGGTGCCGTCGGAGTTGTACGACGCCACGTCCATTTTTCCATCTTTGTTGAAGTCCCCCGCCGCCAGGAACTGCGATCCGAATTCGACGGACTGACCGGTCTTTTGCGCCTGCACCACAAAGGTTCCGTCGCCGTTCCCGTGGAGCAGGCTGAAGCCGAGCGAGGAATAGACCAGGATGTCCGCTATGGTGTCGCCATCGAAATCTGCGGCGACGATGGAATTGATGGCCGACGCTGTCCCCGGCAGGGGAAGGGTGACCCCCGGCTTCATGGAGCCATCGGCGTTGGCGATCAAAACAGTCACGGTATTGTCGGTCTGATTGACTACCGCCAGGTCCGCATGCCCGTCCTTGTTGAAATCGAACGAGGTCATTGCTACCGGCAGGTTGCCCACGTTGAAACTCTTCGCCTGAGCCAGCAGGCCGCCGCCCATACCCAACAGGATGGAAACGCTCCCGGGTGAGCCGGAGGCCCCACGATTCAGAACCGCCACGTCGCGAAGGCCGTCGCCGTTGAAATCGGCTACCAGGATGCCGGTCGGCGACACGCCCACCGGATAGACCGTGGTGGACTGGCCCAAAGTGGCCTGGGTGTCGAGTGAGACACGGATTGAGTTGATGAGAGGGCTGGGCATGATCTCCGCGTATGGCGCTCCTCCCAGGTTGGTGACCACCAACGGTAGAGACATAGTTCCGGGCATATTGGCCAGGACCGTGGGATGAGGCGCGGAGGTCCAGGGAGCCAGGCCGCGGCAATTTGCGAAAAACCGCTGCGCTTGCGGGATGTCTCCGAGGCTGGTTCCCACCGCGCTCACCAGGAGTTGCGGCCAGGAGCTCCCCATCCCCGGCAGGGAGAAGCCTTGCGCCGTGAAGCTGCCGTCCGGCTGCCGGTACAGGACGGACGCGAGGAGATTCTGAGTGTTGATATCGGTATCGACCGTCTGCAAGCTCGTAGGCTGAAAGAAGCCGATTGGGGGACAGTCCGCCGCCGCGGTCAGCAAATGGGGTTCATCGGCTCGTGGCGATGGCGAACGAAAGGCGGGGACACCCGGTATCTGGGGCACGATGAGGCCGGACTCTCCTGTAATCGAATGGATCACGGTATCGGTCGCGCCGATGGTGTGATTAAACACAACTCCCGCAGTAAGAGTCGCGGAAAATGTACCCGATCCCTTGCTCAATTTGGTGTCGGCCGGCAGTACCGACGAGGTGCTAGCGCTGTCTGTGAAGTGTACTTTGCCCGTGTAATTGCTGGTGGGACCGTTGCTGTCATTCAAGGCCTGGACTGAGAAGTTGAAGGGAGACCCGGAGATCACCGTGCTTGGAGCAGTAACCTGAAAATGCGTGGCTGGATCGCTGGAGCCGGCAATCACCTGGATAGCGCCCGAGGCCGCGGTGATTAACGGATTGGCGGTATCGGTGGCGCCGATGAATTGCTTTGGCACGCCAAGTTCCGGGAGGGTCGCGGAAAAGGTACCCGTACCGTTGGTGAGCGTGGAATCCGCCGGCAGCACCGCCGCGCCGACCGAGCCGTCAAAGTGTAGCGTGCCCGAGTATGTGGTTAAGACGGCATTATTGACATCCAAAGCCGTGACCATGAAGGAAAATGGAGTACCGCTGGCCACCGTCCCTGGAGCGGTCACCACCAGGCGCGGCAGTTGAACGTGGATCAGGGGGGAGGTTCCCGTGATGGTCGCATCGGCTGTGTCGGTCACGGCGATGTCTTGGTTTGCCAACTGGCCCTCGTTGAGGGTCGCGGTAAAGGTGCCCTTTCCGTTGGTGAGGGCGGCATTGGCCGGCAGCGTGAACGTCCCCGGGTTGCTGCCGGGGGCGGTGAAGTGAACCGTGCCGGTGTAGTTAGTGGAAGTCCCGTTGCCATTATTTAAGGCCTGAACGGTAAAGGTGAACGGGGCACCGCTTTGGACCGCGGGCGGAACGGTGACCAGAAAACTGGCGGCGGGTCCGATACATTGGTTCACCCTCAGGCAGGGAAGCGCATTGCCGCCGTTTGCCGCGCCCAAAGGAAGTTGGCAAGTTGTATTCTGATTGACCGGAGCGAACGGATTGGCGCACACCCAGCCCTTGGCGGCTACGTCAACCGTGTTTCCACAAGCGTCCTCGCCCGGGGGGGGGAATAAAATGCAAAAGCCGTTCTGCTGCCCGGCGCCCATCATGAGCACACACATCGCGAGCACGATCAAGGTGTATTTGGTTTGCGTTCTCACGGCTCCCCTTCCTCAACCCCAAACACTTCCAGGACTCAACGGGATCCTAACGAAGCGAGTATTGGGATAGTCTAGCACGCGCGGCTCGATTCGACTGCCCGGCAACCGGCAAGGGGGTGCGTAACCGTATTCGGGACGGTAGCCTGCACGGACTTGGGGGCTAGGGGAATCCGGGGCAGGGAAAAATGAAGGAACGAAGCCAATTGTTTGTTGAGCGGATTGGGTTTGCGCGAATTGGGTTTGGCTGCCGGCTGGGGGCCGGCGACGGAATTGGCGGTCCTCCAGATGGGACTGCGATTCAACAGGAAGCGAAGGCGGGGAACCGGAACGCGTCCCAGCGGTGATCGAGAGGGCGCCTTCAACGGTGGGCCTGCCCTTTGAAGTTTCCAAGGGTTCATCGGTGCGGCCCCTCACGAGTTCCTGGACCTGCGACTCGGGTTCCGGGCCGGCGCAGGCGACGGGTGGATTGGGCGGAGGTGGGTCCGGGGCGGGTGAAGATGGCGGAACGAACCCGATTGTTGGTTGAACGGATTGGGGTTGTGCGGAATTGGGTCTGGGTTCGGAGGCGGGCTTTTCGGTGGGCGGAGTGGGGGCGGGACGTTTGGCCTGGATGCGCTCCAGGTCACGTAGGGCGCGGTGCCAGGTGCGCTGGGCCGAATCGGAGCGGCGCTGGAGGAGCGGGAAGTATTCTCTGCAGCGGATGAAGTTCAGGCCCTTGGGGTGGGGGCTCTCGCGCACGTACATGCTATCGGCGTGGTAGTTCCAGATTTGGGCGTCGGCGAGCGAATAGCGGCGGAGGAGCCAGTCGGAGTCGATGAGGGTGGAGACGAGGAAGGACTCTTCGGGAGTGGCGGGGTCCCAGCGGAGGAAATATCGGTCGGCAAGGGCGCGGAGTTCGGCGGGGTTTTCGCCGGAGATGATCTGGGATCGGGCGTAGAGGCCGGTTTTGAGGGCATTGGCACGGGAGGCGGCCTTGCCCTCGGCGGAGAGTGGGCCCGTGGATTTTTTGGAGTTGGCGCGGTTGGCGGTGGTTTGCCTGGAGGTACTCATCCACCAGGGATAGCAGACTGGGAGCGGGGAGTCTGAAATTGGGAGCTGTAAGTGGTTGAGGGGGTTGAGAGAACTATTTCGGAAAGGGCGTGATCGGGTTAGTGGCCAATGGAAAAGAACGAGCTATGCCGGCGTTCTGCTGGACGCGGAGACGCGGAGCAAAACGCGGGGAAGAAAAAGACAAGAAAGAGAGAGACAACGGAGGAGAGGAGAGCGCGGAACTCTGTTGCTTGCCGGAAGGAGCCTCGAAATAGGCATAGGTTGGCCAGTAAATGACCGGGTTAGCGGCCAAAGTCCCGGGCCGCCACATAGCCGTTTCCCGGCCGGCAGATGGGTGACGGCGGCGGAATGTGCTCACCTGTGTCCGATCATCAGGGAACTGAGCAGAAGGTGGATCGAAGATGTCAGCCGGCGAAGCGCCAGCCCAATGCCCAGATCACATAAGCAGACAGCGCGAAGATGACGCTGGAGACGGCAAACGGCACAGGCCTGCGCATGGATGTGATCCCTATGAACGAAGCAAGCAAGGGAAGGATTGCGAGCAAGATGCCCATGGCCCGTGCCACACCACGGCTGCCGTCGAGACCGCGTCCCGTGAAGTAGAGGAGAACGGCGAAGGCGAGGCATCCAAAGGAGACGACCGTGAGTACAACCAGTGCCCACTCTATGGTGCCGCCGAAAAACGCGATCAGCTTCGCAGAGCCTCGCGCGCCCAGGAGCAGCAGGTCCATCAATTGATTGCCGGTCTTGCCTTCCGGTGCNNCCACCCACGCGAAACGCAGTGGCGATTAACTCGCGGTGCTGCACGGGCCGCCTCTCCGCATATCGGACCAGTGTCGCACAGTCGTGCGGATCCGGATCGGTCGCAGTTTCGAACTGTGGCCCCCAGTAGTTCAGAGTCCGGCGTTCTAAACCGTAGAGCCCGGCGTGGTCGCCTGGCATACAGCTTTCGATCCCTAAAACGCTTAAGCACCCGCCGGCGATGGCGGAGAACGTTTGGCGCTTACGCTGCGCAGAATGGCCAGGCCTACGGCCAGGCAAGCGGCCGAAGCTAATTGATCCAACGAAATACCCCAGTAGCGAACCGGATGTTCGTGCAGCGTGTCCAGCCACAGCCGGAATGCCGGGTATAAGACCAGCACGACGCCAAGGTAAGATCCCGCGGGCCATCCGAAACGAGCCCACATGCGGAACAGCGCCAGAAGGACGAATATGGCGATCAACTCGAGTAATGCCAGATCGTACCGGGATCCTCCCGGATACCGTACCGCCAGCCACGAGGTGGTTCGAAAGCCCGGATGATCGTGCGCCTGAAAACACCCGATGCGGCCAAACACCATACCGCACAGGAACGAGTATCCCAGCAGATCCAGATAACGCCACATCTCGCGCGCCGGGATTGGGCGCGACCAGAAAAAGATCGCGACCCCGGCAAGGCCCCCCGCGATGCCCCCGAAAGACGAAATTCCACTCATGATGCGGAGGAAAGCCCAG
>PMTT01000202.1 GCA_003167275.1 Bryobacterales bacterium | reverse complement strand
CGCCCATACCACCACCCATTACGCCATATCCGCCCATGCCCCCGCCGCCCATTCCCATATTGCCCATCCCCATACCCATGCCGCCCATCTGCGACATCATGGCCAGGTTGGCGAGCGCCTGAATGTTGCCGGTGTAGAGCGCCATAATGGCCATGGCCACGGTTGAGGCGCTGCCATACTTCAAGCGGTACACGTAGTTGTTGATCCCGCCCGCGGAGTTCTTCACGGGGACGTCCAGCTTGTCTATCCAATTGGCCACTTCCACGAAGATGCCGGGGTTGGGAGCCACCGCGATCAGGGTGTTGATGCGGTCCACCGCGATAAACTTCACCGCCGAGCCCTTTTCCGAAAGCGCAAATCCCTTGAAGACCTTCTCGAGTTCCTTCTCCAGGTCTGAGGGCCGGCTGTTGGTGATTTCGAAAAGGCGCACCCGCTGGCCAGCGAACGTGTCCGCATCGAAAAGGGCGATCAGTCCCATGGTCCGCTTCATGCTGCGGCTATTATCCTCGATGATCAGCAGATTGGCGGGGTCGTACGACTGGATGATGGCCCCTTCTCCCAGGAACGGTTTGATCAGGGCGCTCAGCTCCGCGGCCGTGGCGTACTTCAGGAAAATCATATTCAGGACCATCCGCTCGTCATCGGGGATGGTCTTGGGGTCGGCATTCACCATCGGGTCGAGCGGAAGATTGGACACCGTGTTGATGGGCACGATGCGGTACAGTTCGCCCACCTTCACCATAGCGGCCCCGTTCACTCGCAGGATGGTCTCCATGAGCTGCATCAGGTCCACCGGCTTCACTTCGCCGTAGGTGTAGATGATGACCGAGCCCTTGATGCGCGGGTCCAGAATGTAGTTGATCTTCATCTCCTTGGCGAGCGTATCGATCATCTCGGTGAGGGACACGCCACCCACAAGAAATGGCTGGCTGCTGCTCAGGTGGGGCTGCGCCTGGGCGCCCGCCGGTTGAGTCGCGGGTGCCCCAGCCGCGGGTTGGGTGCCCGGCGCGCCAGCCTGCGGTTGAGCCGGCGTGGCGGGTTTTGCCGGTTGCGGGTCCGGCGTTAGCGTGACGATCCTGGGCGGCGCTTGTGCCGCCAGCACCGCGGCCAGGGCAAATGTAGCAGCGGCTAACCGAAGGTAGAAGAAGATGCGCATTTGATTGACTAGTCCTGTAGCGCCGGCGGGCCTGCCGCCGGTACTCCTGTAGCGCCGGCGGTCTTGCCGCCGGTACCGTCATTTAGCGGCGATACGGGCCTGTTCCCGGTTCCACACCGTCTGTTCCATTTCGTTCAGCTCGGTCTTTTTTCGCTGCCACTTGTAGATGCCGAACGGACCGGGCCGTTCGAACCGGATGGTATCGCCATCCTCGGTCGCCCTGACTTCCTCGTAGCGCTTCGCCGATTCGGCCGCACGGGTGGACACATCCGCGGGCTTATCTTCGAAACGAGCCATTCCGAAGGGTGTCTTGCGGAAGATCCACTTCTTTCCCTGAGGATCGGTGTAGCGATACGATCCGTCGGCGGCCTTCACCGCTCCAGCCGGAAGCCCCAGGTTCGGAGCCGTAGGGGCCGAAACCGTGGGGGCGGCCTCGGGGGCCGGATCCTTCTTCGTTTGTCCGTCCGCCGCGCAAACCATCCATGTGCATAAAGAAAACACGATAAGTAATTTCATTTTCAGACTCCTTTTGTAGGGTATGCTTCAGCTTGCCCACCAATAAGATTTGTTAGTATTGGCAGGCTAAACCATGCCCACTACTTCCCTACCGGTTCCCACGAGCAGTTCGTGCCGAAGGGGTTCGTATTCAGGACCTTCTTAAACCCCTCGACTACGGCGCCAGGGGCATTCCCGTCATTCATGGAACAGGTCTTATTGCCGAAGGCCGTCATGTCTCCCGGGCCGGCCTTGACGGGGGGAGGTGCGGCGGCCACCGCCGGCGTCGTGTCGGTGCGTTCCTGCGACACCTGCACAGCCGGTGCGACCCCATGCCCCATCAATTCGGCAACTGTCCTCTTAACTTCCTGCCCATTCCAATCCAAAGTGATCTCATCACTAGTGACGCTCAGGAGCTTGAATTGGCCGATGGTCTCGCCGATATGAATCCCGTGATGTTGTCCATCCGCGGTCAAACTGAAGAACGCCGTAAGGCCGCTGCTGCCGAGCGTCATCATGCCGTGGTAGACCGGCAGGGCAGGCATGGGCGGGGGCGGTGGAGGCGGAGGCGGAGGATCGATCACCACCGCGGAATTGCGCGAACGGTCCCAGAGCATCTTGTCCGCGATGTTCACATAGCCCGAAGGCATCACCGGCGGTTCCGGAGGCAGCGGCGTGAAGATCGGCGGGGCCAGCGGCTTGGGTTTACCGATCAGCGTGGCGGCCTCGTGCGATTTGGAGGCCCGCATTCCATTCCGGAACTGGTAGCCCATGTAGACCACCGCAGCCACCAACACTATATCGAGGAGCAGCAACTTACGATTCAAAATGCGCCTCCCGCCTTCTTCGCCGGCAGTAGCGTTTTGGGCACCACGCCGGAAAGGGTCAGCCGTACCTGCACGTTCTTTTTCTTGTCGTTGCCGCCTGTGATATTGATCTCGTTGGTGGACAGGACCTGGGGCTCATTGGCGATCGCCGCCATGAAGTTCACCAGTTGATCGACTCCGCAGGTGAATGCCACACTGACGGAAACCTCGCCGTAATCCTTGGCCAGCGGCTTGACGTTCAAGCCTTCCGCGCCAGCCGCGCTGAACCCGTTGGCGGTGGCTACCTGCTGGATCAGGCTCAGGAGCTGGGCCTGCGCCTGCTGATACGTATCGGCGATGAGAAGTCCCTTCTCGCGGGCCGCCAGTTCGGCGCTGGCCTGCTTGAGCACGGCCTCTTTTCCCGGAAGCATGGCCGCCAACTGGCGCACGCGCTGGAGTCGCTGCTCGGCCTTGGGAATGGATTCCGCGGGTGCCACCACCTCGGCGTCCTTGTCGCCGTAAACGCCGAAGCGCAGAACGGCAATCACAGCCAGACCGATAACCAGGAAGGCCAGCGTTTTGCGGTCGAAAGTCCCGACGGTCATTTGCCGGCCCTCCGGTTCATGTGGATCATGAACGTCTCGCCTGCGCCGCTCTGGCTGCGCAGGATCGAATCCGGAGTCGATCCCTCAAACAGCGGCGAGGAGTCCAGGATCTTCAGCAGCGGGGGGGCTTGTGGAGCTTCGCCGGTGATGCGCGCGGTGTCGCGCGTCAAGGTGGTGGAGCTAACCCACGCCGGCGGCTCGACCAGCTTGGTGAGTTCGTTCAAAGCATCCAGATCGCGGCGCGTCTGCTGGCGGAACTGGTCCAGCACTCTGGCCCGCGCCTGCATCTCGCTCATCTGGCGATCGACCGTCGCCACGCGCTGCGCCTGTGGTTCGTACAGGGCGATCTCGGCCTCCAGCTTGCTCAAGTACCGGCGATCGGCATAGCTGGAATAGATCGCCGCGCCCACCGCCGCCAGCAGCACCAGACCGGTCAACACCAGGGTCGGGATAAAGGCCGCGCGCGAACTGAAACGCCGATGCTCCGCGGGCAGCACGTTTGCCGACGGCGCAAACCGGGGACAAGCCCCAGCCAGCGCCGTGGCATACGGCAGTGCGTTGCGGGAAAGGTCGTTGGTCACCGGATTGACGTCCGGTTTGGGCAGAACTGCTTCCAATCTCAGGGGCGCCGTATCGGGCGGCAGGCGCAGTTCGGAAAGCGCCAGGATGGTGGCGCGCTCGGGCGCCAGGTCGAATTCCGCCGAGAAGACCGGGCGCGATTGGCTTTCCCCGTAAACTTCCACCGCGCCGCCGGCGGAGCGGCTCAACGCGATGAATCCGGGGCCCGAGGCCGCGCCATTCAAACGGATGGCGGCGTGCACCGCCGCGGCCGAGAACGTAAAGCTGGAGACCGCGATCCCGGCCTCATTGAAGAGCTGATAGTAGCGGTCCACCGTGGAGCGCCGCACGATCCCCACCAGCACCGCGCCATAGGGCAGTGCCGACCAGCCGCACGAAACCTCGTCGTCGCCGTAGGGGTGCAGCGTATCCAACTGGAAGCGGACGGCGCTTTCGATATCCTTGGGGGCCACGCCCGGTAGCATCACCTGCCGTACGATCACCTCCCGCCGCGGCAACAGCACGGTAGCGCTCAAGTGTCCCACGCCCAGGAATTTCAGGAACCGTGAGTACTCCGCACCCCATTCCGCGGCGGGCCGGCCTGCGTAATTCGGAATCGTGAGCCTGCCAAGTACGGAGATGCGCGACAGGCGCACGCGGGCGGCCACCACTTCGAGGTCCGCGCCTGCGATTTCGACGCCCACGCCGGAGCCGAATGCCAGCAGCTTGCGAAGGTCCTTGGAAATGGGATTCTGAAGGGGCATGCCGGGGTTAATTGCTCCAAGCCGTGTCATACCAGCGCAGAATGTGAATCGGGGAATCGTATCCGACGGGCATGAACTTCACCTGCGCCGCCACGGTGCGCTTCAAATCCGAGAGCTGCCCGGTGGCCAGGCGCAACTGCGCAGTAGCCCGAAAGGTGACGATCGAGTTGCCGCCCGCCCGCAAACGGCCGCCGCCCGCGCCAATGGACTCCAGGAACGCGCCCATCTGGGTTTCATTGATGGGACCGAGGCGGCGCTGCTGGAGCAGCGCGCCGATGGCGTACTGAGACAACCCGATAGCGGCCAGCACAGCCGGAGAAGCCGTGTTCACATCGACCACGTCTTTCGAGCCGAAAACCGAGAGGCAATCCACCAGCCCCGGGCGTGGAACCAGGCGCAGCCCGCCGGGCTCGGGGGCCGCGCCTGTCGCCATCTGCGACGGGACGTAGGTTCCATAGAAAATATCGGGCGTAACACCTCTCACGCGAAGCAATTCCTCGATCTCTTGTATGGACGCGTGGCTGGCCGGAAAAGACGGGACCAGGGATAGATAATAGGCATCGAACGGACTCCCCGGCCGGGCGGGGCTCCGCCAGTCGGCGATGGCCGCTGCGATCTCCTGGGCCCGTTCGGGTTCGATCCCCAGCGCGACCCCCAGACGGAACAGGTCCTGCACCGGGGCGGTATTCACATCCAGCTTGGCGGTCTCGGGGATGATCTCCACATGCACGTTACCGCTGGGAAACAGGTAATCCACCGCCATGGCGCCGTGCGGAATCCTACGCGTCTCCGGCGGCATGGTGAAAGACCAGAGCTCCTCGATGTAAGCCCGGTGGATGCCGCCCGCCGCCAGGTAATAGCAGCGCAGGCCATCCACTTCCGTAGAAGTGCGGTCCGTCTCCCCCAACACGGTATTGGCGAGCGAAAAAGCGATAGCGGCCAAGGCGGCGGAGAGCCACAAGACGGTCAGCAGCGCGCTTCCACGACGGGGTTGGGGGTTGGGGGTTGG
>PMTT01000810.1 GCA_003167275.1 Bryobacterales bacterium | reverse complement strand
TCTTTTTTGGTGGGCAAGCTAAAAAAGCATGCCCCACGGGCGGAAGGCGATGCACACGGGGCTGGCGTTGTCGACTGGGGATCCGATCGCGGCCAGGCGGCCGGTCGCGGTGTCGGCACGGAAGATCACTACGCTGTCGGACTGCTCGTTTGTCACGCAGAGGAACGAATGCGAGGGGTGGAACCCGATGAAGCGGGGCGTGCGGCCTTGTGACGGCGTCCAACCGGCGGAAGTCAGCAGGCCGGTCCGCGGATCTGAGGCGAACGTGGCGATGCTGTCGTGGCCGCGGTTGGAACAGTAAACGAAGCGGCCGCCCGCGGAGACGGCAATTTCGGCGGCTGTGTTCTCCGCGGTGTACTCGGGCGGCAAAGTGGGCAGAATCTGTACTGGCCTGAGACTGCCGCGCTCGGCATCCCAGAAGTACGTCGTGATTGTGCTGGCGATCTCGTTGACCACCCACGCGATCGGCAACCGGGGATGGAACGCGGCGTGGCGCGGGCCGGAACCGGCGCGGGCGATGGCGGCGCCCTGCTCGGTGGGAGTCAGTTTACCGGAGGTCGCATCGAAGCGGAAGACGAACACGCGGTCCAGGCCCTTGTCCGGCACGATCAGCGAGCGGCCTCCCGGGTCGAACACCACGTGGTGCGGATGGGAGCTGACCTGCTCGATGCGATGGGGTCCGGGCTGGCCGGGAAGAGCGACCACCTGCACGGCGTCGGCCAGCGCGCCATCGGGCCGGATGGGCAGCACCGCCACACTGCCTGCGCCGTAATTGGCGACCACCAGAAAGCGGCCGCTGGGGTCGATGGCCTGATGCACGCCGTTTCGGCCGCCGGTTTCCGCGCGATTCAGGGGCTGCAGGAAACCGGTGGTGGGGTCGACGGAAAACGCGGTGGCATAGGTTTCGTCACCGTGCACCGAATAGAGGTGGCGCTGGTCCGGGGCCATGACCAGGAACGATGGGTTGACCAGGTCGCCGACGCGCTGGATGTGCGTCCAGGCGCCGGTCTGCGGGTCGATGCGGTAGACGTGGATGCCGTCGCCGCGCGCCGAGCGCTGGGCGGTGGTGTAGCAGCCCACGTAGGCATATAGAGGGTCGCGACTGGACTGAGCGGCGAGGGGGACTGACAACAGGCCGCCTAACACGGACCGGCGGGTGGTTCCGTGTTTGTCGCCGGTTGTCAAGCGGCGCTCCAGGCGCGACGGGCGGGTTGCCAACCCGCCGCAGGTTGACAACCTGGTTGACAACCTGCCCCACTGAGCGGCTGCATTTGCCCTATACGCCGGCATTGGTGCACTCCGGAACTGCGCCGAGACGAGTCTTAGTCTCGGCGCGGCAGACTGAGAGTCCGCGCCACGTCGGGGCGAGGAGCCACTCGGCACTATTTCTGGGCAGCATATTGCTTGTACAGGTCCGCGACGTGGCCGGTTTCCGCGTCGCCTGGGTGAATCACCACCTTCCAGCGGAATACCAGTTTCTGGCCCGCCGGCAACTTCCACTGGCTCTCTTCCTGCGTGGGATCGAAGGCGTTCCGGCCAAACGGATTGAGTGCAAACAGGCCGTAATCGCGGGCGTGCCAGTAGGTGGGATGGCGTGGATTCTGAGGATGGTCGAAGATCGCCACTCCCAGCCGCTCGCCTTCCACCTCGGCGGTGTAGTCGACCCAGTTGGAGCGCTTGCCCCAGATATTCGCCATGGTGGCGCGGCCATCCGCATCCACCATCTTGGCACCCTTTTTCTCGGTGAAGTTATCCGCCAGGCGGATGGCGAAGGCGCCTTCCTTGGTGTCGCCGAGGGTGACATCCACGGCCGCGGTGAGGGTGATCTCGAAGTCGATGCTGCGCACTTTCGGATCGGAATCGAACACCATTTTGCGGTCTTCCACCAGGAGCGTCTTGCCGGCGGTATCGCGCCAATCCATGGTGGCGGTGAGCGTGCCGGAGCGGTCGCCGTCCTTGTATTCCGCCTTTCGCACGACTATCTTGCCCATGTTTGGCTTGGTGTACGACGGGTCGTTCTCCCAGAACTTGGTGCCGTTGACATCGTCGTAGGAGAACCACAGGCCGGTGTGGTGGACGTGATCGCGGCTTTCGCCGGCCACCTCCTCCATGGGGAAGTGGCGCGTCACGATCTTGCCGGACGCGGAACGGAGGGGGGCCAGGAACGGCTTGCCTCGGTCGGCGCCGTAGTGGAACGTGGTGAACGGTTTGCCGTCCACGTTGACGGTGATCTCGTCGCGCGAGAAGCGGACTTGCGCGGGCAGGCAGGCGCACGCGGCAAGGCAGAGAACGATGGTGTATCGCATAGGTTTGACTTAAGAAAAGTGTACCGCTTGGCGCAGGCGAGAGATAATGGCATTTTATGGTCCTCAAAACTTTGACCGCGACCCTTCTGTTCGCCATGGTAGCCGCCGCCGCGCAACCGCTGCCCGAATTGCGCATCGAGCCGGTCACCGGCGGATCGATCTTCTACGTCAAGAACGTCGGCACGCAGCCGGTCACCGCGTTCCTGATCGAACTGGTCAACTACCCCGGCAGCTACTACTCGATGTGGCAGGATGACGCGGCCGGCGACCTGATCGCGCCGGGCGTCGAGAAGCGCATCCCGGTGAACAACATGACGGTGGGCGCGGTTCCCGACTATGTGAAGCTGCAGGCCGCGCTTTTTGCCGATGGCAGCTCCGCCGGGATTCCG
Source organism: Bryobacterales bacterium (assembly GCA_003167275.1). GTDB lineage: Bacteria > Acidobacteriota > Terriglobia > Bryobacterales > Bryobacteraceae > JAIQFL01. The sequence continues at coordinate 7,487 of PMTT01000810.1, read as the reverse complement.
GAGAAGATCACGCAGATCGTGGAACGGCGGCGGTTCGTCCTGGGGACGATCCGCGAAGTGATCGCGCGGATTGAGAAGGCTCAGGCGGCATCTACGCCTAAGGCCACTTTGATCGCCGATTTCAAGCAATGGGGCGATTCTCTGCGGCCTCCGGCCAGGGCCAATCGCACCGCGCAGACGACCATCAATCAGACTGCGGCCACAGGAGTCGTCGGCGATGCCATCGCCTGGCTGGACGCTCACTCATTCGAGGAGACGCTCGCGAAGTTGAGGGCCGGGGAGCGATCTCTAGCCGCCAGCAAGCCTGCACTCTGAGGTCGATTGGGGCTACGGAGCGGACGCCTTTGAACGGCTCGCCCGGATGGAGACACGGCCTCTCACGTGACTACCCGTTCGCAGGCAAAGAGACAGTGCGGGTTGGGGTCGAACCTTGGTTTTGGGTGTCCTAAGCAGCCTTTGAAGGCGTGTTCGGCTGGAGTTGGAGAGGCGTTTCGACGTTTTTCGGGACTTCCGCGGGGCGGGCGGGGCTGGGTTCGACGCGAACCTGCTCCTGGACGGGCTGAGGGGCGGTCGCCGACTTTGGTTTGGGGGGCTCCGCGGGCGGGGCTGGGGGCTCGGCGGGGACCTCTTCGACTTCCTGCGAAACAAAGCCAATTTCCTGTAACTTGCGTTCTTTCTGTAGCTTGCGGAGGTCGTTGAGAGCCTTGGAGAAGCCTCGTACGGCGGTGGTGTGGTAGCGCAGCATGAGGGCGATCTCACGGGCGCCGCAGTCGTCCGAATCGAATTCCTCAGCCATGAGGATGCTGGCGCGCCGTTGAAAGTAGAAGTGCTCGGCCATCTGGTAGACCAGGATTTCTTCATTGACGCCGACGGGTTGGTTTTCTTCGATGAAGGCGGCGAGGAGTTGTCGAGTGTCGCCGTCAGATTCCCGTTGCATCACAGGAATGCTGGAGGTAAAGCCGTGGCGAAAGGCGTTCTGACGAATGGCGGCTTTGCCATCGGGGGTGCGCGGTCCCGTGGACCGTTGAGCATTCAGGCGGTTGGCTTCGATTTGGGCTTGGGTGGCCATAGACGGAGTTCTCCTCTGGCGGCGTGGAAAGGCCGCGAGATTGTTTCCCAGGTTGTTCTGCCGGGGTGGAATGCGAGGCGGGTACGGCGAGCGCTTTCCTGATCCGGTTATAGCAGACGAGCGGGCGAAAACGTTCTCGAATGTCTGTATGTGGTTGTCGGGATTGGAAATATTAGTTGTGACTGAAAACGCGTTGGGGGATTTCGTGGTTTGACCTGTCACTTTCAGAATTAAGTGGCGTACTTCCACCAACATTATTTGGCGTATTCTTCAAGTATGGACCAGCTCGCGGGAACTCACCGAAGATGGCGGCCCTGGTGCGCACGAGGCGTGAGGATCGTGGCGAGCGCTGTGCCGTAGTCCATGTTGCGCCGCCGCCAATTGGCCTGGACTACCGGGACTTGCCCCATTGCAGGCTCCATAGTCCACGCGCCGAGAGGATGACGGAGAAGAGTGCGGTCACGCCGAGCGCGATGAGCGTCCAGACGAAGAAGAAGGCTCCGCTGGACTTGGCGATGTTGCCGCCGACACCGACACCCTTCCCCATCATGTGGATGACGGGGACGCCCAACCCAAGGAGCGACCCGAGAAGGATGATGATGTACCCCGATCGCCGTTCGGCGAGCACCAGCGTTCCGTACAGCCAAACGACAAAGATGGGCACAGCAGTGAGGTTTGAGACCCTCCCTTTTCGAACCCGCGAACGATGTCGTCCGTCAGGTGAAACGTAAGGAAGAGGATCGAGAGCAGAGACGCGACAGTTAACATGACGTTGTGTTTCATTGGATATTCTCCTCGTTGGATTTGTGTGTGCCTCATTGCCCTGCTGCCTTTGCCTGCTCCCTCCAGCGCTGCTCGTTCACACCAAACACCAGGAGCCACAGCGCAGTTGAGAACGCAGCGACGATGGCGAAACTCACGATGTAGCCGGCCATTCGGGATGCCAGAGGCTCGTACAAGTAGGTCAGCCAACCCAAACCTCCGACTGCCGACAAGAGGCCCAGGATGCGAGGAAGAAAGGTGGACCTGAAGACCAGATAGCCTTTCAGCAGCGCATAGAATCCGAAGAACACCATGGCGATTGCTTCGGCGTGATAATCCACTCTGAACGAGAGGAGCGCCAACGCGTGCAGTTGTTCAGCGCTGAGCACACTCAAGTAGTGCGCCCCGCTGAGGACGAGTAACGGAGCGAAAAAGAAGAGGCGACTCAGAATTTTGACTGCGCAACCGTTGAGACCGAAGATCGCCGCCAGCAGCGAGCTGCTCCGGCTGACCGGCTTCAGCAAGTCATACATAAGCGCGGTCATGGTGATCTGGCACGCCAATTCGACCAGGTATACGGCGAACCCAAGTCGAAAGACCGATTCGTGCGACAGGATGTTTGCCGCCGTGGCCGCGGCGTCGCCGGAGACGACAAGATGGGAGATGAATTGTTGAGTGAAGACTCCCGTCAATATCGTGGCCAGATAGAAACCACCCGCCATTCTCGCCTTGGTCCGCGGCGAGACTTCCTCGATCCGTTCCGAAACCGCTATGGTGCTCATGTTCATTTCTCTAAACGCGGAGAAGCGAGTTTCTTTTTCATTGTGCGATCTCCAGTTGTTTTCATGGTTTGCAAAGCGCTTCCGTTTCGTGGCCAGGCGCGGCATCGTTGTTCAATATATTTCGCACGGCCCAGCGTATACGCTGCGCGCCACGTTCACGCCGGAACGGCGGTCGCCCGTGTGGTGCGCTGTTGCGCAAACGACCGGTTTTGCAACGTAAGGCGGTCACGCGACTTTGCTGGGGATCGGCTGTTCCAGTTGCGTTACCGAGGCTCGGTTGCCGGTTTTGCCAGGCTGGGAACTCTCGCCAGCCATGAGTTTGATTTATAATCTGCAAAGACTCCGATCCAACGGCCATCAGCCCGGCTGGACATTAGAGAGAACATGCGGATTTTCATAGGCTATGGATACAACGCGCGGGATGCCTGGATCGAGAAGGACGTTTTTCCGATCCTTGAGGCGATGAACATGGAAATCCTGCACGGTAAGGAGATGTACGGAGAAAAACTGGCCGAGGGAGTGACAGATCGGATCGAGCAGGCAGATGCTTTGGTTGGTTTCTGCACCTTGAGGGAAGGGCAGGAGAACGCGGAATTCAGCAGCCATTTATGGGTCCGGCTGGAAATGCAGCATGCCCTGGCTCTCAAGAAGCCGGTAGTGGAAGTTCACGAAACAGGAGTCAACAACAAACCGGCCTTGACTGGAGATCGGCAGAGAATCGAATTGGACCAGAACAACCGGCTCGCCTGCATCTCCGAGCTGGTCAAGGTTGTGAGTGGTTGGAGCATGCGCCGGCTGCTCCTGGTACCCAAAGACCCGAAGCAATACAGAAAGATTCATCAGGCTCTGGTCTTGCGCGAATTGGCGGTGCGATACCGCAGCCGCGTCAAGGGCAGGGATTCGAAATTTCGGGAAGGCCGGCTGGATCGCCTGGACGGGGCACTCTACTTGAATGCGATCGGGCTCCCGGACTTCTCCCTGGTGGAGATTGAAGGGTCAACCAAGAGCGCTGGATTACTCTTCAACACGGGTTGGGTCTCCGCCGATCTCGTCCGCATTGAATTTTGAAGACGCCAGGACTTGAAACATGGCCGCGAAAAGTTCGCTCAAGATTGCGCAAAGCCAGAAGTACGACGATCATGACTGGTGGTCCTGGTCGGTCTGGGTAGACGGCCCCGAAGGCGAGCTGGACGGTGTCGATCGGGTGGAGTACACACTACATCCCACCTTTCAGCGCCCGGTCCGCACCATCGCAACGCGCCGGAACAAGTTCAAACTTTCCACGGGCGGTTGGGGGGTATTCCCCATCTATGCGCGGGTATTCAAGAAGGACGGAAGTTCGGTCCGGTTGCAACACCAACTCGAACTGCGATACCCGGATGGGCGCCCGACCCGCTTTACCGACGCTTGGAAATGAGCCCGGCCCGCGCCTGTTAGAATAATTACACGAATGTCCCCCAGCGCGCCTAGATCTCCCTTGCGCCAGCTTCTGGAGAATCGAATTTCGCAATTGTCGGCGGAAGTGGAGAGCCTCTTCGTCGAAGCGCGGGACCGCGGCCGGCGGGAATTCGCGGAACAGTTGAATCAGGTGGTGCGGCGCATCCGGCAGTCGGAGGACGTGGAGGCCCTGAGCGCGACGCTGGTGGACGCGGCCGGCGCTTTTTCCACAGGTGCTGCATTGTTCCAGGTGGACGGGCCGCTTGCCAAGGGCCGGCGCATTCGCGGTGTGCCGGAGGAGTCCGCCGAAGCTTTCAAATCACTCGAGATTCCGCTGGCCTCTGCCGCCGCACTGGCCGGCGCCGTGGAGACGCGCGACCCGGTGATCGCCGTGACTACGCCCGGTGAGGTCTCAGCCGACCTAGTGAAACTGGCGGGGCATGCAGCCGAGGGTCGCGTCTCCATATTCCCGCTGGTAGTGCGGGACAGCGTGCCGGCCCTGGTGTACGCCTGGGGCGCGGTGCAGGGACCGGCGCTGGAACTGGTCACTCAGGTGGCCGCCGGGGTTTGGGGCGAATTGTGGAAACCCGCGCCGGTGGAACTGGTGCAGATCGCGGCTGCAACGCCGGTTGCGGCCAGCCTGCCGGCTCCCCAGGCAACCTCTGCGTGGGACCGTCTCACTCCCGAAGAGCAACAAATCCATCTCCGCGCGCAGCGGTTCGCCCGCGTACAAGTGGCGGAGATGCGGCTCTACAAGGCGGACGCGGTGCAAGCCGGGCGCGGCCGTGCGAATCTCTACGAAACGCTCCGCAAGCCGATTGAGACGGCTCGCGACAGGTTTCGGCAAACTTACTTCTCGACCTGCCCGAGCATGGTAGATTACCTCCATCTGGAACTGGTGCGAACTTTAGCAAATGACGATCCGGAATTGCTTGGCAAAGAATATCCCGGCCCCATGGCGTAGCGCTGGGTGTATGTGGGGCGGACCCTCCGGTCCGCAGCCGACCCACTGGTCGGCCTCTGCCATCGGGACGGAGATCCGGCGCTTCCAACAGGCCGGCCGGGGGGCCGGCCGCAGACCAGGGGGTCTGCCCCACCTGTACCTGCTGCTCGCGCTGGCAATCCTTTCGATGGCTCTGGCGGCTCTCTCCGCGTCCCCGGCCGCCCTGGCCGCCGGTCCTAACCAATCACCCGTCAGGCGCCCGGTCCTCCGTCCCGCATCGAAAGCAGGAGAGCTGGCGACCCTGGTGCGCGACTGGCGCGATAATCCCACCCCCGCACGCCGCGCCCTGGTGGAATCTTACGCCGCCGCCCATTCCAAGGACAATTCGGGGACACTGGCGCGGCTCGCCCTGGGTGTGGGAGAGGTCGAGCAGAAGAACTTTCCTGCCGCCGTCGCCGATCTTAAAAAGGTACACGGCAAGCTGCCGCAGATCGCGGACTACGCCGCTTATTATCTGGCCCTGGCGCGCGTGGAATCGAGCGACTTCACTGGCGTCAACAGGGATCTCCTTCCCGCGCATTCTACCGAGATTCGCTCGCAGCTATCCGGCCGGGCATGGGTTCTGGAAGGGCGCGCTCTCGAAGCCACCGACGGCCCCGGCGCCGTGCGCCTGCTGCGGGAGCACTACTCCGAGTTGCCTCAGCCGGATGGCGACGTGACCCTGGCCGATTGCTATCAGGCCGCACAGGACCTTTCTCATGCGGTCGACTTCTACCAGCGCGTCTTCTATCAATATGTTACCGGTGATGCCGCGAACCGCGCGGCGGCGGCGCTGCTGACGTTGAAAGACAGCATGGGCGCGGCCTATCCGCAGCCGCTTCCGGAGCAACAGTTGCGGCGCGCCGACCGCCTGATGGAGGTCCGTGAATACGGCCGCGCGAAGACCGAGTACCAGACTCTCGCCGATCAGTTGACCGGCCCAGCGCGCGACCTGGCCCGCGTGGGTGCGGGGGCCGCGGATTTTCTGAGCGGTAAAACGGGCCCCGCGTGTGCCTCTCTGCGGGAGCTCGACCTGGGGGAATCCGAGGCCGATGCGGAACGCCAGTTCTACCTGGAAGAGTGCGGGCGGCGGTCATCGGACGAAGCCGCGACCATGACGCCGGTCTATCGTTTAGGCAAGCAATACCCCAGGTCGCCCTGGCGTTCGAAGGCCCTGATGGCCGCTTCGAATCGCTTCCTGGTGACCAACCGGCCGGACGATTATCTGCCGATCTACAAGGCCGTGTATCAGGATTTCCCGAACGATCCGTCGGCGGCCCTGTGCCATTGGAGGGTGGCCTTCCAGGCTTACCTGCATGACCGGCAGGACGCGGCCGACCTGATCCGCGAGCATCTGCGGAACTACCCCGGGCACTCCACCACGGGAGCGGCGTTGTACTTCCTGGGACGGCACTTCGAGCAGGCGGGCGATTTCGGCAGCGCGCGCGCCTGCTACCTGCGGTTGTCGCAGACCTTCCAAAACCACTATTACGCGATGTTGGCTCGGGAGCGTTTGGCGCGGTCCGAGGTTTCGGCCGCGAGTCCGGGCTCTGAGGCGGCGAAGTTCCTGGCGGACCTGAAGCTGGCGGATCCGAAGCCGGTGCCATCGGCGGCCACGCGAGCTACCACATTGCGCGTCGAACGATCGCGGCTGCTGCGGACCGCCGGCCTGGGCGATCTGGCCGATTCCGAGCTGCGCTTTGGCGCACGGACCGATGGGCAATCCGCCCTGCTCGGGATAGAAATGGCGGATGCGGCGGATTTCCCCCATCAGGCGATGCGCATCATGAAATCGATGGGAGGCGACTATCTCAGCCTGGCGATCGACCAGGCGCCCAAAAAGTTCTGGGAATTGCTCTTTCCTCTCCCCTTCCGCAGCGACCTGATGCAGGAAGCCCGCCTGAAGGAACTCGACCCATACCTTCTGGCCGGCCTGATCCGGCAGGAATCGGAGTTTAATCCGCAGGCGCTCTCGCCGGCCAACGCCTACGGCTTGACGCAGGTGCGTCCCGCCACCGGCCGGCAATTTGCCCGAAGGGTGGGAATCCAGCGCTTCACCAACAGCTTGTTGTTCCAGCCCACCACCAACCTGAAACTCGGCAGCCTGATTCTGCGATCCATGCTCGATCAGAACAGCGGCAAAGTGGAACAGACACTGGCGGGGTATAATGCCGGCCCTGCGCGGGCGGCCGAGTGGCTCACCTGGAATACCTACCGGGAGCCCGCCGAATTCGTGGAGTCGATCCCGTTCACGGAGACCCGGGAGTACGTGCAGGCGGTACTGCGAAACGCAGAGATCTATCGGCGCCTGTACCGGTAACACGGGCGTTTCCGGTTCCGAAGTCCTGTACGGCCCCCTGATTTCCCCGTCGAAAACCCACTCTGGTCCCGGATCTGGCGGGCAGACCGAAAAACGTCGAGACGAGTCTAGTCTCAATACTATTCACTTAAGGAA
>PMTT01000138.1 GCA_003167275.1 Bryobacterales bacterium | reverse complement strand
ACGCTCTGGTTCTTCGAAGCGGTACGCGCTCTTGTGGCCCACACTGAGGACTACGAATTCGTCCGCACGAAGCTCTACGACGCGCTCGCGGACATCGTTTCCTGGCACGAACGCGGCACGCGCTACGGCATCCGCATGGACAGCGATGGCCTGCTCCAGGCCGGCGAACCGGGCGTGCAACTCACCTGGATGGATGCCAAGGTGGGCGATTGGGTAGTGACGCAACGCATTGGCAAACCGGTCGAAATCCAAGCACTCTGGTACAACGCGCTCCGCGTTATGGAGGACCTGGCCGGCAGATTCGGCAAGGAGGCCGATGGCGCCCATTACCGCGAATTGGCGGACCGGGCCCACAAAGCTTTCCCCGGCCTGTTCTGGAACGAGTCGGCCGGCTGCCTCTACGATGTGGTGAATGGCGAGGTGCGCGACGGTTCCATCCGGCCGAACCAGATCTTCGCCGTCAGCCTTTTCCACAAGATGTTGCCCGCTCAAATGGCGAAGCTCGTGGTTGAGACGGTGGCACGGCATCTCTTGACCCCTTACGGTTTGCGCACGCTGGCTCCGTCCGACCCGCAGTACCGCGGCCGTTACGAAGGCGACCCGCGCAGCCGGGACGGCGCCTATCACCAGGGAACCGTCTGGCCCTGGCTGATGGGCCCCTTCCTCACCGCGTACCTGGAAGTGAGCGGCCGGTCGCCGGAGGCTCGTGTCCAGGCCGCGAAATGGATGGAAGAGTTCCGTCGCTACATCGCGGATGAGGGCCTGGGCCAAGTCCCCGAAGTATTCGACGGCGACCCTCCGCAACGCCCCGGCGGCTGCATCGCGCAAGCATGGAGCGTCGCCGAACTGCTCCGCGTGTGTTGTGGCACGGGCATTCTTGCCTGTGTTGCTTGTTCTTCCCCCTGAAAGCGAACACAGGCAAGAATGNNCTTCTCCGCGCTCTTCCTCCGCGCCCCCGCGTCTCCGCGTCCAAAAGACTCTCCCCCTACTGCGCCCCCGCCTTCGGAGTCACGTACCCCTTGCGGGCCAGGACGCGCCCCTCCGGATAGCGCCCTCTAGCCTCATCGCTGAGTTCCACCAAGACTTGCCGGGATTTGCCCGGTGTGCCGGGCGGCATCTCGTAATACATGCTGTACCGTTTGCGAATGCGGTGCAGCATCTCCCGGAACGCATGGCCGGGATTGTCGGCGTTCACCACCTCACCGCCAGTCTTGGCGGCGACTCCGGTCATGCTCTCGCTCGGACGGACATACATTCCTTTGCGCAAGGACCCCGGGGTCGGAATGATCAGGCCGCACAGCAGAACATCCGACTCCCACATGCGATCCACCACCTTCTTCTCGCTCATCGACGGCTGCCCGTCGTCGTCCGTAAAGATCAGGATGGCCCGCCGCCGCTGTTTGTCGCCGTGCTTCGCGAAGTACTGGGCAGCGTCGTTGACGGCGGAGAGGATAAAGGTCCCTCCGCCAAATCTGAGGTCGACCACCCGGCTGACGGATTCTTCCACTTCCTGCAGGTTGTCGTTGAACGGCGTCATCAGCCAACTCTGCGTGTTGAAATCCGCCAGCGCCACACGGTCCCCTTGGCGCAGTTCGGCAAGCGCCGTGTGAGCGGAAGCGGCCAATCGCCGGATGCCCGGAAACATGCTGTCGCTGATGTCGAACAACAGCATGAGATCGAGAGCCTGCTCTTCCTGCGAGCAGTAGAGGATGTCCCGCTTCATCCCATTGTCCTTGATGACAAAGTCGTCCTTCTGGAGACCATCGATGGCAACGGTTCCATCCGTGACTTGGGCGTCCACCCGGACGAGGGCGACATCCGACCGAAAGACCGGGTCTTGCGCGCGAACCAGGAGGGTTGCAACACCCCCCGCGGCGAGCACGAGCAGAAGGACAATCCTTCGCCGGAACCAGAAAAACGGCAACGCGTATGGCCTACCCATGTGTTGCCTTAAAATGACCGAATCTGCGCTCGCTGTCAAGCGGGCCTTGTCAAGAGCTCCACATGGTTCAATTCTGCAGCTTAACCGCGGTGAGCTTCTTGACCGCGGCGATATCTTTGGCGCCCTGCACGTCGAATCTCACGGCGGTGCCTTCCGGATAGCGTTTGGCTTCGTCGATGAGGCGGATCACAGTCTGAGAAAGTCCGCACTGTCGCGCCGCCTCGACCGCTTTGTCGCCCAGCACAAATGCCACCCGGAAGCTGCCCCGGCACGGCCCCAGATACAGAATGTTCCTTTTCTTGTGCTTCAGTCGCAAAGACCATCCGGCCTTGCGCGAGTAAGAGTTCCACTCTTGGACTACGAGGTTGCACTCCTGCGCCAGTTCAGCCAATAACTGGTCCCAGAGAGCTTTTGCTGGCCCCAGCGCCGCGGCCACATCCACATCCGTGGGTGCGTCGGGCTTGTCTATGAACGCATTTGGAAGCATGGATCGGGTCTCCAAGGAGGAGAGTAGCGCATGGCGCCCCGTCGCGCGAGCCTCGCCGGACCGGCAAAGGCAGACAGGCGAAACCGCCTGTCCAAAAGCTGGCTGAAAGCCGACTGCAGGCAAGATTGCCTACCCCACAAAAGGCCACCGGCAACAAAACCAGGATGCCTCCTGGCGGTTATGCTTCGGCCGCTTCCCAATCGCCGACCGGCTCGAGTTCCGACACCAAACGGTTCTGTCGCGCCACGCGGTGTTCAGGTGCGCACAACTCGTAGGTGAAACCGGTGGGTCTTTGCCCGATTCCAAATCCATCCGCATTCCGCAGATGGGACATCAACTGCAGTCTGAGGTTGGCGCTTTCGCCGATAAAAATCCAATGTTGGGAATTCGAGAGGCCGTAAACCCCCGATTCGGCTGGAGCATTCTTATAGATGGAATTCATGGTGAAGGAGCGGTTACCATGATTTTCAAAGGGCATTGATTCTCCGATTGGCGGCTATCCAACGAACCAGCTCCGCGCCGACCAAAGGGAGCGAGTACGTTCCAGGTTAGAGGAGTTTCCCCCGATTGTAAAGGAGAATCGCCCCGGGGAGAACGGGCCAAGCGGGAATCCCGGATGATTTGAGACGTTTACCCGAAGATTAAGACCGGTGGGTGCAGTGGCAGTTCAGAGAACCACCACCGCCCCACCGGTTCGCGCCACTTCAACTGCTTCCCTGAGAGCAACCACCATGCCAAACAATCCCCCGGTATGATCCTTCACTGAACTCGCGGATTTCACGAGGGATAGATCGATTTGAAGCCAGCCTCCGGAAGGAATTACATAGCGCTCAAAGTATGGTCTGCCTGAAGCCTTCCCGCGCGCCTTGTTATAATGGGTTTTTCATGCACAGAGTTCGCTTCGCCCCTTCTCCCACGGGCTTTCTCCACATCGGGAGCGCGCGCACTTTCATTTTCAACTGGTTGTATGCCCGCCACAACGGCGGAACCATGATCCTGCGCATCGACGATACCGACGTGGGCCGCAACACCGAGTCGTCCCTCAACTCCATTTTCGAGGGGCTTCGGTGGCTCGATCTGGGCTGGGACGAACAATATAAACAGTCCGGGCGTCTGGCCCTGCACAGTCACATGGCCGAGGCCATCCTGCAAAAGGACTTGGCCTACCGCGATTTCACGCCCGCGCAGGCCGGTGAGAGCGAGAAATCAGGCGCCCAGGGCACTTGGCTGTTCCATGCCGATATGCGCGAAATGTCGCGCCAGGAAAGCGACCGACGCGCCGCGGCCGGGGAACCATTCGCCCTGCGCTTCCGCGTTCCGCGCGAGACCGTCCGTCAGGTGCGCTTTGCCGACGGGGTTTACGGCGAGCAGTCCAAGTCCACCGCCGACATTGAAGATTTTGCACTCCTGCGTAGCGACTGCATGCCTACTTACCACTTGGCTTCCTGCGCCGACGATGCCGACCTGCGCATCAGCCACATCATCCGCGGGCAAGACCACCTCACCAATACCTTCAAACACGTATTGATCTTCGAGGCCGCGGGCGTGACGCCGCCCACCTTCGCGCATCTGCCTCTGCTGGTTGCGCCCGATGGCACCAAGCTCTCGAAGCGACGCCACGGCCCGGTAGTATCGGTCACCACTTATCGCGACGCCGGCTTCCTGCCCGAAGCCTTCGCCAACTTCCTCTGCCTGCTCGGCTGGTCGCCCAAGGACGATCGCGAGCAGATGACCCGCCAGGCGCTCATCGACGCGTTCACCCTGGAGGGGGTCAATCGCAGCAATGCGGTGGTGAATTTCAAAGAGGAAGATCCCTTCGATCCCAAGGCCCTCTGGCTGAATGCCGAGCACATCCGCACCATGCCGGTAGAGGAACTTGCCGCGCGCCTGATGCCCTTCGTGGGGCAAGCCGCCGACCTGCCCACCATGATCCGGATCACTCCGTTGATCCGCGAGCGCATGAAACTGCTCCGCGATGTCCTCACGGTGGCCGACTTCTTCTTCGCCGAAGAACTGCCGCCTTACGACACCGCCGAATTGATCCCCAAGAAAGGCGACGCCGCGCTCGCGCTACGCGTGCTCGAGCGCGCCTGCCAAGTCCTGTCCACGGCGGAATTCACGCACGACGGGCTGGAGTCCGCGTTGCGCTCCGCGGCGGAAGGGCTCGGCATCAAAGCCGGCCAGATGTTCGAACCCATCCGTGTAGCCGTTTGCGGCCGCAAAACCGCGCCGCCGCTCTTCGGAACTGTCGAAGTTCTGGGCCGCGAGACTTGCCTGAAGCGTATCGATCAGGCCATTGAAAAGTTGAAAAGATTATGACTCCGTCCAATCCCGCGTCGGACCCCGAGGGTTCACCCTCCCCGTCCGGACCTTCCAATTTCATCCGCGACATCATCCTCGACGACCTCAAGACCAACAAGTTTGGCGGACGGGTGCACACCCGCTTCCCTCCCGAGCCCAACGGCTATTTGCACATCGGCCATGCCAAGTCGATCTGTTTGAATTTCGGACTCGCCAAGGAGTTCGGCGGCAAGACCAACCTGCGATTCGACGATACCAATCCCGAGAAAGAAGAGACCGAGTACGTCGACTCCATCATGGAGACTGTCCGCTGGCTCGGCTTCGACTGGGAGGATCGCCTCTTCTACGCGTCCGACTACTTCGGCCAACTCTATGAATGGGCCGTGCAACTGATCCGCTCCGGCAAGGCCTACGTGTGCGATCTGACCGCCGAAGAGATTCGCAAGTACCGCGGAACCCTCACCGAACCCGGCACCGAGAGCCCTTACCGCAACCGCACAGTCGAGGAGAGTCTCGACCTGTTCACGCGCATGAAGGCCGGCGAGTTTCCCGATGGCTCCCGCACCCTCCGCGCCACAATCGACATGGCCTCGGCAAACCTCAACATGCGCGATCCCATCATGTACCGGATCCTGCATGCCGAACACCATCGCACCGGCAATCAGTGGTGCATCTACCCGATGTACGATTTTGCCCACGGGGAATCGGACTCCATCGAGAAGATCACTCACTCGATCTGCACCCTGGAATTCGAGGACCACCGCCCGCTCTACGATTGGTACGTCGAGCAGTTGGGGATCTACCATCCCCAGCAGATCGAATTCGACCGGCTCAACCTGACCTTCACTCTGCTGAGCAAGCGCAAACTCCTCACCCTGGTCCAGGACGGCCATGTGCGCGGCTGGGACGATCCCCGCATGCCCACCCTCGCCGGGATCAAGCGGCGCGGTTACACACCCGAGGCGATCCGGAATTTCTGCGGTGCCATCGGCGTCTCCAAGACCACAGGCATCATCGAGCTTGGCTTGCTGGAGCACCACGTACGCGAAGACCTGAACAAGCGGGCCGCGCGCGTCATGGCCGTCCTGCGGCCATTGCGAGTGGTGATCGATAACTACCCGGAAGATCTGGTGGAAGAGATGGAGGCGGTGAACAACCCCGAAGACGCCTCCATGGGTACTCGGAAAGTGCCGTTTTCGCGGGTGCTCTACATCGAGCAGGACGACTTCCGGGAGGTGCCGCCCAAACAGTATTACCGGCTTTCGCCAGGCAAGGAAGTCCGCCTCCGCTACGGCTACTTTGTTACCTGCACCGGCGTGGTGAAGGATCCCCAAACCGGCGAAGTGACGGAGATCCACTGCTCCTACGATCCCGCCACCAAGGGCGGCAATGCGCCCGACGGACGCAAGGTGAAGTCCACCATCCATTGGCTCTCGGCCGCGCACGCGATAGACGCAGAGGTGCGTCTCTACGAGAACCTGTTCACGAAGGAGAATCCGAGCGAGACGAAGGAGGGTGAGGATTTCACCGCCAATCTCAATCCCCACTCGCTCGAAATTCTGAGCCAATGTAAAGTGGAGCCATCGCTCGCGGGTGTGGCCTCCGGGGACCGCTATCAGTTCGAGCGCCTCGGCTACTTCTGCGTAGATCCCGACACTGCCCCAGGGAAGCCAGTCTTCAACCGGACGCTGGCGTTGCGTGACACCTGGGCCAAGATCGAAAAGAGGGGCAAGTAACCGCCAACTCCACAAGCGGAAAGCAAAACGCTTAAGCCACGAATGAACACGAATAAGAAAGACCCAAGCCGTTGTTTGATTCGTGTTCATTCGTGTTCATTCGTGGCCAAATGTCTTTTTCACGGCTTTAGGGGAGCCCTCGCATGATCATTCTGGGAATCGGCGGCATCCTCGGCGACGCCGCGAGCGCCATTCTGAAAGACGGCGAATTGATCGCCGCGGTCGAGGAATCGAAACTCGTCCGCAGGCGNNCGATCCCGGACTCCTCATTCCACCTGCGCCTGCGCGCTCAGTTCCCCAATAGCCGCGTCCTGGTGGTAGAGCATCATCTGGCACATGCGGCCTCCGCGTACTTCCCGTCCCCCTTCGACGAAGCCACGGTACTGACGCTAGACCGCGGCGGCGACTTCCGATGCGGCTCCCGCTGGCAGGCGCGCGGCACGCAATTGATGCTCGACCAGGAGCAGTACCTCGCCGACTCCCTGGGCGACCTCTTCGGCCGTGTCACCGAGTTGCTAGGCTTCACGGCCAATGAGGATGAGCACAAGGTCCAGTGGCTCTCCGTCTCCGGCGATGACCGCTACGTTGGCCTGTTTCTCGAGATCCTCTGCCTGTCCGACGCAGGCCCCCGCATCGACCACTCCTACTTCGGAACCGAGCGGCTCAAACACGGCGGCTTCAGCGCCCGTTTTTACGATCGATTGGGGCTCAAGGACGGAGACCCGATTCCGGAAGATCTGCGTGCGCATATGGCCGCCGGGATCCAACGTGCCGCCGAGATCGCCGCCATCCGCATGGCCGGCACGGGACGAAACCTCTGCCTAGCGGGCGGCCTGGGGCTGAACGCCCTGCTGGTATCGGCGCTGGAAAACCACTCGGCATACGAAAATGTCTTCGTCCAACCTGTTTCGGGCAATGCCGGAACGGCCATCGGCGCAGTCCTGGAGACCTGGCATGGCGCGTACCGTCAGGAGCAGCGGGTGGCGCTTTCCACCCTGTGCCTAGGCCCCTCATACGCAGCACCGGAGATCAAGCAGGTGCTGGAAAACTGCAAACTGCGTTTCCGGTACATGCTCACTGCCGACGAAGTGGTAGATACCGCTGTGGAGCAACTGGACGACAACAAGATCGTCGCCTGGATGCATGGCCGCATGGAATTCGGCGCGCGCGCCCNNCGGCAACCGCAGCATTCTGGCATCGCCGCTCGACCCCTACTCGACCGAGAACCTGAACGCTTTCATCAAGCACCGCGAACCGTACCGCAAGTTCGCCGCATCGGTCCCCGCGGAGTTGAGCGCAGAGTACTTCGAGGTAGGAGCCAACGCCCGGTACCTGTCCACGGTCGGCCGCGTCCGGCCGGAGCATCGCGACCGGTTCGCCGCCGCGATCCTGGCCAGCGACCGGATCCGCGTGCACACTGTCGACCGCCACGAGAATCCGCTCTACTGGAAGCTCCTGCACGCCGCCGGAAAGTCCACCGGACTTCCGGTGCTGTACAACACGTCGTTTAATCTCTTTGGCGAACCCCTGGTCTGCACCCCGCGCGACGCCGTACGCAGTTTCTATTCCTCCGGCATCGACGCCATGTTCGTCGGCAACTTCTTCCTTCAGAAGTAACACGGGCATTCTTGCCTGTGTCGGTTTTGGCGTTTGGTCGCTTTGCAGCAAAGCCGCGCGCAAGCCTTTGCGGCGACGCGCCTTTCAGCCGAAGACCTCGTCAACTAGCAGAGACTCCGCCCCGAATCGCGACAAAGATATGCTTTGCCCGCGTCGCAGATGCGAGCTGGAGCCATCCTGGAGTATCACCGTGACCGCGAATTGCTCCAGATCGACCACCCAGAATTCGACAGCGCCGTTGGCCAGGCACAGCGATGCCAGTTCTCTGAGTTGCCGTGGGGTATTGAATGGAGACTTGACCTCGATCACCAACTCCGAGGCACCTCGCAGATTGTCTTCCGGATCAATCGTGCGCGAGCGGGCTTGCGCCACCACAGCCACATCCGCGACTCTCAGGTCGAATTCGGCCACAGGCCGGTAGGGAAACTCCATTCCCACGCGCCATGAGCCCGGCAATTTGGCCCGGAGCAGCCCGACCAGATGCTCTTGCATGTTGTAGTCTTTTGCCTTCGGTTGGCTCACGCACACTACCTCTCCGTCATGAAGTTCGTACGCACGGCCATCTTCCGGCATCTGCCGGAACTGCTCGACCGTGATCAGATCGGGGAGCGCCGCCATGATCGTTTCTCTCCTTGTCTTACTCTAGCATCGGCGCCAAGCCGCTGTTACGGCTGTTAATTCCGGCCTCCCGCGTCCTCCGCAAGCAACAGAAAGAACACCAGTTGCAGAAAATTGGCTTTGTTTCGCAAAAAGCCCAAGAGGCTCCCGCCGAACGCTCCACCTTCGGGACCGTTCCGAGCCAGACGAACAATCCAGCTACGGGCAGTTCAGGCTTCGGTTAACCTATTAGCGATAGGAAACACGCGAGCATGACTTCAGCTTTGGCTATTGGCCGACGTGGCGGACGCACTTGTCGTGGGTGCCTCGTCGCCGTCCTTCTCCTCCTCCCCGCGTTGCACGCCCAGGATACCCGCAAAGTCACCGAGCCTCACTACCCTACGGTATGTGCCGTCCTCACGGCACGACTGAGCGCGGACGCGGGTGTGCTGCCCGACGACAGCGAACGGTCGCCCGACACCGCCCGAATCCAGGACGCCATCGATCGCTGTGAGAAGGGTAAAGCCGTGGAATTGCGGCCGTCGGTCGCCGGCGCTATCTTCTTGACCGGACCGCTCGAACTCCGCCCCGGTGTCACTCTTCACGTGCGCACCGGAGTCGCTCTCTACGCCTCGCGAAATCCCCGCGATTACGATCTCACCGCGGGCTCCTGCGGCATCGTTCCCGCCCGCGGGCCCGGCTGCAAACCGCTGATCACGGCGAATCATGCGCCGGGCAGCGGGATCATGGGCGAGGGCGCCATCGACGCCCGCGGCGGCGCCAAACTGCTGGGCCAGGATGTCACATGGTGGGATATCTCCAAGAAAGCCAAGGTGCTGGACGTCTCCTATAGCTCCCCGCGAATCCTCGCCGTCACTCAATCCGACGACTTCACGCTGTATCGCATCACCCTGCGCAATTCGTTCGCCTTTCATGTGGCCGTCAACCAGACCAACGGCTTCACCGCGTGGGGCGTCAAGATACACACACCCAAGACTGCTCGTAACACGGATGGCATCGACCCTTCGTCCTCCACCAATGTGACCATCGCGTATTGCGATATCGATACCGGAGACGACGACATCGCCGTTAAGACCGGAGCGCAGGGTCCGGCGTCCCACATGACTATCGCCCACAACCATTTCTACGCGGGCCACGGAATGTCCATCGGCAGCGGCACCTCGGGCGGTGTCAGTGACATCAGGGTCTCCGACCTCACAATTGACGGAGCGGATAACGGCATCCGCATCAAGAGCGACCGCAGCCGCGGCGGACTGGTGCAAAATGTCTCCTACGAAAACGTGTGCATGCGGAACGTGGCCAATCCCATTCTCCTGACCTCGATGTACACTACTTTCCCTGGCACCCGTCTCCCGGTTTATCGCGACATTCTCCTGAAAGATGTTCATAGCGTGACTCCCGGCTGGGTGACGCTCCTCGGCCTGGATGCGGAGCACAAGATGGGTGTCATGCTGGATAACGTCACCGTCGATGGGTTGCGGGCGGAAGAGACCGTCGCCGAAAATGTGGATGTCTCTGGCCGGGGCGGCAACCTGGCGCCCAGCGGCAAGGGCGTGTCACTTCAGCTCGCGCAAGGGCAGTTCGGCGTACAGGCCGAGCCGACGCCGATTAGTTGTCAGGACCGCTTTCCGCGATTTCCGTCGGTGGACGCTCCGGAGGCCGCGGTCACGATTCAACCTGAGGACAAGACCCTTTACGTGGCGGCCTCGGGCACCGGCGATTTCTATTCGATCCAGCACGCCATCGACGTAGCTCCGCCCGAAGGCGCCGTGATTTCGATCGCTCCCGGCGTCTATCGCGAAGTGCTGAAGATCGCCAAGCCGAACATAACCTTGCGCAGCCCTTACACGGATCCCAAGAAGACCGTCATCGTGTTCGATAACAGCGCGGGCACATCCGGCGGTACCACGAAATCCGCCACGGTGGAGGTCCAGGCGGCCAACTTCACCGCGGAGAATCTGACCTTCTCGAACGACTTTAACGCCACTCATCCACAATTGCCGCAAGGCTCGCAGGCGCTCGCGATCAACGTCACCGCCGACCGCGCGGTCTTCCGAAACATGCGATTCCTGGGGAACCAGGACACGGTGTACGCGGCTAAGGGCGGGCAATATTTCTCGAGCTGCTACATCGAAGGCAACGTCGATTTCATCTTCGGGGATGGCAAGGCAGTCTTCGAAAACTGCGAAATCCACAGCACGGTGCACCAGGGCGGCTACCTCACCGCGCATGGCAAGAGCGCCGCCGATCAAGACAGCGGCTTCGTGTTCAATCACTGCAAGCTGACCGCCGAGCCTGGAATGGAGCATGTGTGGCTGGGGCGTCCCTGGCGTCCTTATGCGACTGCGATATTCCTGAACACCGAAATGGGCGCCCACATTGAACCCGCCGGCTGGCGAGAATGGCATCCTGGAGAGACTAAGTCGCTCGAGACGGCCTTCTACGCGGAGTACAATTCGACGGGTCCCGGCGCCCACACCGGGGAGCGCGACCCGCATACGCATCATCTGACCCCCGCGGAGGCGTCCCGTTACGAGACTGGGGTATATCTGGCCGGCTCAGACAACTGGCGCCCCAAGCCGTAAGGCAGGGTCTTCGCGGGCAACCGGTTGACACAACCATGGTCTTCATATATAAATAGACCATGCCTCGGCTGCCTATGCCTCCTGGGAACAAGTTTACCCGTCGCCTCTCCGCACTGTTCCATCGCCGCAAGCTCCAGCAAGAGCTCGCGGAAGAGATGGCCGTCCACCGCGAGATGATGCCCGCCGACCGCCGGCGGCACTTCGGAAGCACACTGCGTCTCCAGGAACAGGCCGCCGACCAGTGGGGCTGGACTTGGCTCGACCAGTTCCGCCAGGACTTTGCGTATGGAGCGCGATCGCTGCGCCGCTCACCGGGGTTCGCTCTCACTGCCATCGCCGTCTTATCGCTCGGCATCGGCGTCAACCTCGCCGAGATTCACCTCTTCAACGCGCTGTTCCATCGCCTGAACGTCCGCGACGTCGATTCCCTCTGCCGGTTCTTTCGGGTAACCAGGGAAGGCACGGTGCTCGGCCTTTCCGTCCCGGCGATCGAATTCTACCGGCGCAACAACACCGTACTTTCCGCGGTGGTCGCCGAGACCGACATTCCAGGAATATTCCATGCCGAGGATTCCGAGAGCCTGCCGCACTCGAGCCTGGTGAGCGGCAACTACTTCGGAGAGCTGGGTATCACGCCCATGTACGGCCGCCTGCTGGATGAGCAGGACGCGAAGCCCGGCGCGCCGCCGGTGGCCGTGCTCGGCTACGGCTACTGGCAAAGCCGCTTCGGCGGCGATCCTGGAGTTGTTCTGAAGACGATCCGGTTGAACGGCAAGCCCTTCGATGTGGTGGGCATCGCGCCCGCCGAGTTCGGTGGGGTCGTCCAGCAACCCGCGAATGTTTGGATGCCGATCTCGCAGTATCCGTATCTCACTGGAGACGGCCGCCTGCTGGAGGATTACGGGAAACAGCGGTTCTTCATGATCGGCCGACTGAAGCCGGGGATCTCGATCGAGACCGCCGAAGCGCAATTCCGCGTGTTGACCGCCGGGTTGCGGAATCAGCAGCCCCAATATTTTGAGGGCAACGAGTGGCTGAAGGTCCAAACCGCCGACGCGCCGTGGAATCCCAAGCCGGAAGCGGTGCTGCTCCTGAGCACCTGCGTTGTGCTGGTTCTGCTGGTGCTGCTCTCGGCCTGTGCCAACCTGGGAAACATGCTGCTCGCGCGAGGACTTGCCCGCCAGCACGAAGTGGAAATCCGGCTGGCTGTCGGCGCAGGCCGCTGGCGGCTGGTCCGTCAGTTGATGACCGAGAATCTTCTGCTGGCGGTGTTGGCTTCGCTTGCCGCCCTGGGCGTGGGAAAGCTGGCCGCGCAGCTTCTGCTCCGCATCATAGAGGCCCCGCACCTGCGGATCGTTACCGATTGGAGAATCGTGCTGGCCTGTGCGGCGCTGGGACTGGGGGCCACCCTCGCCTTCGGGCTGGCTCCCGCGTTTCAAACGGTGAAGCGCGGGCCCAAGGCCACCCGCGCCCGCAAGATCCTGGTCTCGGTGCAGGTGGCCGTGAGCTGCGTCCTGCTGATCCTGAGCAGCTTCTTCACCCGCGCGGTCGAGCACAGCTTTCGCACGGAGGTCACTTTCGATTACGCGGGAATGACGATTGTGGACCCCTCCTTCTATCTTCATAACTTCACCCCGGCGCAGGCCCGCCAGGCGGCCCTCGACATGGCCGCGCGCGTGCGCCAGTTGCCCGGGGTTGACGCCGCCTCGATTGCCACCATTCCGCCCCTCAAGCGCGGGTGGATCTGGGACGTCTCCGGTCAGCAGCTTTATTTGAATGAGGTCGATCCATCCTACTTCCCGATGATGCGCCTGCCCCTGCTGCAAGGCCGATTGTTCGGCGCGGTCGAGCCGGACGCCGTGGTGGTCAGTGAATCCGCCGCCCGCAGACTGTGGCCGAACGAATCGCCCCTCGGGAAGGCCTTGCTCATCGACCAACGCACCCGCACCGTTTCCGGCGTGGTGAAGGACAGCGGCGTGAACCTCATGCGTCATCCGGAATCCGTCGAGGCCTACCTCCCGATCGATGACAAGAACGCCGTGTACGCGACGATCCTGGTCCATGCCACCATCAATCCGGGGCCGCTATCGCGAGCGATCCAGTCCGCCGCCACGCTCCCCGGAATTGTCCCCATGGTCTTCACCTTTCAGAGCCTCATCGACCAGCAAATGGACACCATGCGGAAGACCGTGACGATTGTCGGCACGCTGGGAGCCATAGCCAGCCTGCTTGCGCTGCTTGGCATCTTCGGGCTGCTGGCATTTACGGTGGCGCAGAGGACCCGCGAGATCGGTGTGCGGATGGCGCTGGGCGCGCGCCGTCTGGATGTGCTCGGATGCGTGCTCGGACAGTACGCGCTCCCCTTTGGGATCGGCGCGTGCTTCGGGATTGCCCTGGCTGCGGCGGCCGCCAAGGTTGTGCGCAACCTGCTTTACGGGTTCCTCCCCTTCGACCTGTTGAGCTTCGGCGCCGGCCTGCTGTTATTCGGCGCGATTGCCGCCGCGGCCTCCATCGCGCCCGCGCGGAGAGCCTTACGGGTCGACCCGGCCTCCGCGCTCCGTTACGAATGATAGTTGGGTTGCTTACGCCTTACCGGGACCGCCGTGGCCTTACGTTGGGCCCTGACCGGGCTATCCCGCGGCTGCGGCCTGGGCCGCTGTCCACGCCTGGTGGCCGTTTTCGTCGTAGAAAACCTCGGACAGCGAGGCCCCGTCCAAGGTCACCGCCGTGAAGCCGTTCAGCACCCGCAGCGGATCGGACGGATCGCCGGCGCTCCGGGTCTCGAACCACGTGACGTCCGGGTTCTTCAACTCCGTCGCCAGACCCCAGGGGAGCGCCGCGTGGCCGGTACAGCGGCATTGCGTGCCGTTTGGCTGCTTCACGTAGACCGCGCCCGCGTGGACATGCCCCCAGTACCAATAGGCGGGCGGAGCGTCGGCGGGAAAAGCGCCCATCACCTGGGTCCAAAGAGTGGTCGCCAGGCCCGATCCAATCTCGGGAAGGCCATTGTGATGCGTCAGCACGATCACCTTCTTCCCGCGGCCGGCCACCTCCTTCAGGAAAGCCAGTGGGTCCGCCGCGGCCGGGTCTCCGACCCCCAGCGAGCCATCCAGGTAGGCGCCATCTTCGCTCGAAAAGTACGCCGAATCCAGGCCCACGACGATCCAGTTGGTGTTCTCCAGGGCGAAGAAGCTGTACCCCGCCTGCAGATGGAACATGGGACTCGCCAGCGCCTTCGTAAAGTAAGGTTTCGCCCCGGAATACATCTCATGATTGGAGTTCAAGGTGAAGGAGCCTAGCGATCCGGCCGGCCACGCATCGACCAGGTTGGTGGTCTCTTCGCCGTTGGTGCCGGCATAATAGACATCGCCCAAGTGAATCGTGTAGTGCGGGTTGAGCGTGGGAATGAAGTCCTTGATCTTGAAGGCCGGGGACGGCTCCGGGGCGAAATTCCCGGTTCCCCAGTCGCCCGCGATTGCCAAGGTTACCTGGTCCGGCATAGGAAGGATACCGGGTTGGCCGGCCGGGAATTTCTGCTTGCCCAGAATGAAATGCTCCAGCCAGATTCCCGCGGCTTCCACCCAGCCGGGATCCAATTGCTGAAACTTCCCGGTGCCCCAGATTTCACCGTTGGGAGAGACGGAAACCTCGACCGCTCCGGGCTCGGGAAGGGCCTTCACGGCGCCATCGGCGTCATTCGTCAGGGCACTTTTGGCGAGCAGGAACTGATGTGGAATGGCGGGGTTGCGCGTGGCAATTCCATTCTTCTGGACTGCCAGCAGTTGCTGGTGGGCCCTCTCGAACACTTGGTCGACGATGGCCTGTTTGGCTTTCGGTAGCGCCGCGTGGGCGAGTTTGAGCCGCTCGATATCTTCCCAGTTGTGAAGGTTCATAAGTACTGGCCAGTATACTACTTCAGTTAACAGACGGCGTAGGGACTTTCAGGGCTTCGTCGGCTTCGCCCCAAATACAATCGAGGTCACCGGGTGGAGTTCCCACAGCGTCTTCGATTCCATGCC
This sequence comes from Bryobacterales bacterium, assembly GCA_003167275.1. Classification (GTDB taxonomy): domain Bacteria; phylum Acidobacteriota; class Terriglobia; order Bryobacterales; family Bryobacteraceae; genus JAIQFL01. Next base: position 13,041 of record PMTT01000138.1, on the reverse strand, counting down.
TTTCTTACCCCGCCCGGTACCTCCGTCGGGCAGATACTCATGAGCATCGTCGTAGAACAGCGCGCCCGTTACCGTCACGAAGACCGGACGGCTCATCACGTGGACGGCGCCGATCTTCGGGGCGGTCTTGTTCAGCAGATTGTCGATCACCCACTGGCGTTGCGCTTCCACTTGATCCGCAATGCTGGTAGCGTACTGGCCGGAAGGGATCTCGACGATGATGCAGTCGTCGTCCTTGGTCGGCGGATCGGCTGAGGTCCGAGGTTGCGGGCTGATCTGAATGTGAAAGTCGCAGTCATCGGCTTCAAAAGCGGCCAGGTACAGCCATCCGGAGATGGTCACCAGCGTGTCTTCTTTTACTGGTTGGTCTGTGATGTGTTTAGCCTGATACCTGGGGTCGTTCTTTCGGACATCCGTCAGCTTTTCGAGGTTCAGGACATCCGCCAAAGCCATGGTCTTAGTCTTGGCGCCCCCAGGAAGGCTGGTTTTGACCGGCCATCGTTCGGTGCCGGGCTTGATGCACGGCAGGGCGTCGGCCCAGGCGGTGATGGTCAACGCCAGGCATGAACTCGCGAGGATAATCGCTCGTTTCAGTTTCATTGAGACCTCCCAGTGTAGTGCTTTGAGTTAGAGATTCGTTACACCAGCCGCCGAGGAAAGCGGCTGCACCCGGGATTGTCTGGCCAACTACTTATCTAAACCGCGTGACGCCGTTGGTCTGCGGGGCCGCTTTTCAGGCGAGCACTTTGGAATCCCTTAAGGATTCGCTGTCAACAGTTGACATCCATTGTTATCAGTTGTACGGTGAAGTAATGAACGTCCACCTGGGGTCTGTCTTCGATGAATTCGTGGCCGATCTCTTGAAGAGCGGCTACTACCAGACCCAAAGCGAAGTCTTGCGCGAAGGGCTGCGTCTCTTGAAAGAACGTGAAGAGATCAAGCATCTGCGACTGGCCGAGTTGCGCAGAGAAATCGCTGTGGGAACCGAGCAGGCCGACCGGGGCCTATTCGTCGACGGCCCCGAGGCCTTTGCCAAGATCCGCGAGCGTAGCGCCCAACGGAAACGAACCAAGGGATGAAGCCGTTCATCCTCACGCCCCGCGCCGAGCAGGATCTCAGCGACATTTGGGATTATATCGCCAACGACAGCATCCAGGCCGCCGACCGCGTTTTGGAAGCCATGGAAAAGGCCATGTACCGACTGGCGAAAAACCCGGGCATCGGTCATTTGCGCCAAGAGCTAGCCGACCGTCGGCACCGCTTCTTTCCGGTCTACTCCTACCTGATCGTCTACCTATTTGAAGCCAAGCCGTTGTCGGTGATCCGGGTACTGCATGCCGCCCGCGATGTGCAGAGCATTCTCGGGCTGACCTCCGAGGAAGAGTGATGCTGCCCTGGCTTCGCCCTGATGCACTCCGAAGGGCATGACTGGGACCGCCGGTCGAACTGTATTTCCGTCTGACTCCGACGGAAATTTCCTCTAAACTCTTGAAACCACAAGACCACAACCCGTCGGACTCAGACGGGTGTGGCGCCGCCTCACTTATACGCCGCAGCCTGTATCCCATAGAGTTCCGCGTACTGTCCCCTCTTCGCCATCAGGGCTTCGTGCGAGCCCACTTCCACCACTCGCGCGCCGTCCAGCGCGGCGGTGGGTTCGTCCAGCACCAGCAGGAGCGGGTGATCGCGCATGAAGCCACGGGCCAGCGCGAGCTTCTGCCATTGGCCGAAGCTGACCTCCACTCCGCCCGGCCAGGTCGCGCCGAGCTGCGTCTCCAGTCCCGCCGCAAACCGCTCCACCACATCGTCCGCTCCAGCCCGATTGACCGCCGCCGCGACCCCAGGTTGGTCGTCAAGCCTGGGAACGTCGCCGATGCCGACCGTATGCTGTACCAGGAACTCGAAGCGGAAGAAGTCTTGAAACGCGCCTGCCAGCCGGGAACGCCATTCGTCCGCCGGAATCCGCGCCAAGTCCACGCCATCTACCAGGATGCGCCCCTCGCCGGGCTGGTACATCCGGCATAACAGCTTGACCAGCGTGCTCTTCCCAGCCCCATTTTCGCCGACGATGGCGACCACCGAGCCGGGCCACAGATCGAGCGAGACATCGTCGAGCACGCGCCGCGACGTCCCCGGATAGGCGAAGGCAACGTGCTCGAAGCGGATGCCCTCCACCAGGCTCGGGGGCCGCGCGTCCGCGTGCTCCGTCATTGACGCGGCATAGTCCTCCAGCCACGCCATGCGCCGGGAGCTATCCAGCCAGAAGCCGCGCAGCAAGCCGATCTCCCCAACCGTTGCGCCAATGTACGCCGAGAGCCGGGAACCCGCCGCCAGCACCAGCAGGACCGCTCCCGCCGTGGCGCCGGGCCGGGAGGAAACGAACACCACGGCCCCGACGTACGCAGCCCCAAAGACAGCCCACGCCAGCGAGTGCCACAACGCGCTGCCCCAATCGCGCCAAGGCCACCGGCCCATACCAACGCTCCCATGCGGCGCGCCGCTCCCGCACCAGGCGGGCGCCGATCCGCGTCACGCGCACATCCTTGCCCGGCGCCGCTGTGGTGGCGACGTTGAAGAGATGCCGCGCCAGACGATTGGCCGAGGCGCCCCGCTCCTCCGCCGCGCGTTCCATCCCAGGCCTCCAGGTGGAGGTGAGCATGGGCAGCGCAAACGCTGCCAGCAGCCCCAACAGCGGGTGAATCGAGATCAGCAGCGGCTGAAGCCGTTCGAGAAACTGGCGCGGGAGGCAACTCATGGAGTTTGATGGATGCCACTTCAAATGCCGGTTTCGCCGGTTGACACCAGGCAATCGGCGATGCCACGAAAAGGCAGACCGCTAAGGTGGTGGCGTGTTTCATGGTCGCTTCGCGTTATTATACCCATCGTGGTTGACACGAAGGACGACCGCCCCTACGCTGGGGGTATGGAAGTACATTTCTCGCCTGAGATTGAAACTCTGCTCCAGCAAGTGGCCTCTGCCACTGGCAAGGATGCGGAGGAACTGGTGAAAGAGACGGTTGACCGCTGCTCGAGAGTCAGGCTCGCTTCATCGCCGGAGTGGAACGGGGCATTGAGCAAGCCGACCGTGGCGAGTTGGTAGAGCATACCGAAGTGCGTAATCGTATCGATCGGCTGTTTCACTCGTGAGGCAGATTCGACGACCGGAGCGTCCGACCAACTGGTAGCCGCGGTTAAACACTTCCAGGAAGACAGCCCTACTGCTGCACCAACCGTCGCTCAGGCGGTCATCGATCGCATTGAACAACTGATGAGATTCCCCGGCGTGGGCCGACCCGGAGAACAGACTTACCACCGGGGATCGTGGATGTCAAGAGCCGCAGGACAGACGACCCAAAACTGGAGGCCACGAATAAACACGAATACACACGAATAAGAAAAACAAAATGCAGTTGTGTGAATTCGTGTTCATTCGTGGCCCAATTGTTCTCAGGGATTACTTTACCGTAAACGGCGCCGATGCCGTTACATTCTCTCACGCTATCTCCAGTTTGCCGCGAGCGGCGCTTTCAGTCGGAGGCTCGGTGCGCGTGAGCGCGATCTTGAGTGTTTCCACCGGAGACGCCGATTTGCCCATCGTCAACGCGGGGCGGCCCAATTCCGTTGCCGGTTATTGGTCGTGCAGCCATCCCTGTTGATGCCCCACTGCGGCCTGCCCCGGACGTCCGTCAGTTGCTTATTGACGATCAGCTTCCAATTCCCCTTGTCGAGATCGACGTAGAGCGTGTACTCGCCCTTGGGCACGGCCAGCCCCCCAATATCCAGATCGGCGTCGGTATGTAGGACGGTTGCATCATCCGCGCCGAGGCGCCATATGGTGCCGTCGGGTTGGAGCGCGCCCGCGCCGTTAAAGATGTGCCGGCTTCCCACGGAAGGTGCGTGATAGAAGATCCAGATCAGCTTTCCTTCTCGGCCGTAGTGTATGGCGGCGATTGCTTCCGGGCTGCCCTGGTTGCCAGTGATCAGCTTCGATAGGTCGATCTGGGCGAGCGCGCTGCCCAGCATGCCTGTCATGAGCAGGCCGATCATCACAATTCGTTTCACTTAACGTCAAGGCTCCTTTACTTAGCCGAGTATACATCGCGATTTACGAACACGATTGTGGGGCGCAGCCCAAAACTGTAGGGGCCCGGCCAATTGCTAAGATCGGGGACATGGACCTGCGTTACCCCATCGGACAATTCGATTTCTCCGCGCCAGTCGCTGCCGATACGCGGCCCCAGTTGATCGGTCAGCTCTCGGCGGCCCCCGCCGGCCTCCGCGAGGCGGTCCGGGATCTAACCGGCGAACAGCTCGATACACCCTATCGCCCGGCCGGCTGGACGGTCCGGCAAACCGTCCACCACGTGGCCGACAGCCATATGAACAGTTACATCCGCCTGCGCCTGGCGCTCACCGAGGACGAGCCGGTCATCAAGCCCTACGACGAGGCAAAGTGGGCGGAACTGGCAGATGCCCGCACGCTGCCGGTAGAAGTTTCGCTCGAACTGCTGGACAGCTTACACCGCCGCTGGGTGGTGCTTCTGAAGAGCCTCTCCGACGCCGAATTCGCCCGCACCTTCCGCCACCCGGCGCTGGGGCTGGTGCGGCAGGACACCAACCTGGCCCTGTACGCCTGGCACGGACGGCACCACACCGCGCACATCACCGGTCTTCGCCAGAGAAATGGCTGGCAATAGTTAGAACCAAACCGGTTCTCAACGCGTCCAATGGCGTAGAGGCGGGGTACGCCTGGCCGCCGGGCGTGTCTGTATGGCGTTGTGTTTCTGTATAATGGATTCCAAGGGCCTCCGGAGCTTTCAAACCTATGAGTAGCCGTATCAAATATTTCATCGTGAGCACTTCGACGTGCCTCACACTTCTGCTCCTGATTGGGGTGGTGCTCGGCAAGGGCGCGTCCAATGGGGACGATACCCTCAAACATATCGGCGTCTTCAGCGACGTGGTTGCCAAGATCAAGACCGATTACGTGGAAGAGCCCGACATGAAGAGTGTCACGCTGGGGGCTTTGAACGGACTGCTGGAGGCTATCGACCCGTTCGCCAGCTACCTGAATGCCGACCAATACAAGGAATACCTGAAGAACAAGGACCTTAAACGGGCCGACACCGGGCTGCTGCTCTCGAAGAAGTTCGGCTACGTGGGTGTGGTCGGCGCCGTGCCGAACTCTCCCGCGGCGAAGGCCGGGTTCTCGACTGGTGACATGGTGGAGAGCATCAAGGGCATCGCCACTCGCGACATGCCCCTCGCTTACGCCGCCATGCTCTTGCAGGGCGATGCCGGTAGCACGGTCGAGATCAGCGTGGTGCGCGTGCGCCATCCCGAACCGCAGATCGTGAAACTCACCCGAGCGATGGCGGCCCTGCCGCCGGTCGAGACCAAGATGCTGCCTGGACAGGTGGGCTACATCAATATCGACGCGCTTTCCCCCGTGCATGTGAAGGAAACCGCTACGGCCATCCAAAAGCTTCAGAAGGACGGAGCTCAGAAACTGCTGGTGGATGTGCGCAACTGCGCGGTGGGGACTCCCGAGGATGGAATCGCACTGGCCAATCTCTTCATGAGCAAGGGCCGCATCACATACTTGAAGGGCCAGCGGGTAGCGCAGCAGGATTTCGATGCGGATCCGGGGAAGGCCGTCACGGCCCTGCCGGTGGCGGTGCTCACCAACCGTGGGACAGCCGGAGCCGCCGAGATCATGGCTTCGGCCCTGATGGAAAACAATCGCGCTCAGGTGGTGGGAGAGCGCACCTATGGCGATGCCGCGCTTCGCAAGGCCATCACCATGGATGACGGCAGCGCGATCATCCTGTCGACCGCCAAGTACTACGGTCCGTCCAGTGCCAAGGCGATTCAGGACACCGGCGTCACGCCTGGCACCCCGGTTGCCGAGGCCGACGTTCAGGTGGACTACGACGACAACGGCGAGCCGCTCCCCGAATCTCCGGCCCAGCAGCAACAGGATTTGAAGAAGAAGGTGGAGGACGATCCAGTGGTGAAGAAGGCCATGGAAGTCCTGGGCGCCAAAGCCTAACGCAGGAAAACGGGGACAGCCTGAAGTGTCCCCTTTTTTTCACCACAACTCCTGCCGAAAAAGGCGAAAAGAGGGGGACAGTTCAGGCTGTCCCCCTCTTCCGTGTTACAGCGTCTTCAAGTACGCGATCAGGTCGTCCTTCTCCCCGTCGCCCAATACGTCCTTGTAAGGCGGCATGCCGTTCCCGCCGTCGTCGATCTGGGAGCGGATGTTGGCCTCGGTGGGCTTCTTGCCGTTCGCCAGTTTGTCCTTTTTGAACAACCCCTTCAGCCCCGGCCCCATTTTCTTTTCGTCGGTATCGGCGCTGTGGCACACGCCGCATTGCTGAAAGACTTCCTTCCCCTTGGCAGCATCGCCCTTTTGGGCGGGCCATGCCACCGCCGACCCGGTGGCCAGAGTCGCACAGATAGCCCACACACGAAATCGATCCATTTTCGTCAGCATCTCCTAAATCAATATCTTACAATCTTCCCCAAAGCTTGGACGCGCCACGCGCAGGATTTCGCATTAAAACAGCGTTAAATCCCGCACCGTGCCGGTGGTTTTGAACTTGTAAATTATTGATTCTATGCAGGTACCGGTCCTAAGTGGGGTCGGTTTGCTCAGGCCAACTGACGCTTGGGTCGCGACGCTTCCGCGATGCTGACCACTTCGCGGTCGAAGATGGTCATATCCTGCACCAAACGCGTGACATCCTGGCCTTCTTCCATGACGATCTCGTGCTCGATCCAGTCCGAGAGCGGAATGTTGCGGAAATACATCCGCTCTTGCAGTATCAGGCTCTTGCGGTTGTGCATCAGCAGGCGGTTTTCGCGCGTGTAGTGGCGCTGTTCGATGGTCAGTTCGCTCAGGAAGGAATCGAGAGCCTCGCGCTTGGCGCCTTCCTCTGCGGCGCGTATAGCGTTGTCGAGGGACATCCTTACCCCAACCTTCTCGGCATCCAGTGCGCCGCGCTCGGTAGCCAGCATTTCGCGTTGCTCGGCCAGCTTCACCTCCATCCGCGACTGCATGATGAACCACGAGAGAAGGCCGGAGGCGAGCGCTACAAAACCAGGCAAGAGAATCCAGAGCAGGGCTTCCATGGGGTTAATGTTATCCACGCGGAGCCCTAAACGCTAGATCCCGAAAGGTAAATACCTGACTATAACCAAGGGCAACGCCATTACATCTGCGTACCGTCGATCTTCTGCCCGGACACGGTGTACTTGAATTCGCTGAAGCGGAACCCCAATAAAGCCCCGAGCACCGCTCCCAGCCGGGCCTGGAGACCGGCACGGAAACCCTGGTACTTTCCCAGAAATGCGGCGCGCCCCAGCAGAAAATCGGCGCGTTCGAATGGAGTAACCGCATTCCTGCCGTGATGCCGCACGCGCACGGTGGGGAGCAGCAGAATCTTCTTCGACGCCCTGCGGATATTCACCGCCAGGTCGGCATCGCTGCCGAATTGCCCGTAGCGCTCGTCGATCTGACGAATCGCCTTGATCAGGAAGACCCGCATCATGAGCGCCGCGCCGCGCGGGTATTCCACAGCCATCGGTTCAATGTCCGAGGGCGCCGCCGGAACCCACTCGCCAGTGGGCGGAAACTCGCCAAGCTGGGGCGCCGGGCGTCCCTCGCCATCCACCAGGAGCGGGCAGACAGCCGCCACCTCGGGGTGGCCATCCAGGATCTCGGCGAGACGGACCGCGGTTGCCGGCTCCACCTCGGTGTCATCGTGCAGGAAGAAGACGTACTCGGCATCCGCCGCCCGCCAGCCCAGGTTGAGCGCCTTGGTGAGCCCGAAGTTCTTGGGAAGGCGGATGAACTGCACCTGGGGGAATGCGCCGTCCAGTTGTGCGCTACCGTCGGAGGAGCCGTTATCGACGACGATGATTTGCAGCGTATCGCGCCCCTCGGACTTCTCGATGGACTCCAGGCACGTCCGCAGCCATTCCACCCGATTGCGCGAAACCACCACCACGGAAACGCGCGGCGGTTTTTTCTCCTGTTCCGATTTCTGTTTCTGTTGTGGCGTCAAGCCAATAGGATAACGCGATGTAGGGTATGCTTTAGCTTGCCCGAATTCTGTAGCAACGGCTGGGCAAGCTAAAGCATACCCTACGTCACCCCGCAAAATGCATCTTTTCGATTAACGAATCGAAGCCTGGCGAACTATGCGAGTGCGTGAACTTGGCATCCCGCAGGAAGATCAAGCCGGCGGAGCGCTGCCGGTAAGCCTCCTCCAGCCAAACCAGGGCGCGTTTTTCATCCCCCAGGACCAGGGAAACCGAACCCAGGTCGAAGGGCGACACGTACCGCTGCTTGGCCAGCAACTCCATTTGCTCGAAGAGACGGATGCCCTTGTCGCGCTGTCCGTGCCGGGCATAGGCACAAGCCAGCACCGAGAGAGCGTGGGGATTGCCGGTAGAGAACTTTCCCGCGCGGTCAAGCGCCGCGTCCGCTTCGGCAGTCCGGGACTGGGCCCGGTAGGCGTTGGACAGCAGCACCTCCGCCGTCACCATGTCCGGCGCCAGGCCGGCCGCGTGGTGCGCCTGCTCCTCCGCGGCGACGTAGTTGCCCGCCATCATGTAGGCATGGGCCAGGTTGACTGCGGTGAATACCGAAAACGGTTCCAGTTGCGCCGCGCGCCGAATCTCCGGAAGGGCCTCCTGCAAACGGCCCTGATCCCGCAGGAACATCCCGTACCACAGGTGGGCCTCGGGAAGTGCGGGGTTCAACTCCAGGGCGCGCCGGTACTCATGCTCGGCGGCAGCCCAGTTCCAGTCATAGGCCTCGATAATGGCGGCCAGCGAGACGTGCCCCTCGGCCAGCGCCGGATCGATAGCCAGCGCCCGGTCCGCNNGGCGCGAACTGGGGATCGCGGTCCACCGCCCGGCTGAAGGCATCGATACTTTCACGGAGGCCCGGCTCCGTCTGCCGATCCATCAGGTAACGGCCGCGGATGTAGAGGTCCTGCGCCATCGGATCCGGTTCGTGGACCGGTTTTAGGGCCGTCTCGGCGGGCCGCACCTGCCAGAACGCGCTGATCGCTACGATGGCAAGCAGGGCAGCCGCGCCCACCGAGGCCCACCTCGGACGATGCCAGATCCCCCCCACCGGCTCGCCAACCGGGGCAGGCGCCGGGACGGGAAGGGGTTCCGCAAACGGTTCCGCAGCGAGTGCGTTCGCCCGTTCGGCGAGTGGTGACTCCGGAGCCGCGACGACGGAGACGGCAGTGGGTGTTACCGCCGGCGTGACATCATGCACCGCGGCAGCCGGTTCCAGGGATGCGACTGGCTCCGCGGCCGGCGCCTCCTCAATCCTGCGCCGGAACACGGGAACATACGTCCGCTTGGGCAGTTCGATCAGCACCGGGTCGTCCATCCCGGGTCCGGCATAATACTGTGCCAGCCGGACGCGCAGGTTGCGGGCCTGCACGCGCACGATCGGGTCCATACGCGGGTCGAACGCATCACCCCGGTCGAAGACCACCACTCCCAGGGAATATTCCTTGAGCGAGCCTTGGCGGCCAGCCAGGGTCTCTTCCACCACAAAGCGTAGGAAACGGCACAAACTCGGCGACGACGCGAGCGGCGGGCCGTTCACGATTCGGTCCAACTGTGCGTTCACTGACTCGGGTTCACAGGCATACGGCACGGTAGCGCCTCGATTGTAGTAACTGATTGGTTCAGACGCGCTGAGAGCCTGTTGGTCACGCGTTACAAATGCAAGATTGGTGGGGTATGTTCCGCCTTGCCAAACCTCACCAGAACCACGCCGATCCCAGGATGCCCCGCCCTCCCGCAGCGTGATAGCGTAAGAACTGATGAAATCCAGAGAGATTCTTGCATTCATCACCGAGGTCGGTTTAGTTCCGGTGGTGCGCACTTCCAGCGCGGAGACCGCCGTTCAGGCCATCGAAGCCATGTACCGGGGCGGCGTGCGCGCCGCCGAGATCACCATGACAGTGCCAGGCGCGATTCGCGCCCTGGAGACGGTGGCCGACCGCTTCGGCGACAAGATCATGCTCGGCGCCGGCACGGTGCTGGATCCCGAGACTGCGCGCGCGTGCATGTTGGCCGGCGCCGAATTCTTCGTCACCCCCAGCCTGCGGCTTTCCACCATCGAGATGGTGAAGCGCTATTCCAAAGTCATCTGCCCGGGAGCGCTCACTCCCACGGAAGTGCTGACTGCCTGGGAAGCTGGCGCGGACGTCGTCAAGATCTTCCCCTGCGGCAACGTGGGAGGTCCGAAGTACATCAAGGCGCTCAAGGGCCCTTTCCCGCAGATCGAGATGATTCCAACTGGCGGCGTGAACCTCGAAACGGCTGGCGATTTCCTCAAAGCGGGCGCCTGCGCGGTCGCCGTGGGCGGCGAGCTGGTGGACGCAAAGTCCATCAAGGAAGGTCGATTCGACGTCATCGAAGAGCGCGCCCGCCAATATCTGGCCGCTATAGCAAAGGCCCGTTCCGAGATGGCGGCGTAAATCGACAATAGACGCGGACCACTTGTTAGAATAGGGTTCGATGGGGCGGCCGCACGGGTCCCGCACGCTTCTCGCCGTCTCTGGCGCGCTGGCGATATTGCTGGCGGCGCTGGCTGTCGTGCAATACCGGTGGTCCACCAGGGTGGCGGCGGCGGATCGGCAGCGCGAGACGGAACATCTGGAGTCCGCGGCTTCGTTATTCGCGAACGAATTCAACGGCATCGCCGGACAAGCCGCGGAGTTTCTGCAGAATGACGGGTGGGCCGCTCTACGGTCGGGTGACCGTCTGGCGCCGGTCCCGAAACTGATCGGCGAGCTCTACTATCTCGATATCCCGCTCGAAGGAGCGCCCAAAGCGCGACGGCTGACCGACCAAGGCATCTTCGCACCTTCTCCCGTCCCTGAATGGATCGACATGCCGCGCTGCTTCGCCCACGCCATCGAACAGCCGCCCGCGCTGGTCACTCCGGTTTACGCCGGTTCGATCTACGACTCAGTGCAGCGTTACGGCCTCAAACTGGATCCACGCAAGGCGCCCATGGAGATGATCCTGGTGGATCACATGGAGCCCAAGCCCACCGAGAACTGATGACAGTGACGAACGGCTAGTGAGGACAGGCAGCTTGGTCTGTCCTCAAGACTGAACCCTACTTCGTCCGTAGGACGTTATTGTCCACTGACACTCGGCAGGCTGAAGGCGAACACCTTGTTGTTGCCGATGCCGGGAGAAATGTGCGAATAACCCGACCCCCAGTACACACTGCCGTCAACGATCGAAGGTCCGTCGATGACCGAGCCGCCGGTATTGAACTGAAATAGGACCTTTCCCGTGAGCGCGTTCAGGCCGTACACAAACCCCGAAAACGAAGGCGCGTACAACACTCCATTCGCGACCGTTAGCGAACCCAAGTCGAGGGCGCCCAGCGGGTCTGCGATCTGCCAAACGACTTTTCCGGTCGATGCATCCAGAGCAGCCCAACTTCCGGCAGTGGTTGAGGTACCGTCCGGCAGGGAAAGTGCGATATGGTCCGCGTTCGTGATAGCCACGTAAATCCGCGATCCATCGGTTGCGGTTCCCCATTCGATTCCTCCCAGTGTGCTGCCGGGACCGACCTTAGTCGCCCATAGAATCTTCCCGGTATCGGGATTCATCGCCCAGAACGCCCCGCTTTTCTGGCCAAAGCCAACCATATTCGATAAGAGGTTCGGCCCCGACCCGCCCAAGTCGAAATCGGGGCCCGAAGGCTGCGGACAGTGAATTGCCTTAAGTGAAGAAAGACACGCCACGGTCCAGGCGTCAAAAGCCATGACCCCCATCGACCATTTGATCGCCCCGGTCTTGAGGTCCAGTGCCAGGGCCGCATCGAAATGATCGTCCGCGGAGGTGCACACCGCATTCGGATTCCCCGCGGCAACGGCGTCCTGCTGGCAGTTCAACACGGACTGAGGAACCGTGTAGTTGTTTCCGGTGCCGATAAACAGCGACCCGCGTACCGGATCGATCGCCGGCGGCTGCCAGATCGCCCCTCCGCTGTAAGCGTTTGTCTGGCCTTTGTTATCCGGCACCACAAAGGTCTTCCACAGGATCGCGCCGGTGACGGCATCCAGAGCGACTACGCTGCCGCGAAATGTACAACACGGATACGCTGGATCCGTCGCGAGCCCTTCCTCGTTCGAAGAGACACCGATGTAAACCACGCTGCCGTTAAATACGGGAGACCCGGTGATGACAGCGGCGGGATGGGCGTCCACCTGCGTGATCCAAAGCATCGCGCCGGTATTGCGATCCACTGCCATGAAATGCGCGCCGTCATGTACCGCGCTGCTTCTTACGTTGTCGCCGAAAATCAGCTCGTTTGCAAAGACCGCGGGACTTACTCTCGATATGCTGCCCGACCGGCCGTTGTAGTCCGAAATCTGGCGCGACCACAGAAGCTGTCCGGTTTGCGCGTTCACCGCGAAAAGGTTTCCTGCCCAATCCGGAAAATAGACTGCATTGCCTGCCACGGTGGGCGTGGCGGAGACGTCGGCGCCGGTCTCGAAGACCCATCGGGTGGCAAGTTGGTCTACGTTGGATATGCCGATCTGAGATTCCGTGCCCTGGCCTCGAGTGTTGCTCAGATTCTGACCTGCGATCCGCCATTCTCCGGGTCCCGCAGTGGTATCGGTTTGCGCCATCATTGCCCCGCTCCATAGAATCGAGCAGGCAACGGCTATTAGTTTTTGAGACATGGTTCTCCTCCGAACTGTTTTGCTTTTTGCTTCGCGACATCCTCGTTTTGAATGAGGGTCTGGACAGGAATCCCTGGGGTGGTGCTGCTTTACCCACAGTATCGAATGGATACCGCTTGATAGCTGTAAACTCTGGCAGGCCTATGTCTTACAAAGCACCCTCGGGCCGCCGGAGCAGGATCTGATCTTCGAACAGAAGCTCTGCCTTGATGGCCGATGAGGCCGAGTTCGTTCGGTCATTTCGCCGGCTTGGCTGGGCCGAAGTCCTCCACCCGTCCCACTCGGGTATAAT
>PMTT01000735.1 GCA_003167275.1 Bryobacterales bacterium | reverse complement strand
AGTCGTTTTCGGGGTCGTACGCGGTGTCGATATACAGACCCTTCCAACGGAGGTTGGCGCAGCGGTTCATGCTGGCCTTCTTATTCAATCCAGGAGACGGCATGGTTAGGCCTTCGCGGTTTTGACCGCCTCCATCAGCGCCCGCTTCACCGCCACTTTCGCCAGGGTCACCTTGTAGGCATTCTGGCTGAGCGGCGTGGCGCCCAGAACGGCCGCCTTGCCCGCCGCTTCGGCGGTGTCCGCGGTAATCGTCTTGCCCTTCAGAGCAGCCTCGGCGCCGGTGGCCTCCCAGGGCGTGGGCGCCACGTGTCCGAGCACTACCTTCGCGGAAGTCACGGTCCTTCCGTTCATCGTCAGGGCTACCGATGCGGCTGCCAGAGGCCAGTCCAGCGCCTCCTTCTGCCGCACCTCATAAGTCGCGGTGTGTACCGCGGCAGCGGGCACGATGATTTCGGTTAGGATTTCGTTCGGCTGCAGGGCGATCTCACGCGCGGCTTCGCTCGCCGGCGTCACGAAGAACTTCGCCACCGGCACCTCGCGCGTCCCCTTCGCCGAAACCAACTTCACCCTGGCGCCTAACGACACCAGGGCGGGCCCCAGGCTCGACGCGCTCACGAAATAGGCCGGACCGCCGCCGAAGATCGCGTGATACTTGTTCTCGCCCTCCGGAATCAGCGATTTTCCGTCCTTCATGGCAAACAGGCCGAAGCCCTGCCGGTAGTACCAGCAACGCGGCCGTTGGCACAGGTCGCCGCCCACCGTTCCCATATGGCGAATCTGCGGGCTGGGGATGCCTGCCGCGGCTTCGGCCAGCGACTGGTATGCGGCGTGAACCTCGGCGTTCTTCGCCAGTTCATCCATGGTGACCAGAGCGCCGATGCGTAGCCCGCTGGCGGTCTTCTGAATGCCTTCGAGCTCTTTGATGTTCTTGATGTTGACCAGGCGCTTAGGTTCGTGGAGGTGCTCCTTCATCAGGCTGAGCAGGTCGGTGCCGCCGGCCAGCACATCGGCCTGGCCCCACCGGGCACCCAACAGCCCCACGGCCTCCTGAACGGTCGCCGGATTGGCATATTCGAAGGACTGCATTATCCGATCCTCCCTTCTAGTGCGGCCAGCACGTGATCGGGCGTCATGGGTATGGTCGGCACCCGCACGCCGATCGCGTTGGTCACGGCGTTACCCACCGCGGCGCAGATCGGGATGGCCGGGGGTTCACCCAGGCCGATGACGCCGCGCTTGTCGTTCTCCGGCCGGATATCCATGTGGACCACGAGGTTGCCGATATCCGCGATGCCGGCCAGTTTGTAGAATTCCATATCCGGGTTCAGGACCCGGCCGGTTTGCGCGTCCATGATGCGCTCTTCAAAGAGCGCCGTGCCGATTCCCATGATGATCGCGCCAAAGACCTGGCTTTCCGCCAGCTTCGGGTTGATCACCAGGCCGCAATCCTGCACGGCCACGTAGCGGTTGATCTTGACGATCCCGGTCTCGGTATCCACGCTGACGTCGGCGATCTGCACGCCGGCCGCGCCTTGCGTGTTCAGGCCTTCCGCCTGGGCCGAGCGCGGGACGTTCTCGCCCATCTCGGCGATCTGGGTAGAACCCAGTTTTCGGCAGGCGGCCTGCCAGGTTAGGCTCTTGTTAGGGCTGCCCTTCACCCGGACGTGTCCGTCCACCGCCTCCAACTCTTCGGGCTGCGCTCCCAAAGACGGCGCAACCACTTCGTAGAGCTTGGCCAGCGCGTTCATCGACGATTTCCGCGTGGTGGTGGAAACGGCGCCCACCGTGCTGGAACCGCCCGAACCGCCGTCGGCCGGCAGTTCGCTGGTTCCGATCGACAGTTTGATCTGGCTCATGGGAAGCCCAAACGTCTCCGCCGCGACCTGCGTGATGATGGTGCGGGTACCAGTGCCCAGATCCTGCGTGCCGGTCTCGATGGCTACGGACCCGTCCGGATTGATGACGGCGCGGGCCTTGCCGGCATGTCCGGCTCCGCCCCAGGCGGCAATCGCCACACCCAAACCGCGTTTGACCGGGCCGGATCCATTTTGTCCACGCGGACGCCACAGCTTCTTCCAGTCCGCCAGTTCCGCGGCCTTATCCAGTTGATAACGGTAGGTCTCTATCCGGGCTGTCGGCGCGTATTGCGCGTTGAGCTTGAAGACTTCGATCGGGTCCATCCCAATCTTATGAGCGTAGTCCTCAATGGCGCAGCAGGTCAGATAGGAAGCCTGCTGGTTGCCCGGGGCGCGCCAGGCTCGCTGAGTCCCGGCATTCACCGAGACGGCGGTGCGCACTTCGCGGATGTTGGGCAGGTTCGTGAACACGTACGGTTGCTGCCCAGGGCTGACCGCCTGAAAACCGCCGGTACCCCAGGAATCGGTTTGCCATGCGGTGATGGTGCCGTCCTTCTTGCCTCCCAGTTTGATTTTGGCGTAGGCCGAGGGACGGTTGCCGCCGATCATCTGTTCCGCATTGCGTTCCAGGTAGAGCTTCACGGGCCGGCCGCCGGCGTTCTTCGAGAGGTTGGCGCCCACGATGGCCCAGGCGTCGGGGTTGAACTTGCTGCCGAATCCGCCGCCGATGTAATCCATCTTGACTTTGATGTTGGTGGCCGGCACCTGCAAGCGCTGCGACAGGTCGCCCGCATATCCGGGGACATTCTGGGTAGAAGGCCATACATTGATGGAATCCCCCATCCACTGAATGACCTGACCGTGGGGTTCCAGGCAGCAGTGGGTCACCACCGGAATCCCATAATGGCCCTCGGAGACCGCTTCGGCGTCGGCGAATGCCTTGTCCGGATCGCCCACCAGCCGTTCCCCGCCCTGTTTGGCGTTGGCGCCGGCGCTGGCAAGGTCCTCGTCCTTCACGAAGTGCGGCAGCACTTCATATTCGACCTTGATCTTGCGCGTGGCTTCCCGGGCGATCTCTTCGGTGGTAGCGGCTACGGCGGCGACTTCCCATCCCTGGTATTGCATCTCGGTCCCGGCCGGGGCGGCCACGTACACCGACTTCACGCCGGGCAACTTCTCCGCCACGCTGGTATCGATGCTGGTAACTTTGGCGTGGGCGTGCGGGCTGATGAGGTAGGCCCCGAACAGCATGCCCTGCGGCTTGAGGTCCGAAGTGTACTTGGCGCGGCCGCTGGATTTCACAGGACCGTCGAGGCGTTTCGGCGACGTGCCGATCACCTTGCGCTGGTCCATTGGTGGCCAGTGATAGTCGGGGGTATTAGCCATTTTTCACAGCTCCTTTCATCTCTTTGGCCGCCTGCAGCACGGCTTTGCGGATCCCCATGTAGGTGCCGCAGCGGCACAGGTTGCCGCCCAGGCCATGCTTTACGTCTTCCTCGGTGGGGCTGGGATGCTCGTCGATGAAGCCTTTGCACGCCATCACGAAACCGGGGGTGCAATAGCCGCACTGTTGGGCGTCGTTGTCATAAAATGCCTTGGAAACCGGGTGCAGGGCGCTTCCGGTCGCCAAGCCTTCGATGGTCTCGATGTTCTTGCCCTGGGCGTCGATCGCCAGCACCGTGCAGGCGTACACGGTCTTTCCGGCCATGATGACGGTGCAGGCGCCACAGGTGGCGCGGTCGCAAACGCGCTTTGCGCCGGTCAGGTCCAGATAGTTGCGCATCGCGTCAATGAGCGTGACGCTGGGTTCCACGGTCAGGTTCACGGGCTTGCCGTTGATATTGAGCGTAATCGGTACCGGGCCTGGCCCCAGGGTAGCCGGCGCGGCGGCCGCCGCCTCTGTTTCCAGTAGGCCCGTTCCCAGCGCGCCGCTGCCGATGCCCACGCCGCGGATGAATCCACGGCGGGAGAAGCCGGACTTCGGCGGAACCGGGAGTTCAGAATCTTTTTTGGAACTCACCAAGACACCTTCCTTTCGTACCGTTCTCGAGGTCGTTACCTATTATTTTAGTTTAGGCTGAAATCGAGTTAAATATATCAAAATTAAGAATCGGCCGGAAGGTGCCTGGCTTTCCGATGGTGTGGATTCGAGCGGAAAGGCCGGTTTTGGAGGGCTTGGCCCTCGTCAGATGGCTGCAAGAAAACGGGACGAACCGCCCGCTGGGCGGAACGTGCGTGACGGTTTTGGGGATTACGCGGTTCAAGCGGGCAACCGCTCCCTCACGGTCGCGGCTCGGTTGCGGCGGCTGCTGATTCGACGTGAGTTACGGAGGCCGCGACCGTGAGAAGGCGTGAAAGAATCGCCCGCACGGCGGGCGAAGGCAGGCGGAGACCGCCCTGCCCCACAAAACGGGCACGGGGCTGTCGGGTTGACCATCCATGATATTGTATTCGAGGAGATTTTCTACCCATGGAACAAATCATCGCCAAGCTGCTTCGCGACTTTGAGGACGGTTTCCTGAACCGCCGCCAATTGATCCAAAACCTCGCCCTTGCTTTTTCTGCCGCCCTGGGTGGAAAAGCTCTTGCACAGACGCCCGCGGGACAGGCTCCTGGCACGAAAGACTCGCCGTTCAAAGCGGTGGACCTCGATCATATTTCCTATCAAGTCGCCGACTATCGCGTGACGCGCGATTTCTATGCAGAGCTGCTGGGTATGGAAGTCAAGAACGACACCGGCAGGCAGTGCGAGCTGTACTTCGGCAACTCGATGCTGCTGGCGCGAAATCGTGCCCGGCCCGGAGGCCGCGAAGGAGCAGGCGCCACCCCCGCGGCAACCCCGCCAGCCGAGACTCCCAGCGCTGGAGCGCCGTCACAATCGGCCCCGCCGCGAGGCCGTCCGGCGCCTACCTCGCTGGTCGATCACATTGCGTACCGAATCTACAATTGGGATACCGACCAGGTTCGCGACGAGTTGCTGCGGCGCAAGCTCCTGACAGAGAATGCGCGGCCCGATACCGGCGGAGGAATTGCGGGTTACTCAAGCTTTCATGTTAGCGATCCGGACGGTTTCAATCTCCAGATCAGCGGCTGGGCGGGTCCCAAGGATTCGGTGACGAAGAAGAAGTAATCCCGGCATCCCTTCAACTCGACGGAACCCCGCTTTCCAGCGCGGCTTGACGCTGTTGTTGGTCTCGATCGGGATCTATGGAACGCTGGCCTATCGGGTTGCCCGGCGGACTAACGAGATCGGGATTCGGATGGCGCT
>PMTT01000651.1 GCA_003167275.1 Bryobacterales bacterium | reverse complement strand
CGATGCGCTTTCTCCGCACCCAAGCGGCAATCGCCAGCCGTTCGCTTTCATTCAACAAATCGAAACGCCAGACCAGGCCCACGTATGTGACCGCATAAGCAATCCCAGTCGCCAGGATCATAAAAAGAGGGGGAAGATGGATCAGCGATTTCACTGCCAGGGCCACCGCCGCCGCGCTAGCGGCAGCTACCAACAAGGCGCCGAGACTGCGCCACGGCAACAGATCGGCCGCACTTACCCCTAGAAGCCGCTTCATCCGCAGCAGCGCGCCTGCCTTGAAGAGCAGGGTAGCCAGCACCGTCACCAGGGCCGCGCCGACCAGGTGAAACGCCCCGAGCGACCACTGAATCAAGCCCGCGATGATCGCCAGGCGCATCAAGTTCAGCAGCAGCAGGAATCGGGTCTGCGCGAACACTCGCATCACTCCGTCCACTTGAAGGGTGGTGAGCAGGATCATGGCTGACCAAACCATAAAGATGGGCGCGCTCGCAATGTAACGCTTGCTGAACAGCAAGACAATGATTTCCCGCGCGTCCACCATCAGGAAGGCGGCCAATGGAAGAAACAGCAAGGCCAGCTTCCATGTCGTGTCGTGCCAGATGTCGAGCACGGCCTTCGTCCGTCCCTCCGCGAGGCGCTCCTGCATCTTGACCATCATGACGTCGCTGGTCGGGGAAGCCGCGAAATCCACCAAGGGAATCTGCAGACAGCCAACTGCAAAGATGGCGAACGTGGCCGGATCGAACAAGTGAGACACCACGTACTGCGGCATGCTGGTCTGTACAATCTCGACGACAACCGCCAGGCCAAAGGGAACGGCATATGCCAGTTGCTCCCCGAACAATGCGCGGTTCGCTTTGAAGTGCCCGCGGAATTCGTTTCGGAAATAGAAGAGCATGACGACAGCCCGGAGTAAGCCCAGCAACACTGCCGCCTTCAGCACTAAATCCAGTCGTCGGAACAAGAGCGCGGGCACGATGAAGGCGGCGGCTCGCACCAGGTCTGAGACAGCATACGAGGCGGAGGCCCACAGATATCGGCCTCGAGACACCAGGACCATCTCCAGCGCCGCGGTAAACATGGTCAGACAGATATACAGACCAATCCAAGGCAGGTATTGGGCCAGCGCCTGGTTGCTGAGCCAATGACTTAGTTTCGGCCCCGCCAGTATCAGGCCGCCAAGGCAACATAGGCCGGTAGCCGAGAGGAACAGCAGGCAGTTCGCGACGTACCCACCCGACATGCGGGGCGACCGCGGAAGGAAATAATACAAGCTGGACGCCATCCCCAGTTGGGCGATGGAATAAACCGTACCCCAGATGAGAAAGAGTTGCTTGTAAGTGCCGAACTGCGCCTGGTCGAAGATCCGCGCCAACACCAGTGGAATAAAGAATGTCGCGCCAAATGCCACGGTTCGTCCGGACATCAGTAGCAAGGCCGGCCTGAAGACCGACTCGCTCGCGGGCGGCGGGAGGACGCTAACGGTCGGTGGGGACACGATTGTCGGTGCGGCGGCCATCAGGCTTCCCCCTGAATGCGCCTGGCCGACGACACCATGCCAAGCAAAATGTATGGAAACCAGGTCAACACGTATCCCCCCGACAGCCCACAGACAGCAAAGCCCACGACGGCGATTTCCAGACCCGCACCCAGGTTGGCCATGCTCCGCCGCGAAGCGTCCAGCGCCAGTTTGCGCGCGTAATAGATACCGAAACCTACAAACAGCAGGAATGTGACGCCCAGGATTCCGGTCTCCCCCAGCGGCTGAATGACGGTGTTATGAGTGACTAAGGAACCGCGAGAATAAAGATCTTTGGGCGCATAGAGCGGCCAGGCGATCACCGAACATCCCAACCCCACGCCCAGCAGGGGATGATCGATGAACATAGCCAGACCCGCCTGCGAGGTTGCCAGCCGCTGCCGGAAGCTCACATCGCCGTTCAGTCCGGAGAAGTCTTGACCCCGTGACCAGTACTTGCCACCCAACACCAGCCCTCCCGCCGCCAAGGCGATGAGCAGCGCCAGGAGCCAGACACTTCGCTTCCGCCAGGCGTAGAGTGCAACCACCGCGGCCAACCCTACCAGTCCGCCTCGCGAGAAGGTGACAAAGATCGCGGCGATGTAGACCATCGAAATCCCCAGCAGCGCCAGCCGCGGGACCAGTCCGAGACCTGTCCCCAGGAATAGCGCCAGGGGCACGAGAATGACCAGGCTGTAAGCGACCTCGTTGGGATTGGCGAAGATCCCCAGCCATGCAGTCCTGCCTTCGACTAAGTTGCCCTGTAAGTAGTTTTTCAGCGTGCCCGCAGCCGGTATCAGCCCACAGATGACGACGGTCCACATCACGCCCCGCAGGCGGCGCTCCGTGTTGGCGCAGTTGGCGATGAAGAAATAGACCAGGGCCATCTTCACCAGGTCGGAGAGGGAGTCGGCGGCCTGGTGCGGCCACAGAGCAGTCAGGCACGAGAACGCCGCAGCTCCCACAAAGCAGACCAGCAGAGATCCTTCAGGCCAGGCGAAAGTGAGAGTCCTGCGCCCGAGCATCGTCTCCACCAGTAACATCACCAGGACGGCTCCGGCCACGACCTTCGCAGGGCGAAGCACCTCTGTCGCTGGTAAGATAAAAGGCAGATTTGCGTAAACCAGGAACAAAAACGTAAGAAGCAGCCAGTAGGATGCCGGCGCACCAGTGGCCGCCGCACCCCGCGCGGTGAAGCGGAACTGGGAAACGGCCGGTACGTAGACCTGGGACTCCAGACGCGATCCGCCATTACTGAGCATGCCCACACTCCTGGTTCATTTGGTGCGGCTGCCGGCATCCGCTTACCACGTCGAAAGCGCGGTGAACCTGGCAATTCAGAATGGGGCCGGAGAACGCGCCACGGAAATCCCGGCAGGAGTTCTCCCACAGAAGGGTCCGCGGCACCGTCAACTGTGGGAACCGGGCGTCCCGGTGAGTGCAGACGGTGTAGCCGAAGCGATAACCCGCCTTCGCCACGGCTCTTACCGAGGATGGGTTGAACTGCCCGCTGGGGTAGGCGAAATGTCGAACTTGCGTCCCCAGCTTCTTCTCGATCGCTTCCTTGGATCCCGTCACTTCGTTTACTACGCGTGGCCCGGTCTCATTGGTCATGATGACGTGAGTCTTAGTGTGAGATCCGATGGTTATGCCTGCACGATGGATTCTCTCGAGCATCTCCCACGTGAGCGAGTAGAAGGGTTTGAAAGTGTCGTCCGGAATCGGCGACTCGGATTCCAGCAGCGCTACGACTTTTTGCAGGCTCTCCTGAGACAGCGCTTCCAGCAGCGTCTGAGTGGCAAGATACGGAGTGTTGGCAACTACGCTCGGCACTGCGATCCCGAGGTCCTGCAGCAATCGGGCAAGTTGGGCCGCCTTCAAACTCCGCGCCTCGCCACGCCTCGCAAGCAGAAGATATAGCCTGTCGTGGAGTTGGACACCCGTGGTATCTACCAGGCCGGTCACCACGAACACCGTTGCGGGAACACCCTTTCGCTGGAGGAGCGGTAGGGCGTGGTCGTAGAAATCGCGATATCCATCGTCGAAAGTGATAGCCGCGATCGGGTCGCGCGAGCCATCGCGCCCTTCGAGCCGTGCACCTACTTCATCCAGCGAAACGAATCGGAAGCGTTGGCCGATCCAATCCAGGTGCCGCTCCAGCATTTGCCGGCTCACCAGCATCGAGGGGATCGACGTGGCCGCGCTGGCCGTGAAATCCTCCACTACCCGGTGATAGCCGATCACTATTGGGACACCCCTGGACCCCGCCAGCGAGCCGACCATCTTGTCCATGCCTGTGCGGCTCAAAGCTCCAGCGGCTCCGGTTTTGATCCAGCTTCGAATCATACAATTCCCGTCAGCACGCGCCGCGCAATCCGGCGCGAGGCCCGCTCCAGTGTTACCGCCTGCCGGCAAATCTGACCCATGCCGCCCGGCGGGTATAATTCCAACCTGCCCAATTCCCGGCGCTCACTGCTCCAATGCGACTTGTACTCTTCGTTACCGTGCAGCAGATCGTACTCCTTCGCCCCTTCCTCGATGGCACGTTTGATGCCAAGTCCCATCGAGACCAGACCGACACTCTGCTTCAGGTACGCCAAATCGAAACCCGACTGGTAGAAATAGAAAATGCCGCCATAGAAGAACCCATACAGGCACGCAGCCGGTTTCTGATTCAACTGCAACACATAGAGCCGCAGCCATCCTCGTTTGAGTGCGAGCTGACTGAATTCGCGATGGAACGCGACCAGGCCGGGGGTGTGAAATGCGTCCGAACCGCCGCGTTCGCGCCACCGCAGGTTGTGCAGCTCGATCGCCAGGTCCACCGACTCCTGGCATTGATCCTCGCGGCTGACCTGCTCGAACTCCACTGTGAAGTCCCGATTGAGGCGCTTCCATTTGCGATTGAAGTTATAGCGATGTTCCGCCCCCAGGGTCGAAAGATAGGCTTCCCAGGAAACGCCACCTAAAGGAATGAAAGGGCAGGTGTTCGTGATGGTCTCTACGACGCTCCAGTTGCCCGCGCCAAGGTCCGAGGCGACTCCGGCCGCAAAGCAACTTCCACGCCTGAGCTGAGTCCAGTCGATGGCCATCCGCTCTTTCGCAAGCGCTGAAACATACGCCTGGCGAACTTCCGCCTCGCAACCCCTTCGGACAATGAAATCCAGATAGTCGGAGCCGACAAAGCCGTTTCCCAAAAACTCCAGCCTCGGAAGCGGACGCCGGCCCAACAAACTCGGAGGCCGCAGGGTGAATGGCGCCAAACCGTCGAGCCTTCCGCCGCAGCGAACCGTGTAGATCGATAGTTGCCGGTCCCCGGCCAGGTGTTTCCACCAGGTATGAAGCCATTCCCAGGTCAGAAAGAGACAATCGGAGTCGCTAGCTTCGAGCAGTTCGTTCCATTCATCCTGTAACGCCTCAAATCCCGACATGCCGGCGATTCTCTCGACAGTAGTGAGAGATCGCTCGGCCAACGTCTTTGTGAAAGTGGCTATCATGATACGGGCTGCAAGTCCAAACTCAGTACCTGGTCCGCGATATACTTCACCTGAGCGGGCCCGACGTCCTGATGAATCGGCAATTCCAGCACGTGCGCGCGCAAATATTGCGCTTCGGGACCGCTGTCCCGCTCCGCCACTGGACGTTCCTCGTTCCAGAACTCCACGGCTCCAATCCCCCGCTGCCACAGGGCCTTGGCTGCTGCATGTTTGTCGCGCACCAGGATCGGGAAAAATAGGGGGCAAACGCCCTCATCCAGGTCTTCCCGCAGCATCGTCACCCGACCGTGCAGCTTTTGCTGCAAGAGCAGAAAATTCTCTCTCCGTTTTCTGCGGATGCGGTCATAGTCGAGCCGCTGCATGACCGTGTCACAGATGGACGACATGGCAACGTTTACGTCGCCCAGGTTCCACCCGATGTTGCCGATCGGCACCTGCCGTACATCCGCCGAGCGCAGCAAGCGGCCAAAGGACCGCTTGATTCCGAACAAGGTCTTGCCGATGAGATCGGCGCGCGACCGCAGGGCCTCCAAGGCCAGTTCAGCGCTGCGGCCGATGGCCGTGGTTTGCGGACAGCGCTGCAGTTTCAGTCCCGCCAGTTCTCCCAGGATGTTGCGATTCTGCACCAACAAGCCGCCGTTCGGCACGGGTAGTGTCTTGTATAAACAGAAAACCGAATAATCGCCGGTAGCGCCGAGTGGCTTGCCGTCTGGCTCGCTTAACAGAGAGAGCGCGCAATCCTCGATCAGGATGCTGCCTCGCTCCCGGCACATCGCCGCGATCTCCTTCATCGGCTGCGGCCACCCCAGGTAGTGAATCACGTAAATCACTCGAGGATTCAGCTTGGCCGCCAGGCGCGACAGGGCGTCCAGGTCGGGCTCCAGGTTGCGGAGAATCGGATAATAGACGATGGTGGCTCCCGCCGCACGGATCGCGGAAACTTCATTCCCGCTGTGATAATCGGGGACCAGGACGATCTCGCCCTTCTTGAACTCCAGCGCGCGGAATAAGTGGTAGATGCCGCTGCGGGCCACACAGAAGGCAGTTCGATTCGCGGCGTTCAGTGGATACGGCAGACCATGAGAGTGCCCCTGCAGAAACTCATACGGTGTTAGTCCTGGCCAGGATGAGATGTACATAGTTTGCCCTCAGTTCCCCTTTCGTATGCCGCGCCGCAGCCAGTAAGAGGCCGCTTGCTGAACAAACTCGCGCACATGGCGCAGCCGCGGCCGTTTGAGGAGCGGAATAAGTCGAAACTTGATGAAATACAGAAGGCGTCCTTTGAGGGTGCCCGGAAAGATGAACAGCCAGTAGTGCCGCTGGACCTGGCTGGTCCAACAGAGTTTCCAGGCCGCATCCGCGCCCAGGAAATCGTACTCCGTCAAACCCTCCGCGAAGGCGCTCTGCAAGACCAGGCTGAGAAGCAGGTTCGATGGTGAGAAGGGCGCGTAAGCCGGGTCATAACCTACCTTCAGCAGGTGAACCCGGTTCTTGTAACACAGACTGTAGTCGAAAGCAACGCGGGCCGCACCCGCTTGCAGGAAGTGCAGGCGCATCCAGCCACGCTCAGCCGCGCGCCCCGCCAGGGTGGAATAGAAACGGGAGACCTCGGGATCGCAGGAAATAGCGGTCTGAGCTTCGCCTTTCCAAGCCGCCGCTTCCAGTTGTAACCCGGCCTCCAGGCCTTCCGCCAGCCCTTCGGCGGAGGTGATCACTTCCAGATCGACCGTGCCCGCCGCCTTGAGGCGCTTGAATCGATTGCGCAGATTGGCGCGATGTTTGGTCGCCAGGCTGTCGAAATACTCGTCCCACGATGGGCGTAGCGGCACGTACGGAGAAGCTTCAGACGTCCAAATTCCGACTCCGCACCCAGCCTCCTTCGCCAGCCTGGGCATGGTCGCCAGCGTTTCGCACCCCTCCGCCAGTTGGCAAAGTTGCAGTAGGTCCCAGGACCGATCCCGCGATAGGTGAGCCCAGATCGCGCGATAGACTTCCTCCGGCCGTTCCGCGATGAGAAAGTCCGCCCGCGGAACATGTGCGTTGTAGAAGAAGCCCAAGCGGCGCACTTCGATTCCCCACATCCGGATCGGAGTCAGTATCAGCGGGGCGATAGCGATGGGCCGATTGCCGGCCCGAAGCACCAGAACATGCAGTGTGCTATTGGCGCCAAAGGCTTCCCACCAGGTGCGCACCCATGCGTGTTCCAGAAAAGGATGGTCCAGTCGAGCGGCTTCCGCGACTTCGTTCCAAACCGGTTCCAGAGCCAGAAAGGCATCATGGCCGGTTATGGTTTCAATCCGGATGCCGGTGTCGACGGGCGACTCCTCCAGCAGGTCTTCGATTACCGCCCCGCGTGTCATGCTTTCCGTTCCTCCCATGTATCCTTAGGCACTCCCGAGTTCCAGATGCCGAGAGAGCGGCCGAGCACAAAACCGTAAAGACCAGCAACCGGCGCGCAGTTCAGCAGAACAAAGGTGTACGGAATGAGCACGACCTTTCCCAGTGTTTTCCTCATATTTCCCCTAATCCCGCACGATACCGAGCTCTACGCGGCGCAATTTGCCGCGATGCGACATCCACCAGCCAACACAGGCCATGCTGTACCATGCGATCTGGAGTAACATGACCACTCGATAAAAGCCTTCAGGCAGAAACGCGTTCGAGAAGAACAGCGCCACAAGACAATATGGGACGATAAGACGGCCCACCTTATGAGACACCAACTGCACAAAGATGGGGTTGTGCCATGGCACCAACAATTCGGGCATTTCCGCGAAGAGCTGATAGTTACCCGCCAGGGTGCGCTTCTTCTTCTCATACTCACTGTCGGCGCTTTGAGTCACAAGGTCGTATGCGCGCGCCGACGGATCGAAAATTGCACGCTTTCCTCCGAGTACGATCCTCATCGGAACCATCACGTCGTCCAGAATGGTTCCCGTCGGTAATGGCGTGAACAGCTTCCGGCGGATGGCATAGATCGCTCCTGTCGCCCCCGGTACGGAGTGAATATCGCTCTCCATGGCGCGCAGTTTCTTCTCGTAGCGCCAATACAGGCCCACTCCATCGCTGGCCTCGTTGCACTGCTTGTCCAACAACACCAGCGCACCGGAAGCGGCCCCAACGGATTCGTCCGCGAAATTCGCCACTAACTCGCGGACCGCCCCTCTCTCGAGACGCTGCTCGGCGTCCATGAACACTACAATCTCGCCCTTCGCGAGAGCCACTCCGCGGTTCAGGGTCTCAGCCTTACCTCTACGGACAGGACAATAGACGACCTCGACTCCTCGCTCGGCGTAGTCCCGGAGCAGGGCATCCGTGCCGTCAGTCGGAGCGTCCAGCGACACAATGATCTGCAGTTTGTCAGCGGGATAATCCAGATCGAAGCAGTTCTGCATCTTGGCCCGGACACTTTTGCTTTCATTGTGCATCGCCATCACCAGGCTGACGCTCAACTCCTGGTATTGTTTACGCACCGGCCGCCTCAGCAATCTGCGGCAGAGCATCAGCAGCAGCGGATACCCGGCGTAGACGTAGACGATACCTATGAATGCAGTCCAGAAGAGTTTTTCCGCCATTTTTGGGCCCCCGTCAGTGACGCGCTCTTAACGCCGGCTCACGTAGTGTCGCTGATAGTACCGATAAGCATAGGCGTAACGAGTGTCTCCGTATTCCACATCGTTCAGCACCACGCCCAGGATGTTGGTAGCGCCGAGGCTCTCGACGGCGCGCTGGAGCAGCTCGCGGCGGGTTTGCCGGGCGCGAATAACGAGCATGACTCCGTCCGCTAAGCCGGCCAGGAAGTGACTGTCCGCAATCGGCACGATCGGAGGGCTGTCCAGTACGATGAACTCGTACTCCTCCCTGAGGCGGGCAAGAATCTCCCGCGTCCGCCGCATGGAGAGCATCCCCACAGGGTCGCTCAACCTGGTGCCGCCGGGCATCACATATAGGTTTCCGACCTTCGAGACAAAGGGCCTGACGTCACGGTCGGTCACAGCCAGCAGGTCGCTGAAGCCGGCTGCGTCCTTGAGCCCAAGGCGGTCATGTACCTGGGGACGCCTAAGGTCGCAATCGACCAGTAGGACCCGGCCTTCCACCGATGAGGCGAGCGCCATGCTAAGATTCAAAGCCGTCAGAGACTTCCCTTCTCCTCCCGCGGCACTCGTCACCACCAGCACGCGGCCTCCGGTCTGCTCCCTCCAACGCTGTACTTTCAGCGTCAGAATGCCGTATTGTTGGGAAGCGATGGATTGAGGGTCGCTGAGAACCGTGAGCCGATGCGCTTGAAATTGCGCCCGCTCTTCCTGAGAGAGTCTGTCATCCTTGGGTTTAGGGAATTCCACCCTGACGGGGCCATGGTACCCGTTTTTCGCTGGGCGGATCTTGGGCAGGCTGTTGGCTATGGTCGGAATTGCCGAGAGTACCGGAATGCTCGTAAATCCTTGGACCTCTTCGATTGTTTCGAACGACGAATCCATCTGCTCGACGAGCAGGATAGCCGCCAGGCCAAGCCCCATACTCGCCATCAAACCCATCAGGATGATCTGCGCCCGCTGCGGGCTGTAAGGAGCCGTGGGTAGTTGGGCCGGCTCGATGACCTTGAATGCTGCGTGCCTGCTACTCTTCTCCACGCGCTGGTCCAGTTTCTCCGCCTGCTGCTTCGCGAGCATGGTCTCGTATTGGGTGCGGGTAAGCGACGCGTCCCTCATGCGCTGTGTAAGGGTCGTCTCGAGTCCGGGCGAAGAATCGATTCTCTTTTCATAGACTGTCATCTGGGAGGTCAGTCCGGCTCGCTCCTGTTGGTAACTCTTCACGCGCTGATCGATCGCGGTCAGTTCCGCTTGCAATGCGACATAGCGCATGTGCAAAGGAGACGGTTCGCGGCGAGTCCCGAGGGGCGTTCCGAGCGCCTCCAGGTCCCGAATCTCCTGTTCGGCTCGCTGGATCTCCGGATTCTCCGCGGTGTACCGCGTCTTGAGTTGCCTCAACTTGAGGCGTAAGTCCTCGAGGGCCGTTTCGTTAGCGGTCTTCTCCCGCGGCGGCGCCTCTAGTGCTCCCTGGTTCTCCAGAGCCAGAATCTCGTTGACGACGGACTGACGGCGTGCCTGAGCGTCGGCGATCAGATCGGACTTGCTTTGCGCCTGCTGCTGCAAGTTCTCCAGGAGCTTGAGATTAGCCGCCAGCCGATCGGGAAGCTCCTGCGCCATACTCTGCCTGTAGTTCTTCAACCCGTCTTCCTGTTCCCGAAGTTGATTTCGAAGCCGATCCACTTCGGCGTCCAGGAAGCTGTCCACCTGCGCCGCGCGTTGGCCGTGGATGTCCGAAGTCCGCTCGACGAACAGCGCGGCCAGGCGGTTTGCCACCTGCATCACCTGCTGCGGCTGACCACCTTCGAACCCGACATAGAAAGCTTCGGGACTATCAACCTGGATCTGTATCCGTGGCGTCATGGCTTCCATCGCGCGATCCAGCCCGCGGTTTCCGACAGCATCGTACAAGTTGAATTCGCGAATCACCGTCTCAAGCACGGGAGGGCTAAGAAGCGTCTCACGTATGGTGCGCAGGTGCTCCTGAACGTCGACGATGGCCACCGGATCGGCGGGCCTTCCGCTCAAATAGGGCTCCGGCGCCGCGGTCTCCGAAGCCACCAGTGCTTTGGCCCGAAACCGCTCCGGTAGCCTTTGGGTGTAAACGGCGACAGCGCCCGTGATCAGCACCATGGGGACCAGCAAAAAGAACTTCCGGCGCTTCAGCGTCTTCAGTATGGTAAATGCGGAGATCCGCTTTCCATCCTTAGTGGGTTCCATTGGCTATCGATCCTCCTGAGGCTTGGCCTCGCCTTGCTGAGACTGGGATGAACCAGCGGGGAGCGGCTTGTGCCTATGAGGGTTATCGGTCAGTTCTGGCGCACGTGATAGAGTGAAGTCCAGACCGACGAAGTAACGTCTCCGCGACAACGGGAAAGTCGAGAACTCGCTCACGTTCTGACCGTAGAATTCCGTGCGCGTGAACGCCGTGACCCGGTCGTTGATCTTGTAATCCACACGAAGCTGCACCATGACGCTCTTGATGCCCCGGTTTTCCGGCGTAACCCCATTGAGTGCCCTCTGGACATTGCCTTCTAAACCAATGCGATTGGTCAGGTTTCCCCACATGCGCATTGACACTACCTGGTAAATGGAGTCGGGCGCCAAGCCTGCGCCGAAGGGTACCGGCCCGATGGGAGCGGTAGCGGGCGCCAGCCCGCCAAAGAATGCCAGGTAACGCTGGTATCCTGCCGAGACCCAGACATCGCCCAATTTCTTGTCTACCGCGGCTGCGCCAGTGAATGACGATTGAACGGCTTTGGTAATGCCGCCGGAAGCGCGGATAGTTAAGCCGGGATTGACCGTATAGATATATCCCAGATTCACATTGTGGGCAGCCGTATTGATCCCCCCGGTCTCCAGCGGATGGACGTAGAGATATGCGTAGCTTCCCGACAGGGCATGGTGACTGTTAATCGTGTGGTCTAACGTTGCCGTCCCTGCGAAACCGAGACGGTCCAAACGGCCCGCCAACTCCGGTGGCAGGACCATGGTGGTGTAGGCATTGTCGAAGCGAAAACTCAATACCGTTTTGTGATCCATGCGGTAGGCCAAGCGGGTGTAGAACGCGTTCTCCTGGTATCGGCCCCGCGGCAAGAGAAGAAGGCTGTTGATCAGCCGGCGAGTCGGGTCCATCGTGGAGAGGAACGAATTGGCCCCGTCGATGCTTAGTCGTGACGTGATTTGATGGCGGAAATGGAGGTTGGCGGCATGGTCCCACGCATCCAGGTTTTGGTGCTCGGCGAAGAGTTCGAACTCCGCCTGGTAGTCCACGGAAAACATGCTTCGATGGGTGTTCGTTATCCATGAGAAGGTCGGCGAGGTCAAAAGAGTGACGGCATCGTCGAACGCTCGGGATCCGGAGACGAAGTTTTGGTCGTAGCCGGAGCTCAGTTCCAACGGCGTCGTAAGAAAAAACCCATTGGGCCGTTCTTGCGCCCACGCCGGACCTGCCAGGTTGATGGCTAGGGCAAAGCCCAGCCCGAGTAATAGCCGTCTCATGGTTGTTTGTCGCTCCTAATGGTTGGAAGCCTGGCGCCTGCCAGGGGTAATGCCCCACGGCCATCACCTACTGTACATAGACTGTATCCAGCGTCTGCAGATAAAACGCCGCGCCGTTGGCGTCTTCGACCAGTTGTTTGATGTTGAGTTTAATGCGCTGCGGGCCGGCCGGAGTGTCTCTGATAATAATCACCTTGTTGGGCCTGGCGAGGTCGGTGAAGCCTCCAGCCATCGCAATGGCGTCCAGCACCGTTACCCGATTCTTGATTCTGTACACGTCTGGTCTGCGGACTTCGCCCAGGACGGAGATCTTCAGGCTATTGACCTGCTTGACCATGACGTTGACGACGGGCTGTACGATATACTTGCTTAACCTGGCTGTAATCTCCTGCTGAAGCTCAAGCTGC
This sequence comes from Bryobacterales bacterium, assembly GCA_003167275.1. Lineage (GTDB taxonomy): Bacteria > Acidobacteriota > Terriglobia > Bryobacterales > Bryobacteraceae > JAIQFL01. The sequence goes on along the minus strand of PMTT01000651.1, from coordinate 10,640 downwards.
GTTTTGCCCTGTGCCTCAAGTTCATTTGCCAGCGGGAGGGAGATCCTGCCGTCCGGACGCACTACCACGGTGGTCGACAACTCCGGTTCTTTCCATACGAATACTTCGACCACATCTTCCGGACCCAGGCGATATTCAGCTTCGGCGGGACGGGTTCCGTTGGGCGCCTTAATATCGTCCGATGCAATTACCACCGCGGCGCTGGCAATAAGAAGGACTGTTAAGGATGCGATCTTTTTCCAGTTCATTTTTCGTGTCATGTCAACCTCGGTAGTGCCGGAACTTCGATTTGCGTTCACTAAAATCAATACCGTAACCAAGATTACAGGGGACGGCGCTGGTTGTCTGGTCAAAAGTGATCATGCGTGCCGGTCTGGCGGCGGACGTCGTGGTCCTATTCCAAGACCTGCCCTCCGGCATGGGGTCTGGCTGAAGGCAAATCGCCCCACCCCAAGCGGTTGGAGGAGACGGCGCCGCGGTTGCCTGGCCCATCCCCCGAGATCTCGCAATGTACGGGCCGCCTAACCCGGGGTCCTGCGCCTCGCCTGGGAAGTTGAGGCTCCACGCCGGCCGTGGACGAAGTGTCCCTCCATGCAGGGTTACCAGCCGGCAGGGGCGGATGGTACGAATCCTTTCGTTCCAAACTCGAATTCCAGCACGCCCCGCTGCAAGTGGTCACTTATGACCAGACGACAAGCTCCGGAACCGGTTACTTTGGTTCATGATCGGCCGACACCCCAAGGGCAAAGGGACTGGTTACTTGGGCGCCCGGTTGACTGACCCAAGAGGTCTCGCGGCATAGGGGTGATCGACTGGCACTTATGGTCCGCGCGAGGTCCCGCGGTAAGTATCTACCGCTTGCCGCTGGGACGTTAGCGCCGCCAAGGAAGTGCCGGACGTCGTCCCAGATCGATTTTGAAGTACCAGGTTACCCGTCATTTTATGCTTACCGCTTCTATCGAGAACATCGACAACACCACGTGGGCCGGCGCCATTGCATCGCCTTCGAACGCCCAACTGGAGGTTCGGCCGTACAGCTTTGCACGCCCTCGTGGGCTATTCCTGGCCGGGGAGTTGATGCTGCTGGCCGTGGCTTTATTGCAAACGGCATGGGGCAGGCACAATCTCGGGGCACTGATACTGATAGGCTCGTGCGCACTTAGCTTTCATATCAATAACCTCGACAGGTCCCTTGTCAGTTCCAGGCTGTCGCAGTTCTGGATCTGCCTCTTGGAGTCTGTCTTTTGGGGATTCCTGGCATCCGCGTTGCTGTTCTACATGGTCCCGATGTTGGCTCCGCGAGCCGGCGTCATTCTCGTCGCGGCGCTGCTGGTCGGACTCCTGCCGGTGTTCTTACGGTTCTTCCTGCGGCACCTGGTCACTCGGGGGAAGTTCGTGGAACAAGTCCTGATTGTTGGCACGGGCGATCTGCCTGCAAAGTTACATCGAGCCCTGGGCCAAGGGCTGGGGCGATCGAGGCTCAATACCCGGGTCGTAAGTCTTTCCGGGAGACAGGCAGACCGGGTCGGAGCGGTCGATCTCACCGCGCTCAGCGAATTGGTGGTCAGGGGCCAGATCTCGCGGGTGGTCATCGCTGAGAGGGACTCGCAAGGCCGGGAAAAACTGGCCGCCGCCTTGCTGGATTCCCGGCTCCGCGGCTTGGAAGTCAGCGACGCCGTCGATTTTTATGAAGAGGTCAACGGAAAAATCTGGATCGAGGCCTTGAACCCCCAGTGGTTCCTATATACCAATGGATTCACACGTTCCCAGGCCGGCGCCTGTCTCACGCGGTGTCTCGACGTCGCGTTTGCGCTTATGCTGATTCTCCTGGCTGCCCCATTGCTCGTACTGATCGCCATCGCCATCAAACTCGATTCGGCCGGGCCCGTGCTCTTCCGGCAGGTCCGCGTGGGATTGCACGGCAAGACTTTCGTCATCTGCAAGTTTCGCTCCATGCGCGACGATGCCGAACGCGATGGCGTGCCGGTGTGGGCGGCGAAATGGGACGACCGGGTTACCAGAGTCGGCCGCCTGCTGCGCCTCTTCCGGCTCGACGAGCTGCCACAGGCGTTCAATGTGCTGAAGGGGGACATGAGCGTGGTGGGGCCCCGTCCGGAGCGGCCCTGCTTTGTCAGTCAGCTCGAGCGGGAGATTCCCTTTTACAGCCTTCGCCATTACCTGAAACCCGGGATTACGGGATGGGCTCAGGTGATGTATCGATACGGCGCATCCGTCGAGGATGCGTACGAAAAACTGCAGTACGACCTCTATTACGCCAAGCACAAATCCCTGCGCTCGGATGCGGCCATCCTCCTGAAGACGGTGAGGATTGTGCTATTCGGCCGCGGCCGGTGATTCCGTCTATTCGCTAGTGCAAGGCTTGGGGCAAGTTGACGAGTTGCCGGGCTTTCCCAGTAGCCTCTGGGTCCAGGATCGGGTGGGGTACAGCAGCGCATTCCACTGAACGGCTGCCAGGTCTTTGAGGGAGAGGGGAGCGTGGAAAAACCCAAAGCTGGCGATTCCCCGAGCCAGGAATTCGCGTGTAATCACGTGGTCGATGCGGACATCGGATCCGGCAACGTCGTGTAAAACCCCGTCCAACGTGAACAGGATCTTCCGGAAGAGGAAGAGCGGTGCCGGGAAGTGGACCCCTTCCAGGGCAATCTCATCCAGGACCCGCATCGCGTCCAAAGTACCCGGCGAGCGATCCGCGGGAAGCTGGTCGAAGAAGCGGTTCACGCATGCATCGATCAACTCCTCCCGGTCCACGCGCTCTCCCGGATCGTCCTCGCTGAGGGCTCGGATGGCTTCCGATACACCCGCGCGGTTTCGCAAATTCATCATGAGGGCCAACATCACCAGGCGGCGCCGCGATTCCACGCTCAGACGGTCGGCCAACGCCCAATCGATGACCACGAGTTCGCGGTTCGGCTCGTCGTAAAGCAAGTTCCCGGCATGGGGGTCGGCGTGGAAAACCGCCGGATCCTGACGGGAAAAGAGCGGGACGGCGACCAGCGCCTCGATCAACTGTTCAGCGATCTGGCGGCGTCGGATGGGCGATCGCGGACACGCCTCGGTGACTTTCACGCCGCTTTCCTCGGTCATGGCCGTGATCTGGGCGGTACAGAGTGGACCGATCAGGCGCGGTACCCGGATTCCGATGTTGGACCGGTAAATCGTGTGAGCTTCCACCAGGGTGCGCTGCTCCAGCGGCAGGTCCAACTCGTGTTCCAGTAGCAACCGGACTTCCACCAGCATGTCCTTCAGGTCGCGCACCGCAAACCCATAGCGCCGCTCCTTGGCCGAAACGAATTCACCAAGCTGCTGGAGCAGCGTCATATCTTCCGCGAAGTAACTCAGCACATAGGGTTTGAGAACTTTGAACACTCCGTGCCCGCGTTCCTGGCCGGGGCTTCCCCAGGTGAAGCGCAGGATCGCGCTGGCGCTGCCTTCCTTGAAGATGGCGTGCGAGATCTCCACCGTGTAGGTGTCGAGCCGCTGCCCCAATTGCTCTACGATGATGGCGATCATCTCGCCGGGTTCCACGTCGGCCATCCCGTTTTCCAGTTCGGATAGCGCCTCGCGCAGTGCCGGCGAAAGGCGGCGGTTTCGCGCCAGGACCTGCCCGAGCTTCTGAAGGCCGGGCATCTTGGAAATGAGCCGCAACAGACGCGACTCGGGCGGCGTGTCGAGGGGCAGTTCGATCTGCTCCACCAGTTTCGAAGCCAGCCGATGGTCGGATAGGCGAGAGAATACGTACTGGATCGCATCCTCGACTAAGGGGCGCAAGTCCAGGTTTCTCGCGGGGACCAGGTTCTCGACGGGGACGAGCCGCGTAATCCACTTTCCGATCTGGCCTCGCCAGGCGCGGCCGCCCGCCTGTAAAGCGGCTTCCGCGACCAGGATCCGTTCGGCGGTGGAAGCTTCGCCGGCAAATGCGGTGACAATCGCGCCGAGCTGTTCCGCCGGTATTCCCTGCAACAACGGTGCAACGATTGAATGATCAAACAAGTTCCCGAGCTTCTGTGGTTGAACCATAAGGACGCCGTAGCGAAGCGGTCAGCAATCAGCGGTCAGCTATCACAAACCTGATCGCTGACGGCTGAGTGCTGAGAGCTTTTCCGCACCGGCCCTCCTCTAAAAGCATCGCGCAAATCCCCGCCTAATGCCAGAGGGCATTGTACGCTTTGCTGTGGGATTTTTCATCGCTTACGGGCGGTTCGCTTTCGAGTAGTTTTGGTTTTAAGCCTGGCCTCCAGCTCGGCCACGCGGCTGCGGAGCTGTTCCACTTCAGCTTCCGCTGGCGACGGCGAAGGCGTCAGGAGATTCTTCACCAGGTTCAAGGGACTCATGGCAGCCGCGCCAACGTCTCTCAGCCGGCTCTCGACCGACTCTTGCACCCTTCCGTAAGCCTCCAATGCGGACTTGAGGTACGACATGATGAACTCCTGGCCGGCGTGGTCGGACGCGACAATCAACTGGCGGAGCAACTCCAGCGGCAACCCGGTGGGCTGGCCTTTGGCGTCTTCTACGATCACCTGGGTTAACACGACGCGAGTCAGGTCCTCGCCCGTCTTGGCATCCACCACCTGGATCTCCGTGCCTTGGCGAATCAGCGCCGCCACATCCTCCAGATTCACGTACCGCCCGGCGGATGTGTCGTAGAGTCTGCGGTTTGGATACTTCTTAATGACCACGGTCGTCGGTTTCACGGTGCCACCACTTTGCTGCACTGCAAGAATTTCTCAATCTTCGCTTGACATCGGAAGCCGCCAAGCCTATATTAGACCTAGATGCTGCAATGCAGCAAAAAGGAGTAAATCATGCCAGCCAAAGCGAAACCCGAACACGAAGGCCGTGCGCGGGAATCTTCCCCCGTATCCATACTATCGGATTGGGTACGGCAGGGAACGGAAAGTTTCTTCGCCACGCAGCGGATCCTGTTGGATCTGGTGATGCGGCAAAACGCCAACACCATGCAAGCCGTCCGGGAGCAGTTCGCGACGGTACGCGCCGCTCCGGGCGAGATCCTGCCGGAAATGGCCGGCGAAGGGATTTCCAACTTCGTTGCCGCCCAACGTGTGCTTCTTCATTTGGCACAGCGGCAAAACGAAATCGTCATGACGGGGGTGAAGGAGAGAAGAGGTAGTTTCGCTCCTCTCGCCGCTGTGACGGATCTGATCAGCCGCGGTGTAGATAATTTCATCGATATGCAGCAGCATTTCCTGACGATTGCCGCCAAGCAAACCGACGAATGGGTCGATGCGGCCAAGACCGGAAAGCCGTTCGACGGCAAGAGTGTGGCGGAACTTGCGCGCGAAGCGATGGACAATTTCGTGCGTAGCCAGAAGAAGTTCCTGGACGTGCTCGCGGAAGAAACTGCCGTTGCCACCGGCGAAGTGGAGAACGGCAACGGAGTCCACAAGGGCAAGAAGACCGAACTCACCGAACTGGCTCGCCAGGGCGCCGAGGCCTTCATTGATGCGCAAAAGAAATTGCTGGATGTCGCCTCGCAGCAAATGGCCGTCGAACTGAAGGCTGCGGGCAAGGCCATCGAAGTAATCAACCCCTTCCAATCGGAGGCTTTGGCCGATTTGACCCGCCAGACCGTGGACGCTTTCGTGACCGCGCAGAAGGCCCTGTTGGATGTGGTGAGGCCGGAGCACCGCGAAACTAACGCCCATGAAGGCGCACGGCACCACAAGGAACCGGCCCGCAAGCCCGCGGCCGGCGCGAGGAGAGTAGGTCAAAAGCGGACCGAGTCCAGCCACGCTGAGCCCGTCACCGCCTAGACCGCCGCGCCGCTTGCCGCGTGACAATATAAGAGTTACAGGCTCTATTATCATCGACATGACCGGTCCCTTGACCAGGAGGATCGCCAAGATGTGGGGCAGCCCATCCCGGCTGTAAGCCGCCTTATCAGGCGGCTGGACCGGACTGGAAAGCCGGTCTGCGGGCTGGTAGCCCGCCCCACATACTGCACTCCTTGCGCTCCCTCTGCCGTCGAACCAGCATCCCAGCCGACGTCTCCGAGCCGGAAGCCGGGCCAGAACTGGCAAAGGACATCGAAGCCGATACCCTTCGGTTAACCGTCCTTCTCCATCAACTGAACGGCGCCAACTGCGGGTGCCTCATTCAGACTGATGCGGCTTCTGACCGGGTGGGGCGGACCTCGTTCCGCCCCACCCTGGAGTTTCCTGTGCCGTGGACCATCAAAACGTACGTGGCACAGGCATTCATGCCTGGGTTGGTTTCCTGCCTCGAAAACCAACACAGGCATGAATGCCTGTGCCACGGTCTTACTTCTTTGGATTCTGCGTGATGACGACTGGTACGACAAGTGTCTTGTCGCCATACTTCACGGTAATCCTGGCTTTCCCGGCGCCGACTGCTGAAACGGTGCCCTCGTTCGACACAGCAGCGATGGCCGGCCGGTCTGAAGTGTACGTCATTCGCTTGGAGCGTGTCACGTCGACCTTAGCACCGTCCGCGAAGATCCCCCAGATCTGAAGAGGCAGGTCCTTCTGGTCGCCCAATGTGAGCGATTGATATTCCGATTCCAGTTTCTTGACGTCGTCGGACCGCTCGATGTCCACTTCAACGGAGTCGGAACAGACCGTCTCCCCAGATGCCGTTTTGCCGGATGCCATGAACCGGTAGCGGCCCGACGCGAAATCCCCCGGAATCACGTACGAGAATTGATAGGGCGGCGCGGTCAGGCTGGTGCTGAGCGCGAACGGCCCATCGCCGACGAGGCTGATGCTTTGGAAAGCGGAAGGGGCCGCTTTGATCGTAACCATAAGCGCGCCCCCTGCGTTTACCACTGCGCCGTTTTCCGGCGAGACGACCTGGAGTTGGGACTCCGCGAAGAGCGTGGCCGCAACAAGCCACAGCATCGATATCGCAACTGCGATCGCTTTGCCGGCTAGCGCTGCTGGATGCTTTGACATTGCATCCTCGATTCAAGCGGGATCAGAACTCCGCCTTCAACCCCAACTGGATTTGCCGCGGCGGTAGTTGGTTCTGCACGATGCCAAAGGTCGGATCGTTCACGACCCGCCCGATCAGGTTGTAGTTGGAATGGTTGGCCAGGTTAAAGAACTCCGCGCGGAACTGCAGCTTTAGCTTTTCGAAGATGCGGAAAGTGCGCGCGAGGGTGGCATCGACGTTGGTAAGGCCAGCTCCCAGCAGGGTATTCCGACCCACCGTACCGAATTGGTTGATCGGCTGTACGAAGGCCGCCGTATTGAAGAACATGGAAGTGGAACGCTGCGAAGACGACAGGTTCGGGTCCACTGGCGACCCACCCGCATTCAGTACGTAGTTCGGCCGCACCAGGATTCCGCCGCTGCCGCCGCCGATGTTGATCGGGTCGCCCTTGTAGTCGACGGTGAAGGGGAAGCCGGTCTGCAACTGGAGGATGCCGGAAACCTGCCACCCGCCCAGAACCGCTCCGCCAAAGCCCTGGGCGAACATGCGGTGTCCCTTGCCGAACGGGAGGTCGTAAACGCCCGTCGTGACCCAGCGAAACTTGGTGTTGAAGTATGCCAGGCTGCGCTCCGCCGAAAGGTCGAATGAGTTCTGAGGCGGCGAATTCTCGCTGCCGGTGATGCCCCCCGCATTGCGATATTGGGGCGCATTCGAAATCGATTTCGACCAGGTAAACGAGCTCAGCAGCGACATGCCCTTCGTGAAGCGTCGATCCAACCGCGCCGTAAGCGCGTGGTAGTTGCTCTGCGCCGAATGCGGGAAGTAGTTGATGGTAGTCACGGGCACCGTGGCATTCGACATGGGGAAGGCCAGGGCCGACTGCACGGCCTGCGAAAGTGTCAGCCCGTAGAAGGGCCGCTTCACGGTGGTGCCGGGCATGGAATTGTTGACCTGCACATTCTGCTCCAGGTGAATTCCGGAGGAACCCAGATAGCCGACTTCCAGCACCGTGCTGGCGTCAAGGGCCCGTTGTACGTTGAAGCTCCACTGCGGCGAATAGGGCGTTCCCTGGTGAGGATCGAGGGCCGCTGCCTGAATGGCCTGGCCACCGACGATGGCCGGAGCAAACACGTTCAGGTTCGGATTTTGGGGCACGTAGGCGTTAAACGTCAGGGTCTGGTTGTAGGTAGTCGGCAGCGACTGAGCCAGCTTGAGGAGCGTATTGGCGTCCTGCGTGCCGTAGTAGATTCCCCCGCCGACGCGAACCACAGTCTTCGAGTCGAGGGCCCAGGCCAAGCCGACCCGCGGGCTGAAATTGTACCAGTTGGTATAGGCGCATCCGGTTGGATAGCCGTCTTTGCCGCAAACGAACAGCCTGGGACTGTAGATCCCCTGCTGGCCGGAGGCAAAAATCGCCACGGGAGAAGGCGCCGTGCTGAAATCGATACTGCTCATCTGATTGCGAATGTCGTGCATGGGAGGCGAAACCTCCCAGCGCAGACCGGCATTCAGGGTAAGGCTGGGGGCCAGCCGGATATCGTCCTGGGCAAACGCAGCCGTGTTGGTCTGCAGTCCGTCCATGCGGTTCGGTCCGACGGTGCGAACGGCCGCGCTGGGGAGTCCCAAGAGCGCAGTGGCCAGGGCATCGCCCGAATTGTCGCCGGCCTTGGGCGCCGCCGCCGTCGCGTCGGTGTACCCCTTGGCAAAAGTCAAAGAACCTAGAGGATCGGCGTACTCGTACCGTACGTATTGGGTGCGGTCGAACTCACCGCCGAACGAAATCGCATGCCGTCCGCGCTGCCAGGAAAACACATCCCAAATTTGGTAGACGTTGTTGCGAGCGCGCGCGATGCCGCCTTGCCCAACGCCGCTATAGGGCCCTGCCCCGCCGAAGTTCAACTGTCCCACCACGAAATTCGGCAACTGGGTTGGCTGTCCGTTTACGTCGAAGCTGAGTTCCGGCAACCCGAACTGGAAGTTCAAGCGGCTGAATCCCAGCCGAAGATCATTCACCTTGTCGGAGGAGACTACCTTGGTGACGCCCACGGCAACGTTTCTTGGAGCCGCGTTATCCAGATTCGAGCGGCCGGGGAGCACCACGGGAAGCAAGGCGTTCTCCGACGCGCCGGAGAAGCGCCCGAAGATCTTAAGGGTTTCCGTCGCCTGGTAGTCGCCGCGTCCGGAATAGTTGCCGTAGTTCTGCAACTGAATGTCGGACGAGTTGATGTACAACCCGCCGGCGACGTTGGGCAGCGGCAGGATTCCCATAGCCGTCGAGACCGAAGGATCGATGCGGCTGGCGGGAATGATGTTGCCTGGGAACACCGCGCGCGTGCCGCCGGTCAATGTGCTGGTCGGATCGTAGATTTTCGTGGTGGCTATTTCTTCACTGAAATTCCCCGTGCGCTGGAGGGCATCCGGCACGGCGATGGTGGTCAAATTGGCGGCCGCCTGGCGCGTCCGCAGTGCTTCGTAGCTGAAGAATGCAAACAACTTGTTCTTCACCGGCGCCCCGCCCACCAAACCTCCGAACTGGTTGCGCTGGAATTTCGGCACGCTGCTTTGGTTGGTCAGATTGAATGGCCGCGCATCCAACACGTTGTTGCGGAGGAATTCCCAGCCGGCGGCATGCCAGGTGTTGGTCCCCGATTGCGTCAGGACGTTAATCTGTCCGCCCGACGCCCTTCCGTACTCGGCGCTGTATTGCGCTACTTGAACCCGAAACTCCGAAATCGTGTCGACAATCGGCACGTAGTTGAGCGCGTTGTAGTCCGGGTCCGAGTTGATGACGCCATCCAACAGGTAAGCGGAGTCGTTGGTCCGGTTTCCTGCCACGCTGAGACCGCCCACTTCGCCCTGGCGCACGGCGTCCTGCTGGACCGCCATGCCGCCGGAGTTGGTACCCGGCGAAAGCAGTGCCAGTTGCAGAAACTGACGTCCGTTGAGCGGTAAGGCCTTGATCTTCTCCTCGCTCACCACCGCGCCCTGGGCTACGCTCACGGCGTCCAGCGGCGATACCGTCTCGGTCACCGAAACGTGTTCGGTGACGATACCGACGGCGAGGGTCACGTTGAGCTGGGAAGCTTGCGCCACCTGCAGATGGATCGCGGAATATTCCTGGGTTTTGAAGCCGCTGGCCGAAACGTGCAGCGAATAGTCGCCCGGTTCGATCAACTCGATCCGGTAGGCGCCATCGGGGGTGGACAGCGTTTCTCGAATCGCGCCAGTGGATTGTTTGGAGAGGCTGACGTGCGCTAATGGCACGCCCGAGCCGGAAGGATCGAGCACGCGGCCTGACAACACAGCAGTGTCATTCTGCGCGAGCAGGAAAGACGGAAAAACGATTGCGCCTAGAAGTAGTAACGCACGTTCAGTCCGGTTCCGATGGAACCATCGATTTAACATTGAACAGTAATCTCCCTTTTAGCGAGCGATGGACCTATTGAAGTTTGGTACTAAACTATACTAGGTACCATTGGTACTAAAAAGAAATATGAATTATGGTTATCTAACTTTGGTTAGTATTCATATAAAGCATTTATTTGCAGGCTGTTGCGGGTTAACAAAAGGGTTAGAACGCGATGCGGTACCCTGGGTACCCGGAGTACTCGCCCAAGTTTCTGCTTGAATTTCGTTACAAAATCCAGAGAAGCCGCATCACCATGCCTGCCGACCCACTGCCCCGAGAACGGGCAACTGCATGTGGGGAA
>PMTT01000681.1 GCA_003167275.1 Bryobacterales bacterium | reverse complement strand
TTCTCCGCCCAATCGTCTTCGTATTCCCGGTTATCGTGATTTCCCGACTCGGAGATGCCCACCTTGAAGAAGTCCGGATAGCGGAACATGGCGTCGGCGGTCGCATAACCGCCACCCGAGTGCCCGTAGATTCCCACCCGGTCGATATCGATCCAGGGATACCGCTGGGCGAGTTCCTTCATGCCAGCCACCTGGTCGGGCAGCGTGTTGTCGCCCATATCGCCGAAGTACGCCTCGTGGAACTTCTTGGAGCGCCAGGGCGTCCCCATGCCATCCAGCTCGACGACGATGAAGCCCAGGTCCGCCAGGGACTGGCAGTCGCCGCGTCCCACCGAGAAGCTCCGGCTCCCCACACTGCCCGTCTGCGGGCCCGGGTAAATATGGTTCACGATGGGATACTTCTTGCTCGCGTCGAAGTTGACCGGTTTGAACATGAGGCCATAGATGTCGGTGACGCCGTCCCTCGCTTTCACGGTGAACGGAATGGGCGGCTTCCAACCGGTAGCCAGCAGCTTCGAGATGTCGGTCTTCTCCAGAGTGGCCAGCAGCTTTCCATCGGAATCGCGCAGAACCGCGACCGCCGGGATATCGGGTTTGGAGTAGCTGTCGACGAAGTACCGCCCGGAAGTCAAGAGGGTGATGTCGTGTGTGCCGTCCTCGGGAGTGAGCAGTTTGAAACCCTTGCCATCGAATCCGGCGCGGTACAGGTGGATGAAGTAGGGGTCTCGGCCCTTCTCCTTGCCAACTCCCAGGAAGTAGACCACACGCTCCTTTTCGTCGACGCGGAGCAACTGAGTCACATTCCCTTCGCCGGTGGTGATCGGATTCTTGAGCTTGCCGGTCTCCAGGTCATAAAGGTAGAGCTGCCCCCAGTTGTCGCGCTCGGAGAACCAGATCACCTCCTTCGAGTTCGGCAGAAAATGCCAGTTGACGCGGCCGTTGCCGGATTCGTAGAAGGTCGGCGTCTTCTCTTCCAGGACGTCGCGGATCGCGCCGGTCAGGGGATTGGCGACGCGCAGCGTCTCCACCTTGTGGTCGCGGGACGTGGAGACGAAGGCCAGGCTGCTGCCGTCGGGACTCCACTGCACGTCGCTCCACTCGCCGCCGCGGCAGGCTACGTCGTCACATAGCGTGGACCGGTGCTGGTCGGCGGGCATCTGCAGTCGCACGACATGGGGATCGTCCACGTCGATGACCACCCGTTGGATGGTGGTGATCACGTCATCGCCGGGAAGCGGATACTTCCACTGCCGCAGCGTCGGATGCCCTACCTTGGTATCCACCAGGAACATCTCGCCGACGCCTCGCTGGTCCTGTTGAAAGGTGGCGACCTTCTTCGAATCGGGAGACCAGAGGACGATGGGCCGATCGCTGCCGGTCCAGCCGGCGTTGTCGGTGGCGTAGCCGAAATCCTTGATGCCGTCCTTGGTGAGCTGCGTCTCCTTGCCGGTGGCGACATCGCGGTTCCAGAGGTTGTTGTCGCGAATGAAGACCGCGCGTTTGTGGTCGGGAGAGATCGATTCGTTGCGCCCGCCACCACCGCCACCACCTCGGCCGCCCCTGCCTCCCCTGCCGCCGCCCGTGGCTGTGGACGGGCTGTCGTCGGGGGCGCACTTCGAGCCCGCTACATCGCACTTCCACCGGCGGTTGCCGGTGTTGACCGTGACGCTTTGGCCGTCCGCCGAGAATTCCAGTTCGGTGAACGGCAGGCGGTTTGGTTCGTAGACCGTGGCGGCTGCCAAGGAGAGCGCCCCGGCCAGTTTGGCGTGGTCGAAGGCCGGCTGGCGGGTACCCTTGGCGGGATCGACCAGGACGAACTCGCTGCCGCTGGCGGTGGTGTTCCGATACCAGAAGCGCTCGTCGGGAAGCCAGGTGGGACGCACGCCGGAGCCGAACATCAAGGGCGTCGTGTTGTAGGTCATGGACTTCTCGGCGCGAGCGTAGTCGGCGGCTGTAACGCGCTGTTGGGCGACGCCGTGGACCGCTGCCACGAGTGCCAGTAACACGGGCATTCTTGCCTGTTTGGTTCTACGAAGGGACGCTTGCATTCAGGTTCTCCAGTTGGTCTAAGGCCGAATAATCACACTGATCCGGCCTGGAAGTCAAGCACGGCACGCCCGCGGGGGGGGCCTGACCATTTTGCGGAACTCCTCACCAGTCAACACCGCTCCCTCACGGTCGCGGCTCGGTAACTCACGCTGAATCAGCAACAGTCGCAACCGAGCCGCGACCGTCAGGGAGCGGTTGCCCGCTGCCAGGTGAAACCGCCTGTCCCACCACCAGCACCAAGGAGCCACGCACCGGCGACGCGTTCAATAGGTCGTCTTGTCGCTCTTGCCCACCCACTCCTCGAAGGGACGATTCGCGGTCTCATCCGCCACGTGGAGCGTGGGAATGCTGCGACCGGAGAGGGGGACCTGAATCTCCCGGTAGATGAAGGAATCGTCGAAACCCGCGGCGGCTGCTTCGTCCTTCGTGGCGGCGAAGAAGATGTGCGCGGGACGCGCCCAATACAGCGCTCCCAGGCACATCGGACAGGGCTCGCAGGACGAGTAGACGTCGCAACCGGAAAGCTGGAAGTCTCCGAGCACGCGGCACGCTTCGCGGATAGCCACGATTTCGGCATGGGCGGTCGGGTCGTTGGTGCGCGTCACCTGGTTGGCGCCCGCCGCGATCACCACCCCATCCTTCACCACCAGAGCGCCGAAGGGGCCGCCTCCCCGGCGGACGTTATCGATCGCCATCTCAATGGCCTGCTGCAAGAAAGAGTGGTCCATGGATGTCCCAGCGCAAAACTGCCTCTAATAGCCTACACGATCTCCGGGTGCTCCGTGCCTATGTCATACTTCCTACGACGGATCGACTGCGGCTCGCATGGGCGGCGGCCTGTCTGTCGGCCAAAAGGAGGGCGTGAAACTTGCAAGCGACGCTTCCATCGGCAACGGCCGTACGCCAATCCGCTCCCGCACCGGAGCGGGTTTCCCGCAATCTCGGGGTGGATACCTACCGCGGGTTCGTCATGTTGCTCATGATGGCCGAGGTGGTGCAACTGGCGCGCGTGGCGCACGCCTTCCCCGGCAACTGGTTCTGGAGCTTCCTGGCCTACCACCAGACGCACACGGACTGGGCCGGCTGCTCGCTGCACGACACCATCCAGCCGGGCTTTTCCTTTCTGGTGGGCGTCGCGCTGCCCTACTCTATCGCCAGCCGCCTGGCGAAGGGCGCCACCTTCGGGCGGATGCTGGGACACGCCCTCTGGCGGTCGCTCCTGCTGATCGCATTGGGTATCTTTCTGCGGTCCATGCACAGCCCCCAGACCAACTTCACGTTTGAAGATACGCTCACGCAAATCGGCTTGGGCTACCCTCTCCTGTTTCTCCTGGGATTCCGTCCGCCGCGCTGGCACTGGTACGCTTTGGCCGCGATTCTGACGGGTTACTGGCTGGCCTGGGCTTTGTACCCCGTGCCGGGTCCGGGATTTGACTACCAAGCCGTGGGGGTGCCCGCCGACTGGCAGCACCACTACTCGGGATTCGCGGCGCATTGGAATAAGAACAGCAACCTGGGCAACGCCTTCGACCAGTGGTTCCTGAACCTCCTTCCGCGGGTCGCACCGTTTGTGGCCAATAACGGGGGCTACTTGACGCTGAGCTTCATCCCCACCCTAGGCACCATGATCCTGGGACTGGTGGCCGGCCGGTGGCTGCGCGCCTCGGCGCCCCGGATGCCCATGCAGCGCCTGCTGATTGCCGGCGCCATCGGCATCGCTTCCGGACTGCTCCTGCATTTCACGGGGATCTGCCCTGTGGTGAAGCGCATCTGGACGCCCAGTTGGACGCTCTTCAGTGGCGGCCTCTGTTTTCTGTTCCTGGCGGGATTCTGCTGGGTAATCGAAGTGAGGGGCTACCGGAAATGGGCCTTTCCGCTGGTGGTCATCGGGATGAATTCGATGGCCGCGTACCTGATGGCGCACCTGTTCGAGCGCTTCATCCTCGATTCGTTTCGGATTAACCTGGGGGCGCACGCGTTCCAGATGTTTGGGGCCGGTGTGGAGCCGTTGGTCCGGGGAATGGCGGTGTTGCTGGTCTACTGGCTGATGCTCTTCTGGATGTACCGGCGCAAGCTCTTCCTGCGCGTCTAAGCGGCGCGCTTCTGCGGCGACTGATGGTGTTGGGGCAGTTGCTGTTGCTGTCGCTGCTCGACCTTGACGAAGCGACAGAAGTTCACGCATCCCTTGTTCTTGCAGGTAAGGCAAACACTTTTCTGAGCCATTTGAAATTAGAGTAGTCCAAGTCGGGAAACTCTCCAAGAGGTCTTATGCGGGCGGGGGTAGGGTACCCCCAAGTGTGGGGTATGCTTTAGCTTGCCCACCAGTCCCATCGAGATTTCATCTAGACTGGGCAAGCTAAAGCATACCCTACCGAGACTCGAAGCCCAGACGCCAGCCTAGTTTTTCGGGATCGAACCAGGAGACATCCGCGCCGAACCAACGCGATTTGGAAGCGGCATGGTAGCGGGCCGGTTGGCTGGCGGCGAGAACAAAGGCGCAGGGCGCCTCGCCGAACCGGTCGAGGCGTTCGGCCAGCCAGGAATCCGCCGTCAAGGGTTGCGCCAGCACCACAGGCACACCACCGAGCAACGCCAGGTAGGCGCCAAAGGACTTGTCGGTCTGCTTGATGGGCGCGGGCAGGCCGTACGCCTTCCGGTATCGCTCGATGCCTTCGTCGAGATTCCGCACGACGATCACCACTTTGGCGATGCTGGTGAAATCCTTCGTGGACGGTTTGCCCTGCGGAAAGGCGCGCTGATCGCGCGGAGTGAAATCGTGAATCAGGAACGGGAAGAAGGTCCCGCGCGTCCAGGTGCCGATATCCGAGGTCTCCCAGTCCAGGCGCACGCCGTCCGGCCGCTGCCTTCCACTCTTCACTGGCGCAGCGACGGTGACGCCTGCCGACCGCAAGCGCTGGACTTCGGCCTCCAGGTCTTTCTCGCGTGCTGCCCAGGCGCACGGACCGGCATTTCCCTTCAGGAATTTCGCCCATTCGTGCTGATCCACCCGCTGGGGATCGGCGCCTGGCTGCACGCCCATCAATTCCAGATAGGACCCATCCGGCAGACTGACCAGCGCCATCTCCGTGGTCTTGTTCGTGTGTGGACCACCATACACGCTGGGAATTCCCACAGCGGAGAGATTCGCCTGTAATGTCTTGATGTCGCTCCCGGCCACGGTGACGTGGTCGATCTTCAGGTCTGCAGCGAAGAGGAACGCCGGGAGCAACGCGGCCAGCAATGCATAACGCATAGGTCGATTGTATCGAGAGCAGGCCGGCAAAGAATGGCCGAAGGGTAGAGCCGCCTGAAAAGGCGGCTGCAGGCAGGATTGCCAGGCAGGATTGCCTGCCCCACAGTTACCAGAGCCACCACCACAGCGCCATGGCGCAGGGAATAATGATTATGATCGGATCTCCTGGCATACATCAGATAGATCGGCAGAACGCTTCGGGAACTTTAGGCATGCTCGTAAACGGGCGCCCCAACCTAATCCTCGACAGCCTGATTGCCGACGGCAGCACAAAGCATATGGTCGTGGTGGTCTCCTCAGCCTGACACGGTGAGTGTGAGCTTCAGTCCATGACACCGTTGCAATATGCATACTCTCGGTTGTACATCCGGCAATCCGCGCCATAATAGACATAGACTTCCGAATCCCTCCGCGTTCACGACGGGTCATCCCAAGGTCGAGATACGCTCATGTCCCCCTATAAATACCCCGTTTTCCCCAGAATGTTCTGGCTGCTTGCCGCCCTGCCGAATCTCCTCCACGCGCTGGATGGCAACACGGACAGCAGCTTCTTCGACGGCTCAGTCACCGCGACGAACCTGGATGCTAACACTGGGCAAGCTAAAGCATACCCTACGGGATTCGCGGGTAGTGTCCTATTTGTGCGCACTTTTAGGACACTACCGATTCGCGATATAATGGACCTGGACCTCCGAATCCCTCTACACTCCGCGTCCGGTCGCCCGAAGTCAGGACACCCCTATGTCAGCCGATAAGCGCCCTTGTTTTTTCAAGCAATTCTTCTTGATGGCCGCTCTGCCCTGCCTGCTCGCCGCGCAGAACGCAGTGCCCCTCTCTACCTCGCAGACGACAACCATAACGCTGGGGAGTTCCGCGAACCCCTCCACGTTTGGCGCTCCCTTGACCTTGACTGCTTCGGTTACCAATTCCAGCCCCACCGGGCACGTGACTTTCTTCGACGGAGTGAACATTCTCGCAATCAAGCCTGTCTCTTCCGGCATCTCATCCATATCCACAACCCTGCTCTCCGCCGGCAGTCACAAGCTGACGGCCTATTACCGCGACGACACGAACTTCCAGGTGAGTACGTCGAACGCACTCACGCAGTCGGTAAAGGCCAACGCGGGAGGAGCACTGGTGGCCCAGAGCCCGATCGCTCTGCCTTCCTCCCCGTCCTCAGAGGCGGTAGGGGATTTCAACGGCGATGGCAAGGCTGACCTCGCCTATTTCGACACCCTGAATGTGCGTCCGTGGTGGCAGGTAGATCTGGGTGTATCGTCGTCGATCGGTTCCATTGTGGTCTGGAATCGAACAGACTGCTGCGGCGACCGGCTGACCAACTATTGGGTCTTTGTTTCCGATACTCCGTTCGCTCCGACGGACACGCCCGACACGCTGCAGAATCGGGCCGGGACGTTCGCCGGCCTTCAGACCTTCCAACCCAACCCGTCCACCACCATCCCAGTCAATGCCGCGGGCCGTTACGTCCGTGTGCAACTCAGCAGCGCCAACTATCTGAGTCTGGCCGAGGTACAAGTGTTTGGTATGGGAACGCAAGCGGGTACGAATCTGGCGCTGGGCAAGGCGGCATCCCAGAGCAGCACCCTTCCGGGTTACCCCGGCGCCGTGGCCGCTTCGGCCGTGGACGGCAACACGGATGGCAATTTCCTGGATGGGTCGGTCACCACAACCATGAGTGTCTACGTCGTTACGGTCTTGCTGGGCAAGGGCGATGGCACTTTCCAACCTCCCGTGAATTACGCGATCGGACCGGACGCGCAGTCCATCGCGACGGGTGACTTCAACCAAGACGGCAACACCGATCTCGCTGTCTTCCGTTTCAACCTAGGTGCGTCCACATCTACACCCACGGTGAGCATATTGCCCGGCAACGGCGACGGAACCTTCCGTTCCCCGATCGATTCCCCGCCGGTGATTTGTTCCGTCCTGCTGTCCCCAACCCATTAAGCATGGTTGTCGGCGACTTCAACGGCGATGGCAAGGCGGACATCGTCGTGGGCACCTCATTTGAATACTTCCCGCCCCCCATCCTATACAACCCACAACCACCGGTCTTCGGGGCCGAAACCAACTTCTTACCTGGCAACGGCGATGGCACCTTCGGCGTCCCAGTGAGTTATGGCAATGTCCCTACTCCCTTCGTGATGGCGGATTTCAATGGGGACGGCAAGCCCGACCTCGCTGGGGGAACTATCATCGTGAGGGATCTATCACCATCTTTCCCGGCGGCACCGGCCCAGCATCCGCAACCAACTTCAGGGCGTTTGGATCTTCGTACATGGTGCTGGTCGCCGGGGACTTCAATGGCGACGGTAACACCGATCTTGCCACGAGTGGTGGTTCCATCCTTCTCGGCAACGGCGACGACAGCTTCCGGCCGCCCATCGGCCTCGGCGGCGCACCTGTCCTGTCAGGGGACTTCAACGGCGATGGCATCACGGATCTCGTGTTCGCCGGCTCGGTCCTGTTTGGGAATGGCGACGGGACCTTTCGTCAGGGCTTCACCTTTCAAGCCGGCCCGCCCCTGGCAGTCGCAGACTTCAACGGGGATGGCGTGGCCGACCTGCTCACCGCGAGCGGTATCCTGCTGGGAGCCAGCCCCATCAGCGTAACGGCCTCCGCAGGCACGCCCCAGACCGCGGCCGTGGGAACTGCGTTCGCCGCGCCTCTACAGGTCAAGGTGCTGAACAACGGCGTCCCGGTGAGCGGTGTCGCCGTCACCTTCACCGCGCCATCGAGTGGCGCCAGCGCGGCATTGTCGTCGCCCAGCGCGCAGACCAATGCCTCCGGCGTGGCCAGCGTCAGCGCCACCGCGAACCCGGTGGCCGGCAGCTACCTGGTCACGGCCAGCTATAACGGGATAACCGTGTCGTTCTCCTTGACCAATACTGTCTATGCAGTCCTCATAGCCACGGGAGGCACGCCGCAATCTACCCAAGTGGGGGCGGCATTCCCGATTCCACTACAGGCCACCGCGAAAGACCAGGCCGGCAATCCCGTCAGCGGTGTCTCGGTGACCTTTACGGCGGCGGCCAGTGGGGCCAGCGCGACCTTGTCGAGCGCGCCGGCGGTGACTAACGCGTCGGGCGTCGCCAGCGTGACCGCCACCGCCAACAACGTCGCGGGCAGTTACAGCGTCACGGCAAGTTTGGGTTCGTTGACCGCGTTGTTCTCGCTGACGAACACGGCTAGCCAAGCGGCCAACATTACGGCCACCGGCGGTGCGCTGCAATATGCTGTGCTGAATTCGGCCTTCCCGAACGCGCTCCAGGCTACGGTCCGAGACGCAGCCGGCAATCCGCTGAGCGGCGTTACTGTGACCTTTGGCGCGCCGTCCAGTGGGCCTGGCGCGACTCTGTCGAGCAACACGGCAATAACCAACGCCTCCGGGGTCGCCAGCGTGACGGCGACCGCCAACAACGTTGTGGGTAGCTACCGTGTGACAGCAAGTGCGGGGTCGTTGACCGCGTTGTTCTCGCTCACCAATCTGTCAGGCGTAAGCTCCAATCTGGCGCTGGGTAAGATCGCTACCCAAAGCAGCACGTATCATGGATCTACCGGCGCGCCGGCGAATGCGGCCGTGGATGGCAACACGGACGGTAGCTTCCCCGACTTGTCCGTCACGGCGACGGACCTGGATACCAACGTCTGGTGGCAAGTGGATTTGGGAGCTTCGGCAGCCGTCAGTTCCGTGGTCATTTGGAACCGCACCGACTGTTGCGGTTCCCGCCTGAGCGACTATTGGGTCTTCATTTCGGACACCCCATTCCTCTCCACGGACACGCCTGCCACTCTCCAGAGCCGGGCGGGGACCTTCAGCAGCCATCAAACCACGGCTCCCAATCCGTCCACCACCATCACGGCGGGAGCGCAAGGGCGCTATGTGCGCGTGCAACTCACGGGCGCGGACTATCTCAGTCTTGCCGAGGTGCAGGTGTTCGGTACCGGGGCGCCAGGAAACGCGAATCTGTCGCAGGGCAAGGCGGCCACTCAAAGCAGCACGCTTCCCGGAGTTCCGACGGCGGTCGCCTCCTCGGCCGTCGACGGCAACCCGGATGGCAACTTCTTACACGGCTCCGTGACCGCGACGAATCTCGATCCGAATCCCTGGTGGCAGGTGGACCTGGCGCTTCAGCGAGCGTCAGTTCCATCGTGGTCTGGAACCGCACCGATTGTTGCGCCTCGCGCCTGAGTGACTACTGGGTGTTTGTTTCGGATACTCCGTTCCTCGCCACGGACACGCCCTCGACGCTGCAGGGAAGGGTGGGGACGTTCGCCAGTCATCAGACGTCGGTGCCCAGCCCATTCAGCCCCTCCACCACGATTCCCGCCGTCGCTCAGGGACGCTACGTGCGGGTGCAACTTACCGGCGCGGACTACCTGAGCCTTGCGGAGGTACAGGTGTTTGGGACGGGCGCTCCGGCAATGTCCAACCTGGCACAGGGCAAGGCGGCCACCGAGAGCAGCACGCTTCCGGGAACTCCGCCTGCCAGTGCGGCCGTGGACGGCAATACGGATGGGAACTTCTACGACGGCTCCGTTACCGCGACGAATCTCGATCCGAATCCCTGGTGGCAGGTGGACTTGGGCGCTCCGGCGACTGTCAGTTCGGCCGTCGTCTGGAACCGGACCGATTGTTGCGGCTCGCGGCTCGGTGACTATTGGGTGTTCGTGTCGGATACTCCGTTCCTGGCCACGGACACGCCCACCACCCTGCAGGGCCGGGCCGGGACGTTCGCCAGTCATCAAACTACCGCTCCGAGCCCATCCGCCACCATGCCGGTCGCTGCGCAGGGGCGGTATGTCCGGGTGCAACTTACCAGCGCCGGCTACCTGAGCCTGGCCGAAGTGCAGGTGTTTGGACAGTAACGTAGCACGGGCATTCTTGCCTGTGTTGGTTTTTCTTGCCCTGGAAAACCCACCTGAACAAGCGCCCACTGGCCAGGAAACCAAAAACCCACACAGGCAAGAATGCCCGTGTTACGTGACCGCCGGAACGGTCCGCTTTTGTGCGGGCTTGGCGCTCCTCGAGATCAGCCACGCACCCATGCGGTATGCCAGGAGAACCGCTACCATCGCCCCATACATCAGGGGTAAGCGGACGTCGGACTTCACCAGCCAATAGTAGTGCACTACCGCGGCGATGCCGCTGAAGTAGACCAGGCGGTGCAGCCTTTGCCAGCGCTTCCCACCCAGCCGTCGGATCCAGCCCGTGGTGGATGTGATCGCCAGCGGTAGCATCGCGAGCAACGCAGCGGAGCCGGCCGTGATGAAGGGACGCTTGACCACGTCCTTCAACATTCCCTGCAACATCCCAGCCGGATCGAAAAGCTTATCCAGAAAAAGCCACGTCGAAAGGTGCAGGCAGCCGTAGAAAAAGGCGAACAGCCCGATCATCTTTCGGAAGCGGATGAGATCGGGCAGATGGAGCAGCTTCCGAAGGGGGGTCACGGCCAGCGTGAAAACAATGAAGCGGACGGTCCAATCGCCTGTGAAGTGCGTGACGTACTCCAGGGGATTGGCGGTGAGGTTCCCCAATGCGTCCTCGATCCCGCCGTTGAAGGTTACCTTGCCCCCCTGAATTGCGATGATCGTCTGGCCGCCCCCGAAGCCTAGAGCGCGTGCCACCATCCAGCCCAGGGGGGCCAGGCACAACAGGAAGACCAGGACTTTCGTCCAGCGGTTCCGCAGCATAGGTTAGTAGTTCTTCTTCAGATCCATTCCAGCGTAGAGGCTGGCCACCTGGTCGCCGTAACCATTGAAGATCTGCGTGGGCCGATTGGCGAAGGGCGAGGGCAGGCGCGTCTCCTTGGCCTGGCTCCAGCGTGGGTGGTCGACGTTCGGGTTCACGTTGGAATAGAAGCCGTACTCGTGGGCGTTGGAGATATTCCAGGTGGTCGGCGGCTCGCTCGTAACCAGCTTGATCTTGACGATCGATTTGATGCTCTTGAAGCCGTATTTCCATGGCACTACGAGACGAACGGGCGCGCCGTCCTGCGGCGGCAGAGTCTCGCCGAACATGCCGACGCACAACAGCGCCAGCGGATGCATCGCCTCATCCAGCCGCAACCCCTCGACGTACGGGTATTGCAGACCGGATCGCTCTGGTGTAGCCATCGGCATCTGCTTGAGGTCCCAATAGGTCTCGAACGCCACATATTTTGCCTTCGACGTAGGCCCGACCGCCTTGAGCAGAGCGCTGAGCGAGTAGCCGATCCAAGGCACTACGATCGACCATCTCTCCACGCAGCGATGGCGGTAGATGCGTTCTTCGAGGGGCGCCAGCTTGAGGATCTCGTCCATCGAGAACTTGCGCTTCTTTTCGACCTCCCCTTCCACCGAGACCGTCCACGGATCGGTCTTGAAGTTGGCGGCATACTTGGCCGGCTGGTCCTTTTGAGTGCCGAATTCGTAATAATTGTTGTAGTGCGTGACCTGGTCGAGGGTGTTCTGCTTTTCGTCGGTGCTCAACGGGCTCTTGACCAGATCGGGCAGTTTGGTGGTCGCCAGGCCCCGCGAGGGCGACAGCAATTCCCGTCCGGCGAGAGCAGCGGCGGGAACGCTCGCGAGGAATTTGCGGCGGTTCATATAAACGGACTTCGGGGTAGTCTCTGAGTAGCGGAGATCCGCTGGCTTCTTGATCAACATAATTTTCCAATTCTATATCCTTCTACGTATCGAATGTATTCCCCGGATTCGTGCTTTTCTTGTGGCGCATGCTTTATAGCTTGCCCAATGTGCAGCGTCGGGATTCCTCGACGCCTTTTCCATGCCTTGCCACCGCGTTTCCATACGACACCGGTTACCCAAGGAAAAGGCATTTGACCTGATGGGGTTGCATGGCCGTCCCTGGCGCACGGATTTCCGCTGAGAACCGCCCACCTGTCCACCCTTTCCCGCTATTCCGGCTAATCGGAGTTGCGGTGGACCGTCTTTTCCTTGTATGCTTATAGTTTCCCCGCCTTGAGAGTCTCGCTTTCGTGTGCGCATTGAGGGGGGATGGTTTGGATGGGTGGCCGAGCGGTTAATGGCAACAGGCTGTAAACCTGTCGCTCCTTGGAGCTACGGAGGTTCGAATCCTCCCCCATCCACCAGAAATTCTTGTAAACTAGTTTAAGGGTCGCTGAAGTTCGGGCGGCTCTGCATAGGCCGTTGTAGCTCAGTTGGTAGAGCGCGTCCTTGGTAAGGACGAGGTCACCGGTTCAAGCCCGGTCAACGGCTCCAGTTTTTCTTTAAGGCGGATCAGGGCCTCAAACCGGATCCTCCAGTCTGCTTCTCCTGTTGACAATCCTGACAGGTAAAAGGTTCGAGATGGCAAAGGAAAAATTCGACCGCAGCAAACCGCACATCAACATCGGGACGATCGGGCACATCGATCACGGCAAGACCACTCTGACGGCGGCGATCACGAAGGAGCAGGCGAAGCACAATCCGAAGAACAAATTCCGGAGCTTCGAATCGATTGATAACGCGCCGGAGGAGAAGGCCCGCGGGATCACGATCGCGGTGGCGCACGTGGAGGACGAGAC
>PMTT01000812.1:19975-28438 GCA_003167275.1 Bryobacterales bacterium | reverse complement strand
CGTCACACCGACGCCTACCGCGTGGTCCATGGCGAGGCCGATCTGCTCCCCGCGCTGATCGTGGACCGTTACGCCGGGTATCTGGTGCTGCAGACACTCGACCAGGGGATGGACGCAGCCAAATCCGACATCGCATCCTGCCTGCAGGAGATCTTCGAGCCACAGGGCATCGTGGCGCGCAACGACGTTGCAGTGCGGGTCAAGGAACAGCTTCCGCTGGAGTCGGCCGTGCTGGCGGGTGAAATCCCCGAATCGGTCTCCGTCCGGATGAACGGTTTCAGCATGCGCGCCGACCTGCTGCACGGCCAGAAGACCGGCATCTTCCTCGACCAGCGCGAGAACTACCGCGCCGCCGCGAACTACGCCCGTGGCGGCAGGGCGCTCGACTGTTTCACATCGACCGGCGGTTTCGCCCTGCACCTGGCCGCGAAGTGCGAGAGCGTGGAGGCCGTCGACAGCTCCTCCCACGCGTTGGCCACGGCCCGCGCCAATGCCGCGCATAACGCCATCGCCAACGTGGAGTTTCGGGAGGCCGATGCCTTCGAGTTACTGGCGGGATACTCCTCCGCCCGCCGGAGCTTTTCGATGGTGGTGCTGGATCCGCCGGCCTTCGCCAAGTCGCGGCAGAACCTGGACGCGGCCATCCGGGGCTACAAGGACATCAACCTCCGCGCCCTGCGCCTGTTGCAGCCCGGCGGCATCCTGGTGACCTGTTCCTGTTCGCATCACCTGAGTGAGGCGACGCTGCTCGAACTGGTGGCCGAAGCCTCACTGGACGCGAACCGCACGCTGCGTGTCCTGGAACGCCGCACTCAGGCGCAGGACCACCCCATCCTGTTGACAGTCCCTGAGACGCACTACCTAAAGTGTCTTATCGTGGAAGTCGTGTAACACGGCATTCTTGCCTGTGTTCTTTTTCTTCTGTGGGGCAGCCAATCCTGGCTGTAGCCGCCTTTTCAGGCGGCCGTTACCATCGCCTCAATGGTCCGTTGATTTGGCGGACTTTACAACAGCCCATCTGACTACTGCTTCTTCTCGGCAGCCTTCTTTTCGTCCGCCGCTCTTTTCTCATCCGCCTGCCGCTGTTGCTCGGCTCGCTGCTGCTCGGCCTGACGTTGTTGCTCCGCCTGCTGCTGCGCCTGTCTCTGTTGTTCAGCTCGCTGTTGTTCCGCCTGACGTTGCTGTTCGGCTTGTTGCTGCGCCTGTCTCTGTTGCTCAGCTCGCTGCTGCTCGGCCCGTTGCTGTTCCGCCCGCTGCTGCTCGGCCTGACTTTGCTGTTCCGCCTGTTGCTGTGCCTGCCGCTGTTGCTCGGCTCGCTGCTGCTCGGCCTGACGTTGNNGGTTGGTGCCGATCACCTCGTAGCTGCCGCTGATGGCGGCCGAGGGCAGGCGCTGGGCGCGCGCCGCCGACAGCGCTTTCGCTGCCGCCTCCACCTGTGACTGGGCCGCTTTGAGGTCGGCTCGCTGTTGTTCGGCCTGCCGTTGCTCCGCCTGTTGCTGCGCCTGCCGTTGTTGTTCGGCTTGGCGTTGTTGTTCCGCCTGTTGCTGCGTCTGACGCTGCTGCTGTGCCTGCTGGTCGGACTGCCGCTGGTGCTCGACTTGACGTTGTTGTTCCGCCTGTTGTTCCACCTGACGCTGCTGTTCCGCCTGCTGCTGCCCCAGTCGCTGTTGGTCAGTTCGCTGCGTCTCGGCCTGACGCTGTTGTTCCACCCGCTGCGGCGCCTGACGCTGTTGCTCGACTCGCTGCGGATCCTGCGCCTGCCGTTGTCGCTCCCCCTGCAGTTGCCCATCTCGTTGACGTTCGTCCTCGATCGGCGTTCGCTGCTGGGCGCCCCCGGCGACTCCCACTGTCGAAGCCGCAGGCCGCCCGCCAGTCGCTCCTGCCGCGTTAGGCCCAGAAGGAATCCCCACTATCCGGCGACTGACAACTGCCGCCGGCGGAGTCACCCCTCCCACTCCCGGCCGCCCCAGGTAACTCTCGCGCCCCGGCCGAATATCGTCGAGACTCACCGGAGTCACACTGCCCGCGGGCATCCGCGCGACCCCGTCCGCCACCCGCCGGGCCCCAACGAAGATCGTTTGCGAAACCGCCGTCACGCTCGCCCGGTTGACATAATCCCGGCCGACGCTGGCCGCGCGCCCGCCATTCAACCTGCTCACGTATGCGTCACTAGCCCGGTAAGGCGGCCGGAAAAACTCCCCAGGCCCCAGCGGAATCCACGCCACCAACCGCACTCCGCCGGTCGTTACACCCGATCCGCGGCCAACTGCCCGCCCTCCCACGAATACCACCAGTGCCGGGGCATACGCGGGCCGGGCGCCACGAGGCCCCGGAACCCACACCCACCCGCTCGCTGTCTGCAACCAGCGTCCATAATGGAACGGCGCGAACCCCCACGTCGCATCATCCACCCACGTCCAGCCCCATGGCGACTTCCAAACCCAGTGGCCATATCGGTAGGGTGCCCAATTGCGGTCGACGCCCCGGGGAACCCACACCGCACCGTAGGTCGCATCGGTGCCCCAGTCGCCGTACTGTCCCAAATCCTCGGCGCCGGTCATCTCCGGGGCAACATAACTGTCGGAGAATTCCGACGAACGCTCCGACAGTTTGTCGCGCCCCACGCACCAGTCCTCCCACGGATCGGGTTCTTCGGCATCGCCCACTTCAACAGCAGATCCGTCCGTTCCCGCCAGGCTCAACGTCTGGCCGGGATTGACCGTAAAGCTCCGCCCGCCAGCCGCCACCTCGGCCTCGCCCGACCGCACGGTTACCAGTGTGGCGTTCCCATCATCGCTGACGCCGAACCGGTAGTCGCCGGTCCGCTTTATAGTGATTGCCCCACCTGGCGTGTCCATCTCGTAGCTTTGGCCGTCGTCCATCCGCGGAATCCGCAAATACACGGTGCCTTGCGCGAGGCTCATCTGCGCCACCCGGCCATCCAGGTTCAGAATCCCCAAGGCGGTCAGTTCCGCCATGTGGATGGCTGTAGCGCCGATGTGCAGTTCGGCGAATGACCCCTTGTCCGCCCAGAGACGATCGCCATTGGTGAGCGGATCGTTCAAGGTTGCAGCAGTCCACTCCTGGAGGTTTCCCGGACGGAACGAAACCGAACCGTCCAGGTAGTTCAGCCTCGCCACGCGCGAGGGAGGATCGGGTGGCGTCTGGCCCCAAAGAGCCCCGGCCACCGTGGTGAATGCCCAAAAACTCATCACCCCAATACGCAATTTCATGTGTCTCACCCCGTAATGCCAGCCCGAGCGTAACGCCGATTCCTCGCGCCTGCAATAGCACTTAGTAGTCAGTTACGAAGGCGAGGTTCACGACGCCCCAGTCGTTTGTTGGGTTTCTTGGCGCGCCATTGCGGTCGGCCAAGGCAAGAGTGCGTCAGCCTCGTGCTTTTCCGATACCACTTTCGAAGAACCTGACGGGGTCTATAGTTGAAAACCGGATCTGCGGGTCTTAGATTGAGAGGCGCGAACGCATATCACCTGTGTGGTCAACGCCGCTACGCTCTCACGACCCGTCGCTCCGGGTGCGATCATCACCGTCTTCGGCCAGTCCATTGGAGCGGATGTGCCATCGGGGCAACAGCTCACCGCCGCCTGCCTGGTTTCGTCGAACCTGAATGGACTTCAGGTCCTCGTCGGCGGAGTGGCTGCGCCGATACTGTACGCTTCCAAGAACGAGATCAACGTGGTGACGCCGTTCGGCGCGCCGTCCTGGACAATACGTTAGGCAGTCGCGGCCACGAACGCCGGCACGTCCACCCAACTGCGCGACTTGCTGCTGGCCAGTTCGGCCTCCAGGATCGTGAGCTGGCGCAGGCCGTCGGCAAATTGCGGATATTGCGGCGCGGCGCCTTCATCCTCGATGGACTGGTAGAAGCGGCGGAAGACCTGTTTAAAGGTGTCGTCGTAACCTTCGCTGTGGCCGCCGGGCAGATCGGCGTACGGCTTGGCGGCGGGCTTCAATAGCGACGGATCCTTCAACAGGATCTGGTTCGGCGTGTTGCGCTGGCCGATCCACAATTCATCGGGCTTCTCCTGGTCCCACGACACGCCGCCTTTGGTCCCGTAGACTTCCAGGTTGAGGCGGTTCTTGCGGCCGGCCGAAACCTGGCTGGCGGTGAAGGCGCCGCGCACGCGGTCACCCATCCGGAATACCACGGCGCCGAAGTCCTCTGTGTCGATCGGGGTCTCGATGTAGTCCTCCGGCCGCAGCGTTTTTCCGGCGAAAGTTTCGACGGGGCCCTTGGGCTGTTTGCGGACCTTGTGGAAAGTCTGTATGTCCGCGCACAACGAGGTGATGCGCTGGCCGGTGANNTCCAGGCGCCAGTTCCAGTCGGTATCGTAGAGCAGCCAGTCCTGCGAATAGGTGCCCTGCACCACCAGGATCTCGCCCAGGTCGCCATCCTCCACCATCCGCCGCATCTGCTGCACCTGGGGATAGAAGCGGAGGTTGTGGAAGGTGGCGTTGCGCCGCTTGGTTTCGGCCGCCAGGGCGACCAGTTCGCGCGCCTGCTCCACCGAGGTGGCGAGGGGCTTTTCGCAGATCACGTGCTTGCCGGCCAGCAGGGCATCCTTGGCGATCGGGAAGTGCATGAAGTTGGGGGTACAGACGTGGACGGCATCCACGGCGGGGTCTTCCAGGATCCGACGGTAGTCCGCGTCGGTTTTCTCGACACCGAACTCTGCGGCGAGCTGGTTGGCCTTCTCGATCTGCGGTTCGCCAATGGCGTAGACTTGGACGTACCCAAGCCTCCGAATGCCTTCCAAATGCACGCGGCCGACGAAGCCGGTCCCGAATACGGCGGTCTTGAATTTTTTCATGTTTCCTTCTTTCTGGTCGAAGAGTATAATCTAGCGCAAAAACTGGTAGATTGGTATGGCAGAGTCATGGTAGTTCGGATCCGCTTAGGCAAAGGGCCCAGGATTGGCAGGCAGTACGGGAAAAACCGGCAGGTCGCGCTGGCGCTGGCGGCACTGTTGACACCCGCTACGGTACTGGCGTCGGTACTCGCGCTTTGGCGTATTGCCGCCGACATGAACTGGACGAACAGTTTCGCGATTCCCTCCGGCTTGTTCTCCCACTGGCAGGCGTGGTTCGGCATGGCACTCTTATTGCAAGTCTGCTCGCGGCTTCTGAACCGTTATGGGAATGGGAGAGGCGCGGATACAGCTACATCCTGAGGGGTGCCACATCCTGAGGGGTGCAATCCCGCTTCTGATATTCTACTTGGTAGAGACCCGCCATGCCTCCAAACCGCCGGTACCGCTACACCTCATCCTCTTACATGGCGTATTTCCCGAAGGGTGTGCGCTGGCTGCTGTTTATTAACACCGCAGTCTTCCTCGTGTGCTACCTGGGTGGGCCCTCCTTGCAGTTCTATGTAAGAGGACTGCTGGCCCTCAGCGCGGAAGCCGCGGTACGAACCTTCATGGTGTGGCAGGTATTCACCTACATGTTCGTGCATTTCGGCATCCTGCACGTGCTGTTCAACATGTTGGCTTTATGGATGTTCGGAATGCCGATCGAGCAAACCTGGGGGATGCGCCGGTTCCTGAAATTCTATTTCCTGTGCGGTCTGGCGGCCGGCGTCTGCGTGCTCGTAGCGAACATCATTGTGCACGACTGGCTGACGGCCACGTTGGGGGCGTCGGGAGCCGTGTTCGGGCTGATGGTTGCATTTGGCATTCTCTTCCCGGACGCGATCATCCTGGTGTTTTTTCTGTTCCCGATGAAGGCCAAGTACGCCGTGATGATCTACGTCGCGATTGAGATCCTGGTGACCTTCGGTCCGAACACTGGGGTCAGCACGGTCGCTCACCTCGGCGGCGCGGCGTTCAGCTACCTGTACCTGAAGCACCGCTTGCCGGCCTTGAACATGCCTGATTTTCGCGGCAGGTACCGCCAGTGGAAGCTCCAGCGGGCCAAGAAGAAGTTCCAGGTTTACATGCGCAAACACGGGCGGGACGGCGGCCCGTGGGTGAATTAAGGTGGGGCATGCTTTTTTAGCTTGCCCAGCCATCGTCCGGCACCGAAAACCGGTTGGTGGGCAAGCTAAAGCATACCCCACGGTGCAACGGGGAGTCGGGCAGGTGCGTCTTCTGGTATAGTGACGTCAGAAGTACGCCTATGCGATCTTGGAAAGCTCTCGTTTTGTTTGCGTCCGCACTCATCGTGCTGGCCAGCCTGTTAATCGGTCAGGAACAAGGTCCACTGAAGGATCCCGGTGGGGCGACTGTTGCCAAACCCAAGAAGGCCGACGATAAAAAGGACGGCGACACCGATTTGCCCAAAATCCCGTCGGCCTACAAGCGGGACAACGTCAACGCCACCGACCCCGGCACGCTGCCCCAATTCAGGACCGACGTCGACATGGTGACGCTCGACGTATCCGTGCTGAACAACAAAGGCCAGTTTATCCCCGGCATCGCGAAAGACCAGTTCCGCATCCTGGAAGATAACGTGCCGCAGCAACTCAAATCCGTCACCATGGGCGAAGCGCCAATGACCGTCTCGATGGTGATCGAGTTCAGCAACAAGTTCCAGTCGTACTGGGGACAAACCTGGTACCAGACGTTGCAGCTCGCGTGGGGCTTTGCGAGCACATTGAAGCCCGAGGATTATGTGGCGGTGGTGGCTTACGACATCAAGCCCGAGATCCTGTCGGACTTTACGACGGACCGCACCAAGACCCAGCAGGCGCTGTCGCGATTAACCATCGCGGCCTGGAGCGAGGCCAACCTGTTCGACGCGATTACCGATACGGCCGACCGCATGTCCGGCATCGAAGGGCGCAAGGCCATCGTGCTGATCACATCCGGCATCGATACATTTAGCAAGATCACGTTCGACCAGACCCGCAAGAAGTTGCAGGAATCGGGCGTGCCGATTTATTCGATCGGCCTGATGCAGACCTTGCGGATCTTGATGGAGGCGCGCGGGATGAGTCCCATCGCGAATATGGACTTCCTACAAGCCGACAATGAGCTGCGGACCTTCGCCAAGGAGACGGGCGGCCAAGCATACTTCCCGCGCTTCCAGGGCGAATATCCGGGCATTTTCCAGGAAATCCACCAGGCACTGCGCAATCAGTACGTACTGACGTACCAGCCTTCCAATAAGGCCCACGACGGCACCTACCGGAAGATCAAGGTGGAATTAGTCAATCCCGCCACCAACGATCCGCTGCGCGTGACGGATGAGAAAGGCAAACCAGTGAAGTATTCGATCGTCACAAAATCCGGGTACAAAGCTCCGCGTCAAGTGGAGTAGTTTGGTCATAGTCCAGGAAGGTGGACTCTCCAGAGTGCGGCAGTCCTGCGGGAGTGTCAATCCTCACATAGGACTGTTCGGGTACTGTGCCGCACAATTGGCTGAAGTTTGTGTCACGATGTGAACCGGTCTCTAGGCTATGACATCAGTGCCATGCCCATGCCACTTGTCAAGCACTCGATCTCGCGATTTTAGAAGACGATGCAAATGCGTTGACAGGTTGGTGACAGCTCTGTTACTCTCGCATCCGTCCCTGATGAAGATTTCCGCCGCACCGCATTCCAATATCCTGCTGGTGGACGACAACCAAGATGGGTTGCTCGTTCGCAAGGCGTTGCTCGAGGAACTCGGGTATTGCGTCCAGATCGCCAGTACCGGCGAAGAAGGCCTGAAACTCTTCGAAGTCACCAACTTCGATGTGGTGGTGACCGATTATCGGATGCCAGGCATGAACGGTGTCGAGTTAATCGGTCGAATTCGCACAATCAACGCCAACGCGCGCGTCATTCTGCTGTCGGGGTTTGTAGACCCTTTGGGACTGACGGAGGGCAACACGGCGGCGGATATCGTGCTCGCGAAGAGCTCGAATGAGGCGGTGCATCTGATCCGCTGGGTCAAACGCCTGGTAAACCGTGTGACTCCTCGCAAACCTCCCTCAACTCAGGGCGGGAGCGCGGCTCCCGTACGCGCCAGCGGACGTTGAATCTGGCACACTGTTAGCGTGGCGTCTCTTTTATCTCGTTTTCTCACTGGCTTCTTCATGCTGGCGGCAGCGGCCCTGCCGGCAACCCGTCGGATTGCGCCTCCGCCGCCCAAGCCCAACCCGGCCATTCTCAAAGCATCTCCCACAGTCCGCCGGTGGGTGAAAGCCATGACCTTGCACGATGAAGTGGCGCAGTTGGTTTTCATCGCGTTCCATGGCGAATCGCCCAACACCCGATCCCGGGAATACCGCAAATTCGTACGCCTGATCCAGGAAACCAAGGTAGGCGGCCTGATCCTGAACAACGTCTCCAACGGACGGGTGGTGCAGAAGGCCGAGCCGTTTGCGGTGGCTGCCTTTCTGAACCGCCTCCAGCGCATGACCACCGTGCCCCTGATGGTGGGTGGCGATTTCGAGCGGGGCGCCTCGATGCGGGTGGATGGCACCACGGTCTTTCCGCATGCCATGGCTTTCGGCGC
>PMTT01000812.1:0-19967 GCA_003167275.1 Bryobacterales bacterium | reverse complement strand
ATCCGATCCTTCGGAGAGAATCCCCAGGACGTGGCGGCCCACGTGAAAGCCTTCATCGAAGGTGCGCATGCAGACAAGCGGAACCTGGTACTGACCACGGCCAAGCATTTCCCGGGACACGGCGATACGTCGGTGGACACGCACGTGAACCTGGCGACGATCCCTGCCGATCGCGAACGCCTGGAGCGGCTGGAACTGGTGCCCTTCAAGGCGGGGATCGAGGCTGGTGTGGATTCCATCATGACGGCGCACATCGCCGTACCGGCGTTGGCACCGCCGGATCTGCCGGCCACGCTGTCTCCGGCGATTCTGACCGATCTGCTGCGCCGGCAACTCGGGTTCAACGGACTGGTGGTGACGGACGCGCTGGAGATGGGCGGCATTGCCAAGGGCTATTCCGCCGGTGAAGCGGCGGTGCGGGCGCTGGAAGCGGGGGCCGACACGCTGCTGATGCCAGCCGATCCCGACCAGGCGATCAGCGCGGTGATGTCGGCCATCGCGAGCGGCAGGCTCACCCGGCAGAGAATCGAGGCCAGCCTGCTCAAGATTCTGGCAGCCAAGGAAAAAGTGGGCCTGGACCGCAAACGTTTTGTGGACCTGGAGGTGATCAGCGACGTGATCGATTCCCCGGAAGCCAACGAGAAGGCGCAGGAGATTGCCGACCATGCGGTGACGCTGATTCGCAATGGCGGCAATCTGATACCGCTGGCATCGCCGGAAAAGACCTGCTATGTAGTGCTGCCCGAATCCCGCTTTTCCGCGGAGGGGCAGGCGTTCATTCAGCAAGTGCGCAAGAGGGTAGATTCGGGCACCGGGAAGAACGCTGCGCGGGCGGCGGTCTTGACGCTGGATCCCTCCATGCCGCGCCAGCAAGTGGAAGAGAACCTCGGGAAGTTTGCGGGATGCGAGAATTATGTGGTGGCTGCCTTCGCTTCGGTGGGCGCTAACAGCAGTACCGTGGGGCTGGCAGGCGAGTTGCCCCACGCCATGGAGACGATTGCCGCGACCGGCAAACCCGTGGTACTGGCAGCCCTCGGAAATCCGTATCTGCTGCGGAATTTTACCCATGTAACCGCCTACCTGGCCACGTTCAGCACGGTACCCCCCTCGGAGATCGCGGCGGTACGCGCGATGTTCGGCGAAATCAATATCCGGGGACATCTGCCGGTGACGATTCCAGGGCTGGCCAACTACAAGGATGGCATTCAGGTTCAGGCGACGCGGGCGCTTCGGATCGCCGGTCCGACGCAGTAGTCGCGGTATACTTGTGACTCTATGAGACTTCCTCCACCGGGTGTGGAAGCGATACTGCTTACGTTGGTGCTGGGCGCGGCAGTATACGATGTGCGGTATCGGCGTATACCCAATTGGCTAACGGTCGGCGGGGTGCTGGCCGGCCTGGTGATGAACACCTTTATTGGCCGAGTGGACCTCAGTCCAGGGTGGCCGGCGCTGCGGTTTTCGCTGGTGGGCTTTGCGATCGCTTTCGGAGCTTACCTGGTGCTGTACGCACTGCGGGCCATGGGCGCCGGCGATGTGAAACTGATGGCCGCGGTGGGGGCCATGGTGGGGTGGGAGGACTGGTTCGGCATCTTCCTGATTACCGCGGTGATCGGCGGGGCGATGGCGCTGATCCTGGTGATCGCCAAGAAGCGCTTCACGAAAACATTCTTCAACGTCGGGGTGATCCTGAGCGAGATGAAGGCCGGCCGGCCGGCGTATCTGGCAAAGGAAGAACTGGACGTGAAGAACCCCAAGGCGCTGGGGCTGCCGCATGGAGCGGTGATCGCCGTGGGAACTCTGTTCTTCCTGGCGGTTGCGGCGCGCTTCAATCAGTAGTGGGAAGATAAGGCATGGAGTTTTATCCGGACATCGTGGTGCGCGAGCGAGGTTGGTTTCAGGACCGGGTGGTAGTTGGGATCGATGATGACAACGACGATCTGAAGGCCAGAGCCGAGGAAATCAAGGCCTACATGGAAAGATCGAATGTGCCGGAAGGCCTTCTGGTTTCCCCCACTCACTTCCGTGTCTACCGCAACCGCTACGGCATTCCCCCGGATGCCGTGACCGAGGTCGCCGATTTCCCGACCGAACGCGTGATGGAGTATTTGCCGTCTTACGCTCAGGGATCGGAACTCAGGGCCCTCGTGCAGCGATGGCTGGACTGGCTGCCAACTGGGTTCCTGAACGGCAACGTCGGCTTGCCGCCGGATGTCCGCGAAGTCGTGCAATGGGAAATCATGCCGTATTTGTACGATGGGGAGACCTTGGCGGCCGGGGACCGGTGGCAGCCGATACCCTACTAAGCGATGCTGCACGTCTTCGTCGAAACGAACTGGGTTTTCGGCTTCGCGGCGCCTGGTCACCACAAGGACCAGGACGCCGTCGAACTGCTGGAGAGAGCAAGGCACGGAGAGCTTCGGCTCCATCTGCCGTCGCTCTGTCTGATGGAAGTTCGAAACCCATTGATGACAAGATGTCGACCCCGTGAAGCCGCTGCGGTCCGGGCATTTGCGCGTCGGATGCGCGAATCCTCTAGACTCAACACCGATGACTTCGACACGATCGACGGGCTGCTCAACCAATTTGAGTCGTCCATTGCGTCAGAACTTGCGGCACTTTCGAAAACGCTCCTCACGCTGAGGTCGGAGCCGAATATCGAGGTCTTTTCGTTGAATGAGGAGATGTTGGCAATGGCCGTGGGACTTGCGTTCGAAGACTTGTCGCTTCAGCCTTTCGATCAATCCGTTCTGGCAGCCGTTCTCGTTCGGGCTCGCGAGCTATGGGATGCCGGAGAGCGGGAGATGTGCTTTTGCGAACTCGACAAAGACCTGCAGCCTTGGGACAGGGAGCGCAAGCGAAAGCTTCCGCTAGCTGAGCTATACGAGCGAGCCGGAGTTTGGGTATTCGGGAACTTCGATCTCACGAAACCGGTGCGCCCACCGGGATGGCCGTCGAATCAGACTCCGGGACAACAATCCATATGAGAGCAGCATTCTTTGAAGGAAATCAGACCATCGCGGTCGGACCCTGCGTCCCGGTGGAACCCGGGCCGGGGCAAGTGCAGATCCGAGTCGCTTACTGCGGAATCTGCGGCACCGACCTCCACCTGTTTCACGGCGCCATGGCCCACCGGCTGCATTTGCCGCACGTGATGGGGCATGAGATGTCCGGGACCATCGCGGCTGTCGGCCCAGGCGTGGATGACTACCAGCCCGGCGACCGCGTCACCGTCCGTCCGCTGGACCCGTGCGGCGAGTGCCCGGCCTGCCACGCTGGGCATCGGCATATTTGCCAGAACCTGAAGTTCATCGGGATCGATACGCCGGGCGCCCTCCAGGGGCTGTGGACGGTGCCGGCCCACACGCTGCACCGGCTGCCGGACTCGCTGTCCCTGCAACACGGCGCCATGGTGGAGCCGATCGCGGTGGCCTGCCATGACGTCCGTATGGGCGAGGTGAAGACGGGAGAGTACGCCGTGGTGATCGGCGGCGGGCCAATCGGCGTGTTGATCGCCCTGGTGGCGCAGACGCGCGGCGCACGTGTCCGCCTGGCGGAGGTCAATCCGTTTCGAGTCCGGCTGGCGCAGGATTTGGGGATCGAGGCGGTGAATCCCCGCGAGGTGGACCTGGTGACGCTGGTCAATCAGGAGACCGGTGGCGCGGGGGCGGACGTGGTCTTCGAAGTTTCCGGCTCGTCCGCGGGCGTGGAAGCGATGACCAAACTGCCGCGAACGCGGGGGCGCATCGTGGTAGTGGCGATCTTCGGCGATGCGCCCAAGGTGGATTTGTTCCGCTTCTTCTGGCGCGAGNNGGACAGACTGATCACCAGTGTGGTGCCGCTCGACCGCCTGGGTGACGGGCTGCGCCAGATGGAGCGGGGCGGGGAAGCGATGAAGATTCTGGTGAATTGTGCGGAGTAGACATTGAGTATTCTCGATCGATTCAAATTGGATGGAAAGACAGCATTCGTAACCGGCGCCCGCCGCGGCATCGGCAAGGCGATGGCGGTTGCCCTGGCCGAAGCGGGGGCCGACATCGTGGGAACGAGCGCGGGCCTGGAAGAGGATGGCGGCGACCTGAGGAAGGAGGTGGAGGCACACGGCGGCAGGTTTTGGGGCTATGCCTGCGACCTGGGCGACCGGAAGGCTGTGTACGGACTCATCGAAACGGTGAAACGCGACTGCCCGCCTATCGACATCCTGATCAACAACGCCGGCACGATTCTGCGCAAACCGGCCGCGGAGCATCCCGACGAG
This sequence comes from Bryobacterales bacterium, assembly GCA_003167275.1. Classification (GTDB taxonomy): domain Bacteria; phylum Acidobacteriota; class Terriglobia; order Bryobacterales; family Bryobacteraceae; genus JAIQFL01. Next base: position 15,709 of record PMTT01000812.1, on the reverse strand, counting down.
TACTGGGACCGCATCCTCGAAATCGACCTGAGCGCGCAGTTCGTACTGGCGCGCGAGTTCGGTCGCGACATGCTCGCACGCGGGTCAGGGAAAATCGTCTTTACGGCTTCGCTGCTGAGCTTCCAGGGAGGCATCACGGTGCCCGGGTATGCGGCGGCCAAGGGCGGTGTCGCGCAGTTGACCAAGGCGCTGGCCAACGAATGGGCGGCCCGCAATGTGCAGGTCAACGCCATCGCGCCGGGGTACATCGCCACCGACAATACCACCGCGCTGCGTGCCGATCCGGTGAGGAACCCGGCGATCCTGTCGCGGATTCCCGCCGGGCGATGGGGCGATCCGGCGGACTTGGCCGGGGCCGTGGTGTTCCTTTCGTCGCCGGCCTCGGACTACGTGAGCGGAACGGTGTTGACGGTGGACGGCGGCTGGATGGGAAGGTAACGGGGCTGAGGGAGGCTGTGGGGACCCGGGATTTGCATGTCGCACTATCGGCGGAGTAACTTGAAAGAGTGAACCTTGAGGTCATCGTCGAAGAACTCAAATCCTTGTCACCGGATCGTTTGGAAAAAGCGGCGGACTATATCCACCGGCTGAAGACGATCAGCCCCGAGGAAAGAACGGTTATTATCAGGCGAACAGAGGGTTCACTGACCCCTGAAGAGGGCGACGAATTGGCCCGCATCATCGAAGAAGGCTGCGAGCAGATCGATGAGAGCGACTGACAGCGCACTGCTGGACACCAGCATCGTGGTCGATCATCTGCGACGGAAGTCTCCTTCCATTGGCGAACGGTTCGAGGAAACGACTACGCTCTACTTGCCGGTGACGGCTTTGGGGGAGCTGCTCTATGGAGCATACAAGTCAGCCTTCGAAGCCAAGGGCCTCAAGCAGATCGAGGATTTTGTTCAACTTTGTGCCATTCTCATGCCCGATGAGCGGACAGCTCACCGCGGGCGGATCAGTGCAGATCTGACGCGGCTCGGGAGACCTATTCCGCAAAACGATATCTGGATCGCCGCGATCGGGCTGCAGCATGATCTTCCTCTCGCAACGCGCGATCGACATTTTTCCCTTGTATCAGGATTGACCCTCTTAGACTGGTAGACGAAGGCTTCCGCCACAGATCGACGGACCCGCACGCCCGGGGGCCGCCAACCGGAAGTCTCGACGCAGCGTCGAAAACCCCAACGGGCAGATGACGTGCGACACGGAAATGCGTCGAGAAGAGTCTCGACGCGGCAGACAGGAGTGTCCGCGCCACAAGTTTGTCGAACACGGTATACTGCCTTTCATCATTCTCTGGAGGCAAATTCATGCGGGTTCGGGATACGTGGCTCCTTGCCGTGGTGGTGCTTGCGGTGGGGGTGTCGGCGGGGGCCGCGGCTAAACGCGGCATCACGGCGGAAGACTACTTCGCGTTTGAGTCGATCGGCGACGCGCATATCTCGCCCGACGGCAAGCAGGTGGCCTATGTGCTCACTACCGTGGACCAAAAAAGGAATCGGCGCGACACCTCGATTTGGGTCGTAAGCGTGGACGGGGAATCCGCCCCACGGCGTCTGACGGGCGAGGGCGCCAATTCCAGTTCCCCACGCTGGAGTTCCGACGGGTCGCGGCTAGGGTTCGTTTCGAACCGCGGCGCGGGGCCGGAGGCGGCTTCCGGGGCTTCGTCCGCGGCGGCCGATCCGGCACGTCCGCAGATCTACATTCTGCGCCTGGATGGCGGAGAAGCGCAGGCGCTTACGCATCTGAAAAGCGGCGTGGGCGTGTTCCAGTGGTCGCCGGATGGCAAACGCCTGGCCGCCCTGAGCCGCACCGGTCCCAGCGATGATGTGGCGCCTTCGGCGCGGAAAAGCGACGTCCGGCACTACTCGCACATCTCGTACAAATTCAACGACACGGGCTGGTTCGACGACAAGCGCAGCCATCTCTGGGTGATCGACGCCGCGACCGGCGCCGCCAAACAACTGACCAGCGGCGACGACTGGAACGACACGGATCCACAATGGTCCCCGGACTCCACACGCATCGCGTTTGTCTCCGACCGGACCGGCAAAGAGTTCGACGACGGCCACAACAAAGATGTGTGGGTGATCGCGGCCGATGGCGGCCCGTTGACGAAGATCTCGGATCACGAATTCGACGACACGCAGCCGCGCTGGTCGCCGGATGGCAGGCAGATCGCCTTCACCGGCCAGACGGCGCGACGCCAGTTTCCAAAACTGTACGTCGCCTCCGCGGCGGGCGGCGCGAAGTCGACCCTGATCGCGGCGGACCTGGATCTGATCCCTACCGACCTGCATTGGGGACCCGGGGCGAAGGAACTGCGTTTCGAGTCCGGCGTGAAGGGGGAGAATCATGTGTTCCGGGTGGACCTGAACACGCAGAAGGTCGCGCCGGTGACTTCCGGCGAGCGTGGGGTGCGGGGGTTCGACGTCAATGAGAAGGCCGGCGTGATGACCTACCTGGCCAACGATTTCCAACATCTCGACGACCTCTATCGATCGGCCCTGGATGGCTCGGGCGAGCGCCGGCTCACGCATTTGAATGCGGACCTGTGGGCCAGCATCGAGCCTGCGGCGGTCGAGCGCCTGCGTTATAAGAGCACAGATGGGTGGGACATCGATGGCTTCCTGGTGAAGCCGGTTGGCTGGCAACCAGGGCGGAAATATCCGATGGTTTTGAGCATCCATGGCGGCCCCGCCGGCCAATACGGCGTGGATTGGTTTCACGAGTTTCAAGTCTATGCGGCCAAGGGCTGGGCGGTCTTTTTCTGCAATCCGCGCGGTTCCACGGGCTACGGCCAGAAGTTTGAGCGCGGGATCGTGAACAACTGGGGTGGCATGGACTACCAGGACGTGATGTCCGGGATAGATGCCGCGCTCAAACAGAATCCCTGGATCGATGCCGACAAGCTGGGTGTGACCGGCGGCAGCTATGGCGGTTACATGACCAACTGGATTCTGGGACACACCACGCGGTTCAAGGCTGCCGTGACGCTGCGCGGTATCTCTAACTTTGTTAGCGACGACGGCACGCGCGATGGCGCCTACGGGCATGAGGACGATTTCAAGGGATTCCTATTCGACAATCTCGATCAGTATTGGGATGCCTCTCCGCTGAAGTATGCGAAGAACGTGAAGACGCCGACCCTGGTGCTGCATTCGGACAACGACTATCGTGTGCCCCTGGAGCAGGGGGAACAGTGGTTCCGGGCGTTGCGGCATTACGGAGTGAACGCGGAGCTGGCGATTTTCCCAAGGGAGAATCACAACTTGACGCGCACCGGGGAGCCCAAGCACCTGGTGGAGAGCCTGAACTGGCAGTGCTACTGGTTCGACCGCTTCCTGAATGGAAACGCGAACGCGAAGGCCCCGGATGCGCCGTAACACGGGCATCCTTGCCTGTGTTTTTGAATGTGGCTTCGGGCGGATGAAGGCACGTGGTTTGGCGATGAGAATCCCCGGAGCCGACTGGGCAAGCTAAAGCATACCTACGGGAACTGGAAGACCGCCACTCGGCCACCCGGACCCACCGCCCAACCCGCCTTGCCGGAGACGAAACTGGTGGCGTTGTACGCACCGCTGTCGAAGGGCTTCCAAGTCTTTCCATCATCCGAAGAAATGTCGGAGCCCGACGTTCCCACGCCGATCCACACCTTTCGACCGGGCAGATACACCACTGCCGAACGGAAGCCCTTCGGATGTCCCGGCGGCTCGGTCCACGTCCGCCCACCATCTGAAGTCACGGCAACGTTGCGCTCCGCGCTCTCGGGCTTCGAATAGTCGCCGCCGACGGCGATGCCGTGGCGCGAATCCGAAAATGCCAGCGAGAAAACACCGGCGGCCGATCCGTCGTTCCGGATCGGGGTGGATGCGATGGTCCAGGTCTCTCCCCGGTCCCCTGAATGAAAGACCCGCGCGGCGCCGGGGCCGCCCGTGGCGAACCAGGCGTCGCGCTTCCCCATCGTGACCAGGCACGTCCCACTGGCCGCAAAGGCGCCCTCGTTGGGTAAGGCCGGCGGTGTGGGGCGGCGGTCCCAATGTTCGCCCCCATCGGCGGTGATCAGGACCACGAAGTGTCCATCCACCGGGTCTCCCACCGCGATGCCATGAGTGGCGTCCCAGAACGCCATGGCATCGAAGAAGCCTTTGGGATCGGGATTGGTAAACTGCAGCTTCCACTGCCCGCCGCCATCGGTGGTCTTGTAGATTCGGGACTTGTCCCCCGCCCCGCTGCTCAGCAGGTAGACCGTTTGTGGATCCACCGCCTGGATGTCGCGGAAATCCAACCCCTCGGTGCCCGGCACCTTGGCTGCGGTCCAGGTGGCACCGCCGTCCGTGGTCTTCAGGTACGTGCCGCCTGAGCCGCTCGCCCAGGCTACTTTGACACTCACGGCGCTAACACCGCGTAGGGAAGCCTTCGTCCCGCTCTGCTGGCTGACCCATGTTTGGGCGCATGCGACCCCTGCCAGGAAAAGAACCACGACCAGTTTCATAGGCTCCACCAGTATCCAGTTTGCCGAACAACTCAGGGCAAGCTAAAGCATACCCCACTTACTGGATAGCGCTGAAAATGAGGACGGCGTGGTGCACGGGGAGGGCTCGCCAGGAAGGCCAGCGGCTGAGACGTCGGAGGTTCGTCTCATTTCCCCGCTGGCCAGATCCTTTTACAAAATCCTACCAGATTTTGCTTCAGATTTGTTATAAATCGTACAGCGATGCCGCGAAAAAGAACCGTACTGCCTTGTTGTGGGCCGTGCGCGCAGAAACAGCGAAGGATTGGCGAATTGGAAGCGAAGGTACGAAGACTATTGAAGAACGCAGAAGGGAGCCCCAGAGCGAAGGCGTCCCTCGAGAAGGCCCTGGCCGAAAAAAAAGCCATCACCGGCTGGTTAGCCGCCCATTCCTGCGTTCCCCCCGTGGTTCCGGGCGGCCGGGCCACGCGCATCTAGCGGGCGATCCCAGCCGGCGGGCGAGGCCGTCGGCGCTAAGCCATCGGGGAGAGCACGGGGAACGGCGCCGGCTACCCGCGCGGCGCCATCGCCAGCCCGGCCGCACCCACGATTCCCGATTTGTCGGCAACCTGCTGCTCCACCAGGGGCACTTCGCGGCCCAGCAGCCCACGCGAGCGGCTCCACACCTCCTCTTGCAGGGGGACCAGCAGTTCGTCGCCGGCATCGGCCACCTTCCCTCCGATGATCACCAGTTCCGGATCGAACACGTGCAGCAGACCCGCAATGCCCGCTCCCAGCCCCCGAATCGCCTTCGAGACGATGGCCATCGACAGCGCATCGCCCTCGCTCGCGGCCTGGAAGATGGTGCGGCAGGTGGCCAACTGAGGTTGCTCACGAAACAGCCGGGTCAGTGTAGAGGAGCATCCCCGATGCACGGCAGCCCAGGCTTCACCCTCAATGGCTCGCGCCGAAAAAACCGTCTCCAGGCAGCCTCGATTGCCACAGGCGCACAGAGGCCCATCCGGGTCGATGGTGATGTGCCCCAGATGGCCCGCGACGCCGGAATGGCCACGCAACAGGTGGCCGTTGGCGATGACCGCCCCGCCCACCCCGGTTCCCAAAATCAGCATCAGGACATTGTCGTGCCCCTTGGCCGCGCCCCAGACCATCTCGCCGGCCATGGCGACCCGCGCATCGTTGTCCGCGAAGACCGGCACATTGACGGGCAGCCCAACCAGATCGGCGAGACGCAGCCCCTCCAGGAAATGCAGCGGCCCCCTCAGAATCTCTACCTGGGTGGTGTCCGGGTTTATGGTCCCTTTGCATCCGATACCCACGCCGCCGGGAAGTTCGGTAGCCTCAAGCAGCCAGCGAATGGCGTCCTGCAGCGACGGCACAAACCCATCCAGGTCGTTGGGCGTGGCAATGGTCCGGGAGGCCAATATTGCGCCGTCGCTGTCCACCATTCCCGCCCGAATCAGCGAGCCTCCAATATCGATTCCTAGTACCACCATGAGCAGTCTCTCCCTTTCAAGCTCCGCTGACCTTCCACCCGGCATCCACCGCCAGCACCTCTCCGGTGATGGACCGCGCCTCTTCACTGAGCAGGAAGATCGCGGCACTCGCGACGTCTTGGGCGTCGATCATGCCTGCGGTAAGCGGCTGCTTCTTTCGAATCAATTCCAATAATTCAGCCCGGACTTCGATCGGCCGGCCCATCTCCAAAGCGGCGGCCGCTCAGGCCAGCGACATTGAACAGTGCGCCCACGCGGCCGAATTTCGAGAGGCACTGCGCCAGCACACTCCCGGCGGAATCGGCTCGCGTGAGATCTCCCACCCAGACCTCGGCGCCTGTATCGCGAGCGAGTTCCCAACCGGACGCAGGATCGCCCGTTGCGATCAGCAAGCGCGCACCCTCGGCGGCCGCCCGCAGCGCGGTAGCCGCCCCAATTCCCGTGGACCCGGTGACGATGAGAATCTTGCCCGGCAAGTTCGGCAACTTCTAATCTAACAGGTGGGGTATGCTTTAGCTTGCCCGGCCTTCCGTGGCACAGGCATTCTTGCCTGTGTAGGTGGGGCAAGAAAAACCAACACAGGCAAGAATGCCACATCGAGTTACAATTGCCGCATGCTTTCCCGCCGACACTTTCTGACTGCACTGGCACTTCCCGCCGCGTCTCGGGCGCTGCGGGCGACTACCGTCGGAAGGACCCGCTCGATCCAGGACGGGCTCCAAACTCTCATTGACGGCCACGAGATCCCCGGCGTGGTAACGCTGGTCGCTTCCCGAACGGGCATCACGCACTTCGCTGCGCAGGGCCACGCCGACGTCAACCAGCGCGTCCCCATGCGGAAGGACGCGATCTTCGCCATCGCCTCCATGAGCAAGCCGATCACCGGCAGCGCCGTGATGATGCTCCAGGACGCAGGCAAGCTGTCCATTGACGACCCGGTGGCCAAATTCATTCCGGCACTCGGCAAGCTCCAGTTGGCCGATGGCCGTCCCGCGGAGATCACCTTGAAGCACCTGATGACGCACACCTCGGGCATGGGCGAGGCCACGACGCAGGAAAGCGAGGCCGCGAAGAAGCTCGAAGACCTGATGGAGGCGTTTGCTTCCAAGCCTGTGGGGTTTCCGCCGGGCAGCGCGTGGAAGTACTGCCAATCCGGGATCAACAGCCTGTGCCGCGTGGTGGAGGTGGTCAGCGGGATGCCGTTCTCCGAATTCCTGGAGCGCCGGCTGTTCGCGCCCATCGGGATGAAAAGCACCACCTTCTATCCCACCGAGCGACAGCTTCCGCGCATCGTCACACCGTGCCAGCAGGAGGGCAACCGGCTGGTGGAGGTCACGACGGCCCACTTCAGGAAGGACTACATCCTTCGCCGCGACCGCCCATCGCTCGGCAACGGCGGCCTGTATTCCACCGCGGACGACTATTCGCTGTTCGCCCGCATGATGCTGAACGGAGGCGAGTGGAAAGGCCGGCGCTATCTCTCCGCCGCCGCGGTGAAGCAGATGACTTCCATCCAGACCGGCGATTTAAAGGCCGGCTTCCTGCCCGGTTCAGGGTGGGGATTGACGATTGGGATCGTGCGCGAGCCGCAGGGAGTCACTGCCATGCTTTCCCCCGGGACGTTCGGCCATGGTGGCGCCTGGGGCACGCAGGCATGGATGGATCCGGTGAAAGGCGTGGCGCTGATTCTGATGATCCAGCGCGTGGGGTTGAAGAACTCCGACGATTCCGAAATGAGGCGGGTGTTTCAGGACGCGGCTATGGGGTAGTGGGGTATGCTTTAGCTTGCCGAAGCTTGGGCAAGCTAAAGCAGACCCTACGGCAGGCGCTTGAGGCGGAAGGTTTGCTTGCCGGGGCGGCTGACCGAAGAGCCGGAGTTGCCGGCGTTGCGGAGGTCTTCGCGCTCGCGGTTGATTTCGATTTCGCCGTCCTTCAGCGTGCCGGTGAAGTGCAACACGGCCTGGTTGATCTCGTTGCCGTTCTGTTCGCGCGCGACTACCTGGAACGAGATCTGGTCGCCATCGATCGTGCCTTTGAGAATCGGGGTGCTGCCGTAATCCAGGTAGAGCTTCCCGGTGAGTGTCGTCCCTTTCTGTACGAATTGGAAGGCGAAGTCCTGGATCTGATTGCGGCGGCCACCGGTCAGACTGCCTAGCCAGATGCCGGAGATGTCCGCCGCGGAGACAGGGAGGACTGATACGAAGAGGGCGAATGCCAAGGCCCGCCGCATAGACACCTCTACACCAGCACGCCAGGCAGCGGGCCCGATTGGCAGAACGTCATGGCCACGAACTGAGCCCAGCAGGCGAAACCCTTGGCGGCGCGTTCAGCCTGGTGCTTCTTGACCAGCGAGCCGAACTCCGTCCTGGAAAAATGTTGCAGCAGTTGATTGAACAGGCTGGCAGCCTGTAGCATAAGCAATGCCCTCCTTGAGGCGGTGATGGAACCGAGATGAGCGTCTGGTTCACCTTCGCTACGTTGACAGGAGGGCCTGCCCCACCGCAATAGGGCAAGAGAAGGCCGGTGGCGTGCGAAGCCTCCTATTTCAGGACTAACAGCTACGCTCGCTCAGTGTAACTGCTGTCTTGGACACGTGTGCAGCGGCACAGCATCGCCTGTCGGCGTACCGGCAGAGATGACTACGTTGATCTGGTAGACGCCGACGAATCCGAGTGCCTTGCCAGTATTGTCTCGGCCCACCAAGCCGGAGAAGACCACTTGGGCCGGCACGCCACCAATTGTGACCGTAAGTGTCGTGAGAGTCTTCGAGGTGATTACCGATGGGATGTCTCCATCCTTTACGGTAGTATCGACCGGCCCTAACCCAGTGGCAAGAATCACCAGCGTGGCAGGGTCGCTGATCTTCGCGGGATGCGTTGTCAGCCCGGTAATCGCACCCGCCGGGGCTGCTATGCTTCCATCGCCGTTGCCGTAGGCGATTGCCTGTCCAAAGCCCGACCCTACCACTTGGCCGCCACTGAGTTGGATAGCAAAAACTCCTGGCGAGACCGGGGCGATCGACACGGGCTGAGGAGACGAGACTTGCCCGTTGCTCGTTACAGCCACCTGCAGCGTGGCTCCTGTTGATGACGCTGGCAGCACTGCCCATGGAACTTGAGCATTAATTTGGTCGCCGTTGACGGGGTCGTGGAAAACCCCGGAAACAGGGGCCGCAACACCGTTGAATGTGATGCTGACGTTGGCTAACGAGGCTGGGAGAGGGATCGAGGTCGCCAGTGTGTTGCCCGACGCGAAATTCGTTCCGAAGATGGAAACGAGCGATCCGGGAGCCACGGGCTTGCCTGAAGAGAAACTGGCCGAGTTCAGCGCAGCCCGGTTGGGATCAATGGTTGGCACTGAGGTGGCCGCATTCACGTTGAAGTTGAACGTACTGGACTGGCCGCCATCGGGGTTATTGACTCGGATAGCAAAAGTGCCCGGCAGGCTTAGGGTAATGATCATCTGGAACGAGGTCGCCGCCACTCCTTGAATCTGTGTGCCGCTCAGCGTCGTCGGCCCGCTGCCGTTCGGGAAGAACACCGTCACCGTCAACCCGCTCTGGAACTGGCTGCCGAACACCGTCACCGCCTGGTTGCTCCCGCTCGCCGTTGGAGTCCCAGGCGAAATCGAGTTGATGGTCGGTGCTGGCGCAGGTGGAGGCGAACAGAGATTCAACGCCGAATGGCTGTTCCGGGGAGCCGGCGAACCCACGTTGAAATCGGCTCGGTTGTTATTTGTATCGGTACAGCCGCCGGATTGCCGACTGGCGGCGGTAGTGTTGGTGAGAGCCGCAACGGGACTGCCCTCGGCCGCGTTTGCGCTACCGTACCCAACGAAATCGACTATCTGCGATCCCGACGGAGCCGCCCCGCTTAACAGAGTCGAATTGCTCACCAGGGCAATTTTTCCGTCAGTGGCACTCAGGTTGATGCTATCGGAAACGTCGGGAGTGGGCAGCGAGACCGATCCACCATTGCCTTGTGCTTCCTGAATCAAATAGTACTGTCCGGGCTGAATGACGCCGTTGAGCGGTGTATGCTCCCAACTGGTTCCTGTTGCCGCGGCGTACTGCACAGACCAGCCGGTGATCGTGACTGCTTGAGTGCCACGATTGAAGAGCTCGACGAAATCGTTGCGCAACGTGGCTCCGGAATTCCCGCCACCTCCATACACCTGGCTAATGAATATGCCTGACGTTCCACTCTGAGCGGAAACTTCTGGCACGGCACAGATTAGTTCAGCGATGACAACCAACCCGAACTGGATCATCCTCATGACGCAACCTCCTCCAGCTAAAGGCCCTCGCTCCCGGGTAAGAAATGAACACCGCACTTCACTTCGGAGCGCCCTCGCCTACTTCTTCCCCTTCGGCTTGATGATCTCCGTCAACAAATCCGGCAATGCCGCATCGCGCACCAAATGCGGGTATCGCTCTCCGCCGTGATAATCCACGCGGTGCACTTCGTAATATTCGCCCGTCCTAATCAGCAGTTCCAGCGGCTTGTTGTCCGTGGCTGTCTTCATCACCGCTTCCCGCAGCACCGTAGGATTGAACTGCCGATTGTTCACCGCAATCAGCTTCACGGATGGCGGCACTCCCGCCTTCTGGGCCGCCCCGCCATACGCCACATCCACGATTGTCCCGTCCTCCTGTTTGACCTTCATCCCGATGGAATAGGTCAAATCCACCCATTTCTTGTCCTCTTCCACCGCCTTCCAGAAGTCCGAGCGCACGCCATCGTAGACCAGCTTCCAACCCGAGTGTTCGATGCCCCCGAGCGGCGCGTGCGCGTCCGTCGAGTGCAGCCGTTGATTCAGGAAGCCCGCCCAATCGTACGGCTGGATGGCGTTCAGCCCCGCCACCACGTCCTCAAAGTTGTAGGGCTTAAACGCGATGGCGCCGCTCGCGCCTCCATGAAACGCCCGGCAGAAATCGTCGATCGATTTGGTGCCCTTGCTCAGTTGGCGGATCAGCACGTCGGCTTCCAGCCAGATGAGCGTGCCCTCCGGGTAATAGTCCACGCTGCGGCGGTAGCTCGCATAGTCGTCGCCCGCTTCGTACAGAATCTGGGCAGCGATGGCGGTGTCTTCCAGCGGTCTCCAGGTGCGCCCGAATTTGGTATCGAGTTCCGCCGCCGTCCCGGCCAGCGATTCCCGGTAGTCTTCCGGGCTCCACAGACCGCTCCGCGGCGTTAGCACCTCACCCAGGTACTCCGTCAGTCCCTCATACACCCACAGCAGGTCGCCCTTCATCGGCGTGTCGTAACCGCCGTCGTGCCCCCCGGAGATCAGCCCGCTGGGCCGCCGATACTTTCCATTCCAGGAGTGCACGAACTCGTGCGGCAACAGGAAACCGAAGGCCTTCTGCGGTTCGGGGTCGATGAGGGTGCGCTCGCTGTAACGGTCGTCGCTGGATTCGTGGTGCTCCAATCCGAAGTGCGCCACATGGTCGCTCAACGTGAAGAGGAAATGATACCCGCGATAGTGGCGCGAACCGAATAGCGCGCCCGCCTCCACCACCAGGTTCTTGTACTGGTTCACGATCTCCGGGCTGACTTCGAGCGCCCGGTCGCTATCGGCCGCCAGGTGCAGAAAGTGCGGGATGCCGTGGTCGGTGCCCAGGTCGATCGTCTTATAGTGCGCCCCGGTAGACAACGGCGAATCGATCAGCGTGGTCAGAGCCGACGGTTGAAACTCGATGGTGTTGCCCGATTCCCGCTGAATGGGCAGGGCGGTTCCATACCGCCAGGCATTCGGGACCTTGAGGGTCGCCTGGTACTGCAGGTCGTCCGCCTGGACCCCCTGCGGATAGAGGATCAGTTGGTTCCAGTTGAGGACCGCCAGTTCGCTGGTCGCCGAGCTCCCCGATGAGAAGCCCTCCGACTCCGGCGGCGAGATGAAATCGAAAGCCACCTCCAGCGACGACACGCCCGCCGGCACATTCAGATGAAAGGCGAACATATTGTCGCTGTCGCGCTTCCAGGCGATGGTTTGCCCGCCGCCCTGCACCTTCAGCCCCACCAGGTTGACAATCGGACCCGTAGGCCCATGCTCGCCGGGAATCCATTGCGGATAGAGCAGCGTCATGGGGCCGGCCTTGGCGGGCATGGTCATCTGCACGTGGAACAGCCGCCGCGGCGCATCCGTAGCGTCCACGCGCAGGCGAACCGTGTTCGCATCTGCGTTTTTCTGGGCATAAAGCGGCGCCCCCACGAGCGCCAGAAGAGCGAGAATCGGAATCCGCATGTCCTCCGATTCTACTATCAACGATCCGGCTCGCGTGGACGTCTGCCGTAGTAGCAGAACTATGAGAACACTACTGTTCGCGGGGATACTGGCCTCTTGCGCGTTGGCCCAGGGACCGACCGATCCGCCGCCCATCATTCAACTGACCCGCAAACCGGGGATCAGCGGTAAGACCATCCGCCCGTATGCCGATGCCAAAGCGGCCGTGGATGTCGTGGGCCTGACGGCCATGACCGGGCAACCCGAGACGTGGCTGGTCGAGATCCACCTGAACTTCGCCAGCCTTGAAGACCTGGACCAGCGGCTGACCGCCGTCACGCCTCTTCGCCACGACGGCGAGGGACCCAACCTCCACGACGATGTCCTTGCTCCCTCCAGAACCATGATCGCCACCTACCAGCCGGGTTGGAGCTATCGGCCCGACCAGGCCATCCGCCTGTTTCCCAGAGCGCGCTACTTCATCGTTTCGATCTATCGGATTCGCGCGGGAACCGAAGCCGACTATGGAGAATTGGTAAGGTTGAGGCGGGCGAGCCAGGATAGCGTCAACCTGGACCGTCCCGATCTCGCCTACGAAGTGATTTCGGGCGACGCATCGGGCACGTATATCTTCCTGGCGCCGGTTACCTCGCTCAAATCGTTCGACGAGGGTGTCGCGGCGACGCCGGTCTACGCCGAAGGGATTGCCGAGGCGCACTCCAAGACCCGAACCAAAGTCGCGCCAGACTCGGAGCTCAGCCGCGAGCACCTGATGTTCCGCGTGGAGCCTCGCCTGAGCTATGTTTCCGACGGATTCGCGTCAGCCGACCCGGACTTCTGGAGGCTCAAGGCCGCCGGGCAATAACGCCGCCACCCGCCCGAGCGTTTCGCCGGTGGTCAGCACGGTGCAATACTCCCCGTCGAGATTGGCGAGCGACATCGCATGTACCTCCTCGGCCGACCGCACGCGCCCCGTCCAATCGGGGCGCGCGTATGTGAAACACGCATCCTCCACCAGATACGTTTCGAACCCGAGATTCCCAGCCATGCGAACGGTCGCCTCCACCGAGTTGTTGGTGATCACCCCCGCGATCACCAGCGCGTTGTGCCCCGCCTGTCGCAGAGTTTCCTCGAATCCGGTCCCGATGAACGCGCTGTTGGTTTGCTTGACGATGACCGTTTCGCCAGGAAGTGGTTGGGCTTCCGGTTTGAACTGGTTTCCTTCCTGCCCCGGCCGGTAGGTAGAGCCCGGCATCCGCGAATCGTGCCGGACGTGGTAGACCGGAAGCCCGCCCCGGCGCCAAGCTTCCAGGAGCAGGGCAATATTCCGTTCGGCCTCCGGATGATTCCGCGGCCCATAGCGTGCCCAATCGGGGTGGTCGATGGCCCTTTGGACGTCGACCACCACCAACGCAGGCCGGCTGGACCCAAAACCTTGCATACCCCCAGCATCGCACGGAGCAGTGGGCAGGATTTCATCCTGCGGACCCGTTTTTCCAACGGGTCCTGCCGTCCGGAGCGCCGGCTCGCAGTCAAGCCTCCATCCAGCCCCGACTCGTAACACCAAGCCGTTGACGGCGCCAAATGTGGTACGATTCTTTTACAGATCGTTTCACCTCCGGAGAGGTGGCTGAGTGGTCGAAAGCAGCGGTTTGCTAAACCGTCGTAGGGTCAAAAGCTCTACCGGGGGTTCGAATCCCCCCCTCTCCGCCATTATTTCCCCCTTAAAATCAGTCATTTACGGCCAGTAGAATCTCACGTGTTTCTAGCGTGTGGCACAATTAAGGCATGGTCACGGCCTATCGGCGGCACGAAGCACGCTGCAAGTACGCCAAAAAGAAGAAGTATCCAGAACCCCGCAAGCATAAGGACTGTACCTGTCCCGTCCACATGGATGGTTTTCTGACCACGCCATCTGGTGAGAAGATCGTCATGCGTGGTTCTCTCGACACCCGCAATTGGGAGCACGGGCGGATCAAGCTCAATGCGATGATCGAACCGTACCTTCGCGGCGAACCGGTCTTGAGGGACATCACCGTTGAAGACGCCATAAACAAATTCCTCGCGACGAAGCGCACCGATATCCCGGCAAGAACAGACATCGGCGGTGAATCAGATTCGGTCACGGCCTTTCGAGAACGGAACGGACGCAAAGCCGACGACGAACAGGACCAGGTGCGGAAGTACCGGGACGTCCTTACACCCCTAAAGGCGTTCTGCCTCCAAAACGGACTGGTCCTCCTGAAACAAATCACCGTGGACCATCTTGACGAGTTCAGGAGCGCGTGGAAAGGCAGACCGACATACAGAAACGGAAAGATCGTTGACCACAAAAAGAAGACTCAAGGCGGCAAGCAGCGTTACCAGCAGAACCTCACGATCTTTTTCAACCACGCCGTTGACAGGGAGTGGATCTTAAAGAACCCGGCATCCAAGCTCACGAAGATTATAGTACCGGACTCCGTCATCAATCCGTTCACACCGAAAGAGTGGACCGACACTTTGGACAGCATTGAGCCGACGTTTCCGAAAATTCACAAGATGGTTAGAGCCATTTCCGATACGGTCCTAGCCATTCTAATCCTCAAGGAATCGGCACTCCGAATAGGTGACGTGGTGAAACTGCGCCCGGAGGACATAACCCCGACCGGCGAGATCGAAATCGAAACGCAAAAAACGGCTTCTGTCCCAAAAGTGTAATGGCAGTTGAGCCCCTTTGGATGCATCAGGTTGTGGATTGACGGGGTTGGAGAAGCACCCCGCATCGGTTTATCTTCGTAGATTCCTGACCAAAGGATCACGAAAGGACCGAACGAGGTGCTCATAGAAACGTTATCAGAAAACAGTTGCGCTTGAAAGCCCACACCGTGACCAAGGTGCAAGAGGCCGACGAGCACATGGTGGTACAGATCGACCGGCTGGGCAAGCGGCTTTTGCGTTGCGGGGTTTGCCGGCAGCGATGCCTGGAGGTGCACGACATCCGCAAGGAGCGGGAGTGGCGTGACTTGTCGATGCGGAAGCTGCCCTTGAAGCTGCGCTACTGCCCGCGCCGGGTGGAGTGGCCCCGATGCGGGGTGCGGGTGGAGGACTTTCCCTGGGCAGAGCCCTGGGCGCGGGTGACCACAGCCCTATCCAATGCGGTGGCCACGTTGGCGCGGGAGTTGAGTTGGCAGGGAACGGCACGCCAGTATGGACTGAATTGGAAGAGCGTGTCTACGATTGTGAAGCGAGCGGTTCAGTACGGGTTGAAAAACCGGTCGCGACCGCCGGTGCATGTGATTGGGATCGATGAGGTGAGCCGACGCAAGGGTCAAGTCTATCTCACGGTGGTTTACGATCTGGAACGGCGAGTTCTCCTGTGGGTGGGTGATGACCGGACCGAGGAGGCCGTCAGGCCGTTCTTCACCGAAGAAATGGGGCGCCGGCGCTGCAACACGCTCGAGGTCATCTGCATGGATATGTGGGCACCTTACGCAAAGCTGGTGAAGGAACAAGCACCCAAGGCTCAGATCCTGTT
>PMTT01000601.1:7142-12228 GCA_003167275.1 Bryobacterales bacterium | reverse complement strand
AAGACGGTAAGGGTGGCGTGAGAGAGCTGTCAGCGGACAGCAATCAGCGGCCAGCTTTGCACATAAGCATGGTCGACCACTGCTTAAGCTGACCGCTGACCGCTGACTTCAACGTCTCGAAAGGCGTTCACGCAACTTTTGTGGTCTATTCGGGAGGAACCTTGCGGGCAACCACCCGCAGGNNGACGAATTCCGGTTGCCGCAGCTCTTCGGCGAGGGGAGTTCCGAACATGGCGAACCAGTTGGCCAGGCCCTGGCTGCCTCCTTCAAGCGCGGTCGGGCGGTCGAAGAGCACGGCGAACGTCACCTCCAGGCCGTGGCGCTCCAGCAGAGCCGCGTATTCGCCGACGCTGGGGAAGTACCACGGGTTGACCTGTTCCGACGCGGAGCCGCGCCGCGATTTCAAAGCCAGCCGCAGCGCTTCGAGCAGCGCGCGGATATTCCCGCGCCCTCCGAATTCCACGGCCAGCCGTCCGCCAGGTTTGAGCGCGCCGGCCATGGCGGCCGCGGCATCGTCGGCACGTGTCACCCAATGCAGCGCCGCATTGGAGAAGACCGCATCGAACTCCTCGCGGTAGGGCAGGCTGCAGACATCCTGGACCTCGAACCGCAGGTCAGGGAAATTGTGGCGAGCTTGCGCGATCATGGCGGCCGACTGGTCGACCCCGGTGACATCGGCCCCGGCGCGCGCGATCTCGGCGGTAAGCTGCCCCGTGCCGCAGCCCACATCCAGGATCCGCTCGCCAGGTTGCGGTGCGAGCAGGCCGATCACGTCGCGTCCATATTCCCAGACGAAGGAATGGCTGGACTGATAGAGGTCGGGATTCCAATCGCGGTTCACAATCGATTCTACCGTGGGGCAGGTCACCGACCTGCCCACCCAAAGGGCCTACACTGTATCTGACGGTCTCAGGCATGTGCCGATCACGGGGAGGTTACATGAAGAGGATTCTCACCACAATCGTGGGGTTGGTATGTGCAGCGTGTTTCTTGGTTTCTTTCCGACCGTCTCCTGGCGTCCTGGCAGCGTCAACTCCCGGAGATCAGAACCCGTCCCCGGCCTCCGCTTCCATTTCCCCGCGGCAGGCATCGTCTACCTCGATGTCATGTGTCAACAGTCCCGCAAAGGCCCTAGTGACCGTGCGATTCGAAGGTATGACGGAACTGATCGCCGACATGGTGCTGACTTGTACTGGTGGTCAGATACTTGCCGCAGGCTCAGTGATTCCGACGGCCGACTTCACGCTCAGTCTCTCGACGAATGTGACCAGCCGCGTCATCGACCCGGGGAGCGGCCTTTCCGAAGGCATGTTACTGATTGATGAACCAGGGTCCGGTCTCCCAACTCCCGTCCCAGGCTATGGACCAGCGGCGCCGCTGAATCCCTGCATGTCCGCGCAGGGCGCGGGACCAGGTGGATGCCTCGAATACGCTCAGATCTCAAGCGGTGTGCCGATTCCCAGCAGTTCGCCAACTTCGCTCACAGTGCCGCCGCCAAACGTCTTCTTTGGCTCTGCCAGCGCCAATCAGATTACCTTCCACGGCATTCCGATGCTGCCACCCTCGCCCGGATCTTCGCGCATCTTCCGCATCACCAACATTCGCGACAACGCGGCCGGCACATCCTTTAGCGGCGCTGGCTTGCAGACCATTGCATCCGTTGCGATCAGCGGCTCTACTTTGGTCCAGAACCCCGTCGTGCTCGCAGGGATCCCACAAGCTGGCTTGAACACCGCAGTCCGCAATACCACTGACACGGACAACTCCGGCACTACCGCCTTCAGCCAGTGCGGCAGCAGCACAAGCCCGGTGCCGGTCGCCATGCTGCGATTCGGCGAATACTTCCCTGCCGCGTTCAAGACCCGCGTGGTTCCCACTCTCATGTCAAACGGGCAATCCAGCACCGGTCAGAACATTCCCGGCGCGATCTACAGTTCCGAGTCGGGCTTCACCTTCCCGTCGTTTACAGGCGGGGGCCACGTCGCTGGCCTGGCCGACTACGGCACCCGCCTCAAGGCGGTGTTCCATCATGTACCGGCGGGTGTCCGGATCTTCGTTTCCACCACCAGTCTCACCGACATGTCCGCGCCTACTCCGGCTCCGCCAGCCCCAACCAGCACGGCCTCGTACGCTGTCCTGGTTCCGGGCGAGTCGTTTGTTGGCTACGTCTCCCCGGAGGCGCCGCCTCCCACCATCAGGGTGAACGGGAATGCCACGGGGCTGGCTGAGTTGCCTGTCTTGAACGGGACGGCTGAGGCAGTGTGGGAGGTCATCACCACCAACCCGGATGCCGTCGAGGCTTTGTCGTTCGGTGTCTGGCAGCAGGTCTCCCGTACCAACCCGCGTCCGGGTACGGCCACCGTCAACATGAGTTTTGCTCCCACCGCGCCTGGTCAGTTCTCGTATGGCGACGGATCATCGGCCTCCAGTTCGCTTCCGGTAGCCAGATTTGCCGACAGCTCCATCGCGCGATACCTATTCAGCATCACGCCCTGCGTGAAGCGGGAACCGAGGCTGCCGGATTAGCGGCTCGAAGCCATCATTGGGGCACAAGAGCTACTGCTTGGGCGGCTTCTCCACTGGCCCTTCGAAAGTAATGGACGACTGCGCGCTGAACTTCTTATACGAAAGGAACTCCACCTCGTTCCGGGTATCCATCGACACCGTGATCATCCGGACCGAAGCGCGCAGTGGCAGCAGATATTGACGGCCCCCCACGTCCGCAAAGCCGTAGTCGAGCGAGGTCGTCGAAGTCCGCACCGGGAAGTCATCCGGAATCGAATCCGCTTCCGAGGTAATGCGAACGATCTGGTGAGTGTCGCGGTCCGCATATACCAATCCATGCTGGCCTGCCTTGATGGTATGCCGCGCGCCCCCATCCCCATAGCCGTAAGCCATGGTGTACCGGGAATTCGCAACCTTCACGCGGAAGGTGTAGACGCACGCCGGCCGCCCGCGCAAGTTAGTCCAGTGGTCCCAGTGCAACTCCGCGGCCGACCGGGGCTCGAAAACCTCCCTCAGCAGACTACCAAATTCGCCCTCCGTGATGGTCCCTCCGATCTCCTCGTACGAGAGCTTCGAGGGGTGGCCATTCACGTTCAGCACCTGGTACTCTTCGTGCCGCTCGACGTAGCTCAGCTTCAAGGTGAGCGTGTCTTTCAATCGCCAGGCGCCTCGTTCGTCCGAGTACCGCTTGACCGACTCGGTGGCGATAAAGTCGGGCAGCGACTCCGTGTAATCGAGCGCGATGGCCCGAGCCTCGTTGACAATGCGATTCTGTTCCGCCGGAGAAGGGACGGGAGGCGACTCGAACCGCGGAGGCTCCGCCGGCTTCGGGAAATCTGCGGACGCCTGCCGCAGCCGCTCCAGTTCCTCGACCGTCTTAGGTCCGGCGCCTTCGCTCTGGAGTTCCTCGATGGTGTGCTCGTCCAGGCTTTCCGCCAGTTTCCATTTGTGCAGCGACCTGGCGATCTGGTCGTCCTTCTGCTTCTCCCGAATCGCCGTCCGCACCAGGTCGATGGTCTCATTTACCGAACTAACGTGCTGTGCGCCTGTCAATACCGTGACCCCCACGATCCAGAGACCGAGCCGCCAGCGCATAACTACACTATACGCCCGGGGGCAGGAGTCGCCGCGAGGTCGCGAGCCGCCGATAAACACCGATAACTCGTTTTCTTCTTATCTGTGTTCATCAGTGTTCATCTGTGGCTAATGTTTTTTTCGCTTTCTGATTGGGGGCGAGCCAAACCCTCTCAAGGCGCCAAGTCGGCTATCCTCATCCTTATATGCGGAATATGCGGACGATGTCGCTGCTCCTCCTCGCGGCCGGCGCCCTGGTGGCCGACGACAAGAGCGCGCTCCTTCAGAAGATGGACACCCAGGCGGCCCACTTTGGCGAGGTCTCGCGAAAAGTTTGGGAGTTTGCCGAAGTCGGCTACAAAGAAAACAAGAGCGCCGAACTGCTGAAGTCGGAGCTGCGTGCGGCGGGATTTCGCCTGTCGGAGAATGTGGCCGGCATCCCGACGGCGTTCACCGCCACCTGGGGCCAAGGCAAGCCGGTGATCGGGATCATGGGCGAGTACGATGCCTTGCCCGGTCTTTCGCAGGACGATGTCCCGGAACGGAAGCCCTTGGTCAATGGCGGACCCGGCCATGGCTGCGGCCATAACCTGTTGGGCGCGGCCTCGCTGTTTGCCGCGATCACGATCAAGGAATGGATGGCCGACCAGAAGATTCCCGGCACCCTCCGATTCTATGGAACTCCCGCCGAGGAGGGCGGAGGCGGCAAGCTGTACATGATTCGCGCCGGCGCCTTCAAGGATGTGGATACCGTGCTGAGCTGGCATCCGTCCGATCAGAATGGCGCATCGCTGAAGAGCTCGCTAGCGATCATTTCCGCGAAGTTCCGCTTCTACGGCAAGCCCGCGCATGCGGCCGCCGCGCCCGATGCCGGCCGCTCCGCGCTGGACGGACTGATGATCATGGGCAACTCCATCGAGTTCCTGCGGGAGCATGTGCCCGATTCCACGCGCATCCACTACATCATCACCAACGGTGGGTCGGCGCCCAACATCGTCCCCGACTATTCCGAGTTGTTCCTCTACGCCCGGCACCCCAGCATGCCCACGCTCGACGGCATTTGGGAGCGCATCCTCAAGTGCGCGCAGGCTGGTGCGCTGGCCAGCGAGACCCGTATGGAGATGGAGTTTATCGACAGCTCCTACAACACGCTGCCCAACGACGCCTTGGCCGCGTTGGTGGACAAGAACATGCGTCTTGTAGGCGGCGTGACCTACACCAAGGAAGAGCAGGCGTTCGCGGAGACCATCCGCAAGACGCTTCCCGACCGCACCCGGCAAATCGGCAGCCAGGAGAAGATCGAAGCTCCGAGCGAAGGCACAGGCTCGGCTTCCACCGATGCCGGCGACGTCAGTTGGGCCGTGCCGATGGCTGCACTGGGCGCTGCCACGTTCGTTCCAGGCGTGCCGGCGCACAGTTGGCAAGCCTCGGCCTGCGCGGGTATGAGCATCGGACGCAAAGGCATGGTGGTGGCCGCGAAGTCGCTCGTGCTGACGGCGGTCGACCT
>PMTT01000601.1:0-7081 GCA_003167275.1 Bryobacterales bacterium | reverse complement strand
GGCCGAAAGCTTGCTCGCCCGCCTCGCACGCGGCACTGCTTCCATCCGTGGCACAATGATGGTCGGACACCCGGCGCAATATGACACGAACCATCGAACTCCCCCTACCCGAAGACCTCTTGCGGCGTGTGGACGAGAAGGCCCAGGCTGCCGGACTTCCGCGGGATGCATACATCCGGACTGTCCTTTCGAAGGACGTCACTGGTGGGCCATCCATAAGTGAGATTCTGGCTCCGTTCCGTGACCAGGTGGCTGGCAGTGGGATCGCTGACGAAGAGCTAGACCGCCTCTTCTCCCTTGCTCGCGAGGAATCCTACCGGGAGCGAAGCCAACGTAGCATCGATGAGCGTTAATCACCCGAGGATCCGCGCGGTATTCGACTGCATGGTCTTTCTACAAGCGGCCGCGCGCCGCGAGAGCCCCGCGGGTGCGTGCCTTCTCCTGGTTGAATTGGATGCGATCGAGTTGGCTATGTCCCGAGAAATCATGGCTGAAGTTCAGGACGTGCTGACACGCCCACGAATCCGGCAGCGGTTTCCCGCCCTGACGGATCAGATTGTCGATCGATTCCTTGCGGCTCTCGAAGTGCGAACCGCGGTCGTTGCGAAAGTCCCGCGCGTCTTCCATTTCGAGCGGGACCCCAAGGATGAGCCATACATCAATCTGGCCATCGCCGCAACAGCGAGCTACCTCGTGAGCCGGGACAAGGATATTCTGGATCTTGCCGATGTCTCCACGCCCGATGGCGAGCGTCTACGGAATCAAGCCCCAGAGTTGCGGATTCTTGATCCGGTTCGATTCCTTACAGAGGTCCGCCGTAAGCTGCAAGGTCCACCGGGCGATTGAACGTCGTCGATTGTCCACACCGGAAGTGTCTCGCCGCTTTTTCAATACGCCTTGAGCGCCCGCACCGGCCCGCCCGCCGCTGTAGTGCCAGCCTTCCAGCGCTCCGCCCTCCGCGCCTTCCACCAGATCCATACAGACGAAAGCCCCACCATCAGCACGATCACCCCCACCGTCGCAAACGCAGTCTGCGTAATACCCAAAGCCCGCTGCAGCCGCTTGGCCGGGTCGCCATAGACCAGCGAGAAGTGGACCCAGTAAACCATCAGCGAATTCCGCCCGAGGCACTGCATCCAGCTCCAGCCGGGGCTTACGCAATACTCCGTCCAGAGGTACGCCCCAGCCAACAACAAAATCGAAATGCCGCCGCGAATCACGGTCAGCGCCGGACTATCGATCCAGAAACTCGCATTGCGATAGACGGAATATGGGAAGTTGGCGAAATACTGCCCCCCGAACACCGCCCCAAATCCGACGATCACACACCACTGCATGAGCCGTTCGAAGCGCTCCGCCGCGGTGCACTTCACGACCGCGCCCACGGCCATTCCGAACCCGATATACGCCGCGTAGGGGAAGAAACCGAAATGCCCGGGATCGCTGGCCGGCGCCACGTACTCGCGAATCAGCGCAGGCACGCCCACCCAATCGAACCCGGAGATCAGCGGAGCAGCCGCGGCAATCGCCAGTGCGGCCGCCGCCGCGAAACGCGCGCGACTCTTCGCCTCGAACACCGCCCCCACTGACAGCGCCATCAGGCCCACGCCCATCGAGTTCAGGATGTCCACCTTGGTGAGGTCATGGACGTCCGCATGGGGCAGGCTGGCCACGAAGTTGCCAAGACGGAACGCAAACGCGACTGCCAGGATGTAGCCCGCGCGCCGCAGAGAAACCAGCCAACGCCGGCCCCGCCTCGGCTCGCGCCGATCCAGGCTGTCCATCTGGAACGCCAGCGTCATCCCCGACATGAACAGGAACAGCGGCGCCGCCATCCCGCCCACAAACTGCGAGAGCAGGTACGCCCCGCCTTCCCGCAGGTCCATCCGCGCGAATGAGTTGAACGTATGGCACTGGATCATGATGACGATCGCCAGCCCACGCATCCAGTCCAAAAAGGGAAATCGCTTCACAAGATACCTGAGTAACCCAAACTGAGATCCATGTTAGCTCAGACCCCGCCACGGAGGAGCTGGAGACGGGTTTTGCGGTCCCAAGGCACCGCCTTCCTCGCAGTTGGTCGCCCGGCATTTCGGCCGGTCACTCACTTTCAAAATATATTTTGCATCTGAAAGAAAAGGAGTTATCCCCGAATCCGACTGTCTGGAGCATGGTTCTCGGCCGTCGCACCTTTATTATGGGGTTGTGTAGGATCGGTTGGGCAGTTCCCCGGTCCGCCCAGCTCGGCTTGGCCGCTTCGATCGAAGCGGCCAACATCCGATAAGTCTTTTGTTTTCTGCAAGGAGTTCCTGATCGGCCGCTTCGATCGAAGCGGCCGATGATGGACGAGGCGATAGCCGCCCGCATCGATCGATGCGGTTTCAATCCGCCAACCCATTTGTTTTTCAACAAGGCATCCCGGGTTTTCCGCATCGATCGATGCGAATTCTGGTGCCAGGCTTCACCGTCCCAAGGCGCCGCCTGTGCGCTGCGGTGGATAGCGTTACCTGTCACTTTCCTGGCGCCAGGACGGAGTCTCTACTATCCCGCCAGGACCCTCTGCACGCTGTCGATCAGCTTGTCCGGCGTGAAGGGCTTCTGGAGAAAACAGACCGAGTTATCCAGCACTCCGGTCTCGCTCATGATGCGGTCAGTATAACCTGACATATAGAGCACCTTCATCGCGGGCTGTGACTCAACCAGTTGGGCGGCCAACTCCTTACCGTTCATTCCCGGCATGATGACATCGCTGAGCAACAGGCGGATCGGCCGGCCGTGCCGCGCGGCAATCGAGAGTGCTTCGCTGCCGTCCGCGGCTTCCAGCACTTCGTAACCAAGCCCACGCAGGACTGTGCAGGTGAGGCTCCGCACCTCCGGTTGGTCTTCCACCACCAGAACGGCGCCCGAACCCTTAGGCGCCTCTTCCCGGCGCCGGGCGGCGGCTTCGGGCTTCGCGGAACCGATCAGGTGCGGCAAGTAGACGCTGAAGATGGAGCCCCGGCCCGGTTCGCTGGCCACCGAGATATGCCCGCCACTCTGCGTCACAATTCCGAACACCGTGGAAAGTCCCAGGCCCGTCCCCTTGCTCATATGCTTGGTCGTGAAAAAAGGCTCGAACACGCGCTGCCTGGTGCGCGTATCCATCCCCACCCCGGTGTCCCCGATTCGCAGCAGTACGTAGGGCCTGGCCCCCGCGTCCCTGCTTTCCTGAAGACCGGGTCCCAGGTACACACTCCTGGTCTCAATGGTCAGCGTGCCGCCGTGAGGCATGGCTTCCCGGCCGTTCACCACCAGGTTCATCAGTACCTGGTGGATCTGGCCGCGGTCCCCCTTGATAGTTCCTACCTGCGGGTCCAGGGAAACCACCAGGCGGATGTCCTCACCGATGACGCGATGCAGCATCCCCTGGGACTCCTGGACCAGCGCATTCAGATGCAAGGGACGCAATTGCGCCACCTGCTTGCGGCTGAAGGCGAGAAGTTGCTGAGTCAGTTCGGCGCCACGCCTTCCGGCATTGTGGATCTCCGCCAGGCCGTGACGCAATGGATTCCCGGCGTCCAGCCCATTTAGCAGCAGGTCGCTATAGCCGTTGATCACCGTCAGCAAATTGTTGAAGTCGTGCGCAATGCCACCCGCCAGGCGTCCCAGGCTCTCCAGTTTCTGCGACTGGAGCACCTGCTCCTCCAGTCGTTTCCGGTCGGTAATATCGAAAAAGGAGACAATCGCCCGCGACCAATCGCGGTTGGGCGTCTCCACCAGCGACACGATCATGCCGACGGAGCGTTCCTCCCGCGTGAGCGTGTGAGTCTGGAACTCGGCGCGGAACATCGAGTTGGTTTCCGACAGGACGGCCATCTCCTCGCAGAAGATTTCATAGGCGGGCTCATCGAAAATCTGGTTGAGATCGCCCAGCAGTTCCGCTTTATCCGTACTGCCGTAGAAGTCGCGCGCTGCGCGGTTGACGTCCAGGATGCGGATGCGCCGCACGCACTCCATCAGGGCTTCGCGGTGCTCGGTCAGATATTTTCGCAGATCCGTCACTCCCCGCGCGGCCAGAGCGTCCAGGTACGTCTTGACGCGCGAGAAGTCCTCTTCCCACAAGGGAAAGGGAGAGTCCTCGAACAGGGTTCGATAGCGCTCCTCGCTGACACGGAGGCTTTCTCCCGACTGCCGCAGCGTCTCCTCGGCCATGCGGCGGTCGGTGATGTCGCGTTCCCGGCCCTGAACCCCCACCTGGCGGCCGGTATCGTCCATGATGGGTCCCCAGGACGCGGCCACCCACTTCACCCTCTCATCCTTGGTCACCAGCCGGTATTCCTCTTCGTAAAAGGACTTTCCTTCGAAGAGCCGATCCCAATGGCCCAGCATGCGATCGCGGTCTTCGGGGTGCACCCAGCAGATGAACTGACGGCGCTCCAACTCCTCAATGGAGTAGCCGGTCAAATTCTCGGCCGCGGTATTGGCGAAGGTCAGGCGGCGATCCATGCCGTAGGCCAGCACCATCTCCGTCAGGTTCTTGGCCATCAGCCGAAACCTGGTTTCGTTGTGCCGCATTTCGAGCAGGCCGGCCTGGCACACGGTCTTCCGGACAAGGTATTGGACCATCAGGGGCCACTCCGGCTCATGCAGGATGCTCCCTTCGAGCGCGACTCTCTGATGCGATCCGTCGCGAGTCAAGATCTCAGCCTCGGCCGCGAAGTATCCATCGCCCGAGATCGCCTGCTCCAGCAGGCTCATCACCAGCGCGAAGGATTCGGGAGCCAGCAATTGCCGGATGTTCATGCGAAGCAGTTCCTCGCGCTCGAAGCCGCTCAGCCGCACGCCGGCGGCATTGATCGAAACCAGATCGCCAGATTCGTTTTGGATGTAGACAGCGTCGGGAAGGCTCTCCGACAGCAGGCGGTACTGACGCTGCCAAAGTTGCGCGCGCCGCTCGGATTCCCGCATGCGTTGCGATAGATCGAGTTGCACCTGCGTTTCGGACATGGCCGTGATCGTTGGTTCGCCCGCTTTCGAAGTGGGGCAGCCGGAACGGCCCGTGACCGGGGTCCCCGACCTACCCTCCCCGTCTTCACCCGGGCAGGTCCAGACCTGCCCCACCAAGAGGTACGATTCTCATCTTAAGTCTCCTTGCCCGTTGGCGCTGAGGGGCTTTTTTATCAGGGTGCTAAAAAGCACCGCTAGAAAGGATTACTTTGTAGCGCTCAGGCTCACACAGGCAAGGATGCCTGTGCCACGGTTACCGCGCCGGAATCGTGACCGCCAGCAAGGCACTGGCCATCCCGCCGTCCAAGCCCTCCTGAACCACTTCCCGCAGCCGATAGGCCCCCGGGGGCGCTTCGAGCGTCAGCTTGGCATTCAGTCCTGTGAGGGCCAGGCGGGCGAAGGTGGCATCCGTGGGCGCCAGCTCCATTGCCCCCTCCTTGGCCGCCGCCACGTTGCCTTGCGCATCCACCAGCGCAGCCACGAATGTGAGGTGCTGCACCCGCCGTCCGTCCTGCGCCGCAAACCGCAGCTTGGTGACATCCACGTTCGCCGTCACGCTCACCGGCGGACCCGCCTGCACGCTCACCGCCACCCCAAACCCGCCGAGAATCTCCTCGCTCATCACCGCGCGATCCAACTTCGTCCGGGTATCTTCGGCGGGCGCTTTCTTCTCCGCCGCCGCCCCACGTTCCGGCGCGAAATACCCGGGCCGCGCCTGCACCACGCCGCTATTCGGCGTCACCAGCCGCACCTTCAGCTTGTGATACTTGCCGTCCGTGGCCACATCCCCGGGCGAAAAGCCGAGATGATAGGTCACCTCCGGCTCCAAGCCGATCTGCCGGAACGCCAGGTCCAGATCGTTGTTGTTGTGGAAGAACAGACCGCCCGTACTGGATGCGAACGTGGCCATGGGATCCGCTAACTCGGCCAACTGGCCGCTCAGGGAGGCGCGCGCGAACACGAACGTGCTGGCCGGCATCTTCGCCGCCGGCAGCACCGGAAGCTCACCGAGGGGAAGTGTCGGCGGTTCCGAGTAGAGCCCCTTGGCATCTAGCGCATTGATCACCACGCCCGCGCGCAGGGCATGGTCCACTACCAGATCCTGATGCCGCTCCATCGTGCCGGCCAGAAACCCGGACGAAACCAGCACCAACATCCGCGTTCCCGGCATCTTCACCAGATGCTCCACCGCCGCGTCCAGCGAATCGAGCGTGCTCTCCGACACGATGCGCACCCGGTCCCAGGTCTGGTCCGCCTGACCCTTGATGGTCTGAACCATCGGATTCATTTGCATCCCTCGGGTCTGAAGGGTCGGCGGAGCATCCAAGTCAGCGCAGGCATATGCCTCATCCACTGCGGCTTTCAGCGCCATGCCATCCATCTTGGCCGAGATCAGGAAAGCCTGGTACGGCGTGATCCGCGGGCACGCCGCCAACCCGCTCTCGGGAATGCGCAAGTGCGCCTTCAGGCGGCCGATGGTCTCCACCATCTTGGCAACATCGGTGGTGAATTCCAGCGACTGTGCGGAGGATGACGTTATGATCGCCACCCGATCGCCCGGGCTCAGCGCCTCCTTCACGAAGCGCCGCGCGGCGATCTGCGCGTGCGTCAGGTCCCCGGTGTTGGTATCGGCGTCATCGAAGAAAAGCACCACGAAACGCGGCGGCCGCGCGGCAGTGTTGGCGACACCTGAAGACGCTTCGGATCCCGCCGCGGGCTTTTCCGGCGCGGCTTTCTCTACAGCGACGGCCTTCCCGCCCGACCGAAGCGTGTCCACCATGAAAGACGTGATGGCGCGCTCCTTGCCTTCGTCCAGTACTTGGAAGTCGCTCTGTTTCAGTCCTGCCGCCGCGCGCCCCTGCGCGTCCCGCACCACTACTCCCACATCCACCAACCCGGTCTCCACGCGCAGCGCGTAGGGAGAGGGCGGCACATATGCCCGACTGCTCACCCGCACCTCCGGTGGCGCAGTCTGGGCCGCTAAAAGCGTGGGCAACAGCCATACACATCGGGAATGGAATCGTGTGGAGATGGAGGTAATAATATCAGATCAGTTGGGGGCAGTGGATTTGTGTTTTGTGGGGCAGGTTGTCAA
>PMTT01000886.1:1364-2669 GCA_003167275.1 Bryobacterales bacterium | reverse complement strand
GGTTTATGTGCTGGACCAGGACGCGGCCTATGACTTCTACGTCAATAAGCTGGGTTTCGAGGTCCGCATGGATCAGAAAATGGACAACGGTTTTCGCTGGCTGAATGTCGGCCCGAAAGGCCAGCCCAATTTGCAGATCATCCTCATGCCCACGGGTCCCAGCCCCATGATGGACCAGGAGACTTCCGACGCGCTCCGCACCCTGATTCGCAAGGGCGTGCTGGGCGCCGGCGTCTTTCAAACCGCGAATTGCCAGCAGACTTACGAAGAGTTGAAAGCCAAAGGCGTGGAGTTTCCGCAGCCGCCCACGGAGCGGTTCTATGGAATCGAAGCGCTGATGCAAGACAATTCCGGAAACTGGTTCAGCATGACCCAGCCGAAAGAGGCGTATGCAACCCCAGCTTAATGAGAGGCTCCGTGCATGGTGGGCGCACCGCCAGGGCTTGGATGGCACGTTAGCGGGCGCCACGGCTGCCGAGGTCCTGGAGCAGACCGGATGGGCACGCTCGGTCGGTGGTGTGGGGCCATATCTGACCCTGTTTGCCCGCGCCGGAACTTCGCGGGAGGCCGCCGACCAGGCCGTCGCCAACCTCGATATCCACGAACTGCCGTCGGCCCGCGGCTGCACCTACGTGGTGCCGGCGAGCGAGTTCGCCCTGGCTCTGAAGTGTGGCGAGAGTTTCACCTCGGGCGAGAGGAAGACCGCCCACAAGCTGGGCGTCACGGATCGGGAGATCGAAAAGCTCTCGGCCGCGGTCCTCAAGGCGCTGGAGAAAGGGCCGCTCGATCCCGAAGAGATTCGCGAAGCCACCGGCAGCGCCTCCCGCCATCTGGGCGAGGAGGGAAAGAAGAAGGGCATGATCACGACGCTGCCGCTGGCGCTCGGCGAGCTCCAGGCGTCGGGCGATATACGGCGCGTTCCGGTCAACGGGCGTCTCGACCAGCAGCGCTATCGTTACATCCGCTGGCGGCCCAACCCTCTGGCGAAATTCACCCTGCCGGCGGAACAGGTGCAGACCGAGCTGGCGCGCCGGTATTTTCGTTGGACCGGACCAGCCACCATCGCCGAGTATCAATGGTTCTCAGCCCTCACGGGAAAGGCGGCGAAGGCTGCGATCGAGCCGCTCAAACTGGAAACGGTCGCGGGCGACCGGCTGATGCTTCCCGAAGATCACGCCCAGTTTGAGGCGTTCCAGATCCCCAAGCATCCGCAATACGCGATGGTAAGCGTCGCCGACGGCATATGCCTGTTGCGCCGCAACCTGAGCAGTCTGATAGATGTGAAGGATTACGAACACAAGCTGC
>PMTT01000886.1:0-1312 GCA_003167275.1 Bryobacterales bacterium | reverse complement strand
GACGCAACTCGGCGACGCGCGCTCCTTCAGTCTAGACAGTCCCAAAAGCCGGATCCCGCGAATCGAAGGGTTGCGGAAGGCGGCGGGGAAGGGCTAGGCGTCATATTCCAACACCCCGAAATCTTTCACACTTTGCCGATGTGGCGGGCTGGTGAGCACGTAGACCGGGCCATCGTAGCGCGGTTGCCCATGAGGAACCCGCCGGAATCCCGGCAGGGCATCGGGCGATTGGGCGTTCCACGGGAAGCTGACGAGGTCANNTCACCAGTTCCTTCGGCTGTCCCATCAAGCGGTCAAACTGGGCCGCCACCGGATTCCCTTGGGCGTACACCCCGGCTTCCAGCACGCACAACAAGCCAACCAGGCGAAGTTTCATCCGCATTGCGCGCTCCCTTTCAAAGCGATTCTACCTCGCTCTGAAGCGGGACGTCTCTTACGAACCGGCCGGAAAAATGTGACCCGCGATCGCCGTCGCTCGTAAGATTAAGTGAGAACTCATGCGGAGGTTACCATGGCGTTGACTTTCACTGCACTGCGATCGGCCGTTTTCGCTTGTGGGTTCCTGGGGCTTTGGGGCTGGATCGCCCTGGGGCTNNGGTGTATTGGCGCGTTCATTGTCCAGGGCCGAGGCACTCCCGCGCTATTCGATGCGCCCCGGCGCCTGGTGGCCGTGGGACCTTACCGATATGCCCGCAACCCGATGTATATTGGCGGAGCGCTGCTCCTTCTGGGCTTCGGGTTGGATCTGAGGTCGCCCTGTATCGTTCTATTCGTGCCGGCCTGGTGGGTGCTGTTCCACTTGCTCGTGATTCTGTATGAGGAGCCGACGCTGCGCCGCAAGTTCGGCGACGACTACAATGCGTATTGCAGGCGCACGCCCCGGTGGATTCCGCGGCGGATGGGGATTCGACCATGAACGCCGANNGACCACGAGATTGACCTCATTCGCAAGCAGTTGAGGACTGCGCTGCCACCGTGTCGCGACCTGGAACTGAAGACGGATCTTTGGCCGCGGATGCTGCGCCGCCTGGAGGAAGCGCCTCCGCGTTTCGGCTGGTTCGAAGTGCTACTGCCGGGTTGATCGTACTCGTGTTTGGCGGCCTTTCCGGAACTGATCCCGGCTGTGCTTTACCAACTGTGACGGAGAGCGTTATGCGAAGTCATCCTTTCCTTCGTGCTTACATGGCGGATCCTGCCACCGGCTTCGCCATGAGTCCTCCTGGGTTTCCGATCGGCTGAAAGAGACAGTGTAGCGAAAGATGCCGGCTTTGGCTTGCGTTGGGGAACTACCTGGCAAGCTAAAGCATGCCCC
>PMTT01000360.1 GCA_003167275.1 Bryobacterales bacterium | reverse complement strand
TATATCACCATCACCAGCAAGCACCACGACGGCTTCGCGATGTTCGGCACGAAGCAATCGAAGTGGAATATCGTGGACGCCACGCCATACGGTAAGGATGTGCTGAAGCCTCTGTCGGAAGAGTGCCGCAGGCAGGGGGTGCGCCTCTTCTTCTATCACATCACTCGCACCTGGACTGGCATCATCCCGACTACGACCCGCTGGGGCGCACCGGCCACGCTTCCGGCCGTCCTGAAGGCGGCGATTTCAACCGCTACCTGGATTACATGGACGCGCAGTTGACCGAGCTACTCACCGGCTACGGGGACATCGCGGGCATCTGGTTCGACGGCATCTGGGACCGGCGCGACGCCGATTGGAGGTTGCGCCGCACCTACGATCTGATCCACAAGCTGCGGCCGGCTGCCATGGTGGGCAACAACCACCACATGGTTCCCTTCGCGGGCGAGGACTTCCAGATGTTCGAGAAGGACTTGCCTGGAAAGAACACCGCCGGGTTCAACGCCGAATCCAAAATCGGCGACCTGCCGCTCGAGACCTGCGAGACGATCAATGGCGCCTGGGGCTACAATTCCGAGGACCACAACTTCAAGAGCACCCAGCAATTGATCCACTACGTGGCTAAGGCCGCGGGCAACAACGCGAATTTCCTGCTGAACATCGGGCCCAAGCCGGATGGCACCATCCAGGATGAATTTCGGACGCGCCTGACTGAGATGGGGACTTGGTTGAGCAAGAACGGCGAATCCATCTACGGAACGCGCGGCGGTCCCATTACGCCGCGCCCCTGGGGTGTGACTACGCAGAAGGGCAACAAGACGTACGTCCATGTGCTCGATTGGGAGGACGAACTGCTGGCGCTACCGGTATTGCCCAAGGTGGTGAAGAAGGCCGCTCTGCTGGGCGGCCGGCCGGTGAAGCTTCAGAGCGTGGATGGCGGCCTGCTGGTGCATCTGCCCAAGGCTGATCGCGATCCTATCGACACGGTGGTGGTGCTGGAATCGTAGGGCAGGGGGCAATGCCTATGAGGGCCCCGTCTTCACAAGCCGCAGATCGGCGGTAACTGGCAGTTCGAAGAGGTTGGTCCGCAATAGCCGGGTCGTGAAGAACAGCACCTGAAGATTCTCGACCTCACCCGTATCGGGGTTGGTCCGCGCGATGATCTCGTCCGGCAACTCCTCCGAGTCTTGCTCTGCGTACGGCGGGCACTTGTCGATGTGGAGGATGTCGGCCTCCCGGTCGTATTGGAATCTCAGCTTCGCTTCCATTCGACTTCTCCCTCGCATCATTAGCGGGCCCCTCCTGATTCTCCCATCTTGCCGGGCTACACTCGAAGGAATGCCGAACAAAGCGTATCTCGACTACATCCTGGACTTGCTGGCGCCGCTCGGTGAGATCACGTCGCGGAGCATGATGGGCGGCTATGTGCTGTATTGCGATGGCGTCGTATTCGCCCTGCTGGCGGAGAATACCCTCTACCTGAAGGTCGGCGATGTGACCCGTCCGCGGTTCGAAGCTCTTGGCCTGCGGGCATTCCAGCCCTTCCCGGATAAGCCGGGCACGATGCAATATTACCCACCGCCGGCCGAGTTCTTCGAAGATGCCGACGTGATGACGGAATGGGGACGCGCAGCGGTAGAGGTGGGCAGGCAGGCAGCGGCCAAGAAGAAAGGCAAGGGCCGAAAGCCTGCGCGCCGCGGTCGATAATCACCCGAAAGCCCGCCGGAGGCCGAGCCGGCCATTCGTCCAAATCTACGCTGCCGGGCTCCCCGCGGCGGCGTCGCCTGCCTATAATCGGATGAGCCATCCTATGCTGATCCTCCAAGTACACATACACGTCAAGCCGGAGCATCTCGAAGAGTTCCGGGAGGCCACCATCGTCAACGCGAGCAACAGCGTGCAGGAGCCAGGAATCGCGCGGTTCGATGTTCTTCAGCAGGAGGACGACCCCACTCGCTTCGTGTTGACGGAGGTCTACCGCGACCCGGAAGCCCCTGTGAAACATAAGGAAACGGCGCATTACCTGGCCTGGGTCGAAAAGGTGACCGATTGGCTGGTGGAGCCCCGGACGCGGGCCCGCTACATCAACGTCTTCCCCTCCGACCAGGGTTGGTAAAGCGCCATGCGGTTCGACTTCGCAACCGCCGCCCGCATCCTGTTCGGCGAAGGAATCGTACGGGAGGTTCCGGCAGCCGCTCGCGCCATGGGAACCCGCGCGCTGGTGGTCACCGGAGCGAACCCCGGCCGCGCGGCGCCCCTCATCGCCAGTTTCGCGGCCGCCGGTCTGGACTGCCTGCCGTTCAGCGTGCCGGGCGAACCGACTGTCGCGTTGGTCCGAACCGGCGCCGTGTGCGCGCGGGACGGCCGGTGCGACCTGGTAATCGCCATCGGCGGCGGCAGCGCGATCGACGCCGGCAAGGCGATGGCCGCGATGCTCACCAACACCGGAGATCCTCTGGATTACCTGGAAGTGATCGGCCGCGGCCAGCCGCTCCCGCACGCTTCGGCGCCCTTCATCGCAATCCCGACCACCGCCGGCACCGGCTCGGAGGTCACCCGCAACGCGGTGCTGGCTTCCCCCGAACACCGCGTCAAGGCCAGTTTACGGAGCGCCTCGATGTTGCCGCGGTTGGCCGTGGTCGACCCGGAACTGACGCTGGAACTTCCCCCAGCGATCACTGCCTCCACCGGCCTGGATGCGTTGACGCAACTGATCGAGCCGTATGTTTCCGTGCGCGCCAACCCCATGACCGACCTGTTCTGCACCGAAGGAATCCGCCGGGCCGCCGCCGCGCTCCCGCAGGTTTGGAAGGACGGGCACAACCGCGAGGCTCGCGCCGGCATGGCTTGGGCGAGTCTGCTGGGGGGCCTGGCGCTGGCCAATGCCGGGCTCGGCGCAGTGCATGGCTTCGCGGCCCCTGTTGGCGGGATGTTCCCAGCCCCGCATGGCGCCATCTGCGCGGCGGTGCTCCCGTACGCCCTGGAAGTCAATGTTCGAGCGCTGGCCACGCGCGCGCCCGAAAGCCGGGCGCTCCGCCGCTACCATGAGGTAGCGCGGATGCTCACCGGAAGCCCGCACGCGACTGCCAGCGACGGCGTACGGTGGATTACCCAGCTCTGCCGGCAGCTCGAAATCCCGCCGCTGCGCACGTATGGCGTCTCGGCGGACGACGTTCCCATCCTGGTGGAAAAGGCAGCCCAAGCCAGCAGCATGAAAGGCAACCCGATTCCGCTCACGCCGGCCGAATTGAGTGAGATCGTCGCCCGGGCAATTTGACCCCGGTCCCCGTCAGACCAGAAATCTCCGCACATCCCTGAGGTCCTCCGCATTCCGCGGGGCCCGAACGTCCCTCGTGCGGACGAGTATCGCCCGAATACCCACCGCCTCCGCTCCCAAAACATCAGCGTTGATGTTATCGCCGATCATCCAGACTGCAGCCAGGTCATCCAGTCCCGCCAGCGCCGCTTCGAAGGAGCCTGGGTGCGGCTTCTCGAAACCGGTCTCAGCCGAATTCACAATCCGGTCGATCAGCGGACTCAGTCCCAGGCCGTTGATCAGCGAAGGCAATTCGGGCACATGGTTGGAGAGGATTGCGTGGCGCCACCCCATTTCACGCAGCTCACCCAATACTTCAAGCGTGTCTTCGGACAGCCTCCATTCGCCAATATCGATGTAGACGGACCGCACCTGGTCCGAGAGCGCTCTCGCCCCATCCTCTGGCACCTGGCACGCAACGAATGCTTCCTCGAATACAGGCCGCATAGCCTCCCACCAAGCCTCGGGGTTTCGCCCGGGCGGATTGGGCCGCTCAGGATTGTGCCACGGAAAGCCCTTTCTCATGAACGGTCGAACTACTTCCGGATCGACCTGCATACCTGCAAAACGATGCATGACCTGAACCATGGTGCCAGTCCACTGTCCGGGCCGGTATCCCAGCGTGCCATCGAAATCCCAAATCAAGTATCTGCGCTGATGGAGGGACACCAAAACCTCACGCCAGCGCTACGAGCGGTAACCCATCAATACCCTCGAAATCTCTGTCACGGCTGACCAGCGCGGCGTCAAGCGCGAGTGCCGTCGCGGCTATCCAGAGGTCGTTCTCATCCAGGTTGAGGCCGCGCCGCTGGCGGGCCAGCTTAACCGCTGCGTAGAAGTCGCCCGCCCGTTCCGGAACGGCTTCGCAGCGGAAGACGGCCAAGAACTGATGGGCAGTCCTCTCCAACTCTGTTCGGCGTTTCCCCGACGGCAATCTGCCAATGCCGAAGAGTATCTCGCCTCGGACAATCGTACAGGTGACCACGCGATCTCGCCGGGTCCAGCCCAGACATCCAGATCTCAATCCGTGGCGCCCCCCTCATCAAATCGCTGATCGAGTTGGTGTCCAATAAGTAAGTCATTCCGGTGGCCAACCGTCGAAGGCGCCCTGGTCGCGCACCGGCATGCGCGCAGCCGCAATTGCCGCTTCGAGATCATCGACCGCGGCCGCACTCGGATGCGCCAACTGGCGGATGGCTCTCAACACGATTCCGGGCGAGCTTGCCCTATCCAACAAAGAGCGCAGACTATCGAGGGCAACCTGCTCGACGCTCTTCTGCTGCCCGGCCGCAATTTCCGCCAGCCCGCGTGCAAGGTCGTCTGGGATCTCAATCGTCATGAATGTTCCTCGGTACCATTCTCTCAAACACCAGTGGCGCTTCATTCGGGTAGAACGCGAGGCCGCTACCGCCCCACCTCTAACTTACCAACCTCCCTAACACCCCCGCCGACACATTCCGCCCGCATAGCACGATCACCACGTTCTTCCCCGCATACCGCCGCGCCTCCTTCCGAAACGCCGCCACGGCCACCCCCGCGGCGCCTTCCACCACCCAGTGTTCCGTCTCCAGCACCAGCCGCATCGCCGATAGAATCTCATCCTCCGACACCATCACGCTGCGATCGATCGCCTTCCGGCAGACATCCAGCGTCACCGACCCCGGCTCCAGCCCGCCGGACGTACTCTCCGAAATCGTCGGCCGCTCCGCCACGTCCACAATACTCCCCGCCCGCAGGCACTCATAGAGCACCGGGGAATTCTCCGGCCAGCACCCCACAATCTCAGTCCGGGGCGACACCGCCTTCAGGTACGCGCCGATCCCGCCGATCAACCCGCCTCCTCCCACCGCCACAAAGACCGCATTGATCCGCGAAAGCTGCCGCTCCAGTTCGACGGCGATCGTGCCCTGCCCGGCGATGACGTCGGCATCATTATAAGGTGAGATGAAGACCTTGCCGGCTTCCCCGGCCGCCCGCCGCGCAGCCACCTCCGCGGCCAGCGGATCGTCTCCCACCGAGCGGATCCGCGCTCCGTGGCGCTCAATTCGCTGGGCCTTCGCCGGGGACACCTGCGACGAGACGTAGACTTCCGCCGAGATGCCGCGCATCTCCGCGGCGGCTGCCACGCCGAGACCATGGTTCCCGTTGGAGGCGGCGATCACACCGGCCGCCGCCTGCTCCGGGGTCAGCATCGCGATCTTGTTCGAAGCGCCGCGGAATTTGAACGAGCCCGTCCGCTGCAGGTGTTCGAGCTTCAGAAACACGGAAACATCCTCGCCGGCTCCCAGATCGGCCGATCTCTCCAGCGGAGTTTCGCGCACGAAAGGCCGTATGCGCTCGTAGGCGGCGGTAATTGCTTCTCGCATCTGTGGTAGACTCAAGTCTACTAGAAGTCGATCCGCAACCCTTCCTCCCTTAAAACGGCAGCGCGCTCACCGCGAGGCACGTGGATTGAAAAAATCAAATACTCAATGAAAAGTTTTTCAGAACTCTCTCTCTCTGCTCCCCTCAAGAGCAATCTCTCCAAACACGGATTTACCGAACTCACCGCGGTTCAGGACCAGGCCATCGAGCCGGCCTTGGCCGGGCGCGACCTGGTCGCCACGGCGCAAACTGGCACCGGTAAAACCCTCGCCTTCGTTTTGCCCCTGATTCAATTGCTGGGCAAAGAGCCCTCGGCCAGCGGCGTCCGCGGCCTGGTGCTGAGCCCCACGCGCGAGTTGGCCATTCAGATCCACGAGACCTTCGCCAAGATGGCGGTAGGAACCGGCCTTCGCGCCGCCGTCGTAGTCGGCGGACTCAACGAACGAACCCAGTTGCAGGCCATCCGCAAGGGCGCTCAAGTGATCGTCGCCACCCCCGGACGGCTGATCGATTTCCTCGACCGCCAACTCGTCAACCTGGGGACCGTCCGCATGCTGGTGCTGGATGAAGCCGACCGCATGCTGGACATGGGTTTCCTGCCCACCATCAAAAGGATCATGGCCGCGACCCCGTCCGGCCGCCAGACAATGTTCTTTTCGGCCACCATCGAAACTTCGGTCAAGCATCTGATTGAAGTGCATGCGCCTAAAGCGATGCGTATCGAAGTTGGCTGCATCACCAAGCCCGTGGAGCAGGTCGACCTGCATGTCTACGAAGTGGAGCAGGACCGCAAACTCGGACTTCTGCAGTTCATGCTCAACGAGAACTCCGGCCCGTTTCTGGTCTTCGCCCGCACCAAGCACGGGGCGGACAAGCTGTCCAAGAAACTGGCTCGCGAAGGCGTCAAGGCCGTCGCGATTCACGGCGACCGCAGCCAGAGTCAGCGCAACCAGGCACTCAAGGGGTTCCAGGACGGATACTATCGCGTCCTCGTGGCCACCGATGTTGCCGCCCGCGGGATTCACGTGGACGGCATCGCTCACGTGGTGAACTACGACCTGCCGCAAGTGCCTGAGGACTTCATCCACCGGGTGGGCCGCACTGCCCGCGCCGGCGCCCGCGGCACCGCTTCCACCTTCGCCATGCGATCGGAGCGCGCCGATATCACCCGCATCGAGCGGACCCTTTCGATCCGCCTGAAGCGCTGTGAAGTGTCGTCCGCAATCCCCCGCGAGGTCAAGCAGACCGGTCCCGTGATCGTGATGCCGCCCGCTCCCCAGCGAGACCGGCGTTGGCAGAAATTCGCTCCCAAGCGTCAGGCCCGGCGAGCGGTATAACCCGTAGGGCCGGTCCTCGACCTGCCCAGCCAAGGGGCAGAATTGGTTGTGGTTGGGCAGGTCTGGGACCTGCCCAACACAGACTGACGGACGACAAAATGTGATCGGTCGTCTCAGCCCGTTTTTTTGGAACTATTTGCATTTTTTTGCAGCTATCGGGTAAATGACTGATATTTTGTGATATAGTTCATCACGACTGACCGACACCGAATCCTGTTCGGACGACTCGGATTGAAACTGGGTCCGATTCAAAGTCCGGGACGACTTGCCGGAGAGAGGAAACCGCCAGCATCCACGAAGTGCTGGCCCGGCAAGTACGTGAAAATTCTACTCTACAACCCTGATAACGGGGTGACGCAGAACTTTATGCCTCACCTCTGGATGTTTCTCTTGCAGTCGCTCACCCCTCCAGGTCATGAGGTGCTCCTCATCGACGGCAATACCCAGCCGATGACCGACCCCGAACTGGTGGAATTCGCCTTGAAATCCGAAATCGGGCTCGTAGGGATTGGCGCCATGACCCGTATGATCGCCAAAGCCTACCGCGTCGGTGACGCCCTGCGCGCCGCCGGGATTCGTGTCGTGATGGGTGGCCCGCACGTGACCGAGGTGCCCAACGAGGCGCTGGGGCGCGACGGCGGACCCCGCCATGCCGACGCCATCGCGCTCGGGGAGGCCGACGAAACCTGGCCCAGGATTGTGGCCGATGCCGCGCGCGGCCAGTTGAAGGAAGTCTACACTCCGGTGGACGCTTTCGGCCAGGAGCGCAAGCCCAGCCTGCAGGACTACCCCGCCATTCCCTGGCAGTCGCTGGACATGGTCCAGTTCAACCGCATTCCCGCTTTCTTCCGTCCCATCATGGAGCACTTCCACTACAATTGGGAGACCTTCCACATCATCCCCATCGAATCCGGACGCGGTTGCCCCTACGGCTGCGAATTCTGCACGGTCACCGGCTTCTTCGGCGACTCCATCCGCTTCCGCACCAACCAGAGCATCGTGGATGAGATGTTGCGCTTGAAGGCCCGGGCCCGTGGCAGCAAGGGCCAGATCGCCGTCTTCTTTGTCGACGACAACTTCGCCATCAATGTGAAGCGCACCAAGTCCCTGCTGCGGGACATCATTGCGGCGAACGC
Organism: Bryobacterales bacterium; assembly: GCA_003167275.1. Classification (GTDB taxonomy): domain Bacteria; phylum Acidobacteriota; class Terriglobia; order Bryobacterales; family Bryobacteraceae; genus JAIQFL01. Next base: position 33,203 of record PMTT01000360.1, on the reverse strand, counting down.
CCAGATGTCCTGGGTGGCGCAGATCAGCGCCAACCTGTTGCGGGACGAGGAACTGATCGACCTGATCGCCGAATCCGGCGGCAAATGGATCTTCATCGGGATGGAGTCGCTCGATCCGGTGAACCTCGCCAGCGTCAAGAAGAGCTTCAACAAGCCGGGCGAGTATGCGAGCGTCCTCGAGAGTCTCGCGCAGCGCAACGTCTACGCCATCACCTCATTCATCTTCGGCCTGGACCACGATAAACCGGGAGTCGCCGAGCGGACGCTGGCCGAGGTCCGCAAGTGGCCGCCGGTTCTGCCGGTCTTCGGCCAGATCACGCCGTTCCCCGCAACGCCTCTGTACGACCGTCTGCTGAAGGAAGGCCGTCTGACCCGTCCGAAGCACTGGCTGGAGTTCGCGCCCTTCCGCATGGCCCACACTCCCCTGAGCATGACTATTCCCGAGGTGCAGGAAGAAGTGCTCTACGCCTGGACAAATGCTTACAGCGCCGCCGCCACGGAGAAAGCGCTGGATTCCATCGCCGATGAACCCGTGCCGTACAAGATCAGCCATCTGATGTCCCGTCTCTTCTTCCGGGGCATCTATTTCCCACACGGTGGCGTGTGGGGCTGGTTGAAGCTGATCGCGGAGAATCGCCGCTCCGTCTACCGGATCATCCGCGAGTCGTTCACGCAGTGGCACGGCACTCCTGGCGCCGTCAGGCACCGGGCCCGGCGGGCTGCCGAAGTGGGCGCCGAAGCCGGCGGCGGAGATTAAAAGCGCGAACAGGGTCTGGTCGACCTACTTTCGCCTCCTTCAAGCCCTTTGTTGGAGCCGCGCGGATTTGCGCGGTTCTTCACGTGCGTCATCCGAATGGTCGCTGGAACGAAAGATCTGCCCCTTGATCTGAAGTTTTCGTTCGCCTTGGTCGCAGCCAACAGTGACTTTCGTGGGATTGAGAATTATCGAAAGACACTCGATTCGACGGCTAGCCTCGTGAATGTGAAAATCGACATAGCGGCGGCTGTGCTTAAGCAACTCGCAGGTGACGTCGAATTTGCGGACAATCTGCTTAAGGCCGCTTCATTTATGGCTCAGGCCATCAACCAATCGAACGCTTCCGAGAGACTTGAGCTCAAGGTGAATCAAAACATGGACTCTCAATAGGCCACGGAGATTATAGAAGTGGCCGGGTTGTTACCGTCGGCCAAGAAGAAGGAGGTCCTAGCCGCGCGGGATAAGCTGAAATCAGATATCCTTACAAGCCATGCAGCGGCATCCTGATCTTATGAAGCCGTTTGCAGAACAAAGCGGTCCTTCAGATGATCTCCAAAAATCGAGGCAACGAGTAAAAGCTCTGCTGGATGAAGCAGCCAAGAAACACCGATAGGGTGGCTCCCCTAAAGTACCCATGAGAGGGAGGTGCGCCTGTGTACACACGATTAATGCTGACCGTCCTCGCAGCCGGACGGGTTCCTCGCTAACCGCGGTGCGCGCTGGCGCATCAGGACCGCCCGCTCGGCTTCCTAGTGGCTTGCGTCTATTCTCCGAGCTCCGCTCAGACCAACATGGATCTGCCACCGATTCTACTTTCGATACTTCGGAATGAACGTCAAATTGTTTGTTCTCTACACTCCATTGGAGTATACTAGATCGTGCAGACCGTTGTGGAGACACGAGCGTTTCTTAGCGATGCAAGATCGTTGGGACTGACCGACGTTGACCGTCTTGCTATCGTGACGTGGATTTCCGCCAATCCGGATGCAGGCGAAGTGATGGAAGGTACGGGCGGCGCCCGTAAGGCGCGGTTCGCTGGAAAGGGCAAGGGAAAGAGTGGCGGGTACCGGGTGATTACGTTCTTCACGGGGACGGATATCCCGGTCTTCTTGCTGAACATCTTTGCCAAGAACGAGAAAACCGATTTGACACCGAAGGAACGGCGTGTCTTGAAAAAGGTACTGGCGGACATGGTCAAAGTCTACAGATCCGGAAGGAAGTCGAAATGAAAAAGAGCAAACCAACCGCGGGCCAACGAATGATCGAGAGCGCCAGACAGGCGCTCGCCTTCGCCAAGGGCGAGGAAAACCACGGCTGCGAGGTACACGTTCCAGATGACATCGATGTCAAGGCGATCCGTGAAAAGATCTCCCTTTCGCAAAGCGAATTTGCCAGGTTGTTCGGGTTGAGCAAGCGCACCTTAGAGCACTGGGAGCATGGCCGGCGAGTTCCCAGCGGCCCCGCTCGCGCCTTCTTAACAGTAATCGCTCGTGAACCAGAAGCGGTTCGGCGGGCTCTGCTTGCGTAGTCCCCCCAGCCCTCACTTCTTCCGAAATCTCGCCAAAGTCAGCGGCACAGCGATCAGAATCGCCAAGACCAGCACCCAGGGATGTTCCCACATCGCGCCCTCTAACTCTCCAGCTTATACTTCGTCGACGCCAGCCCGTACAGCCGTCTCCACAGCAGGCGATTGACAGTTACTACCAGCGCCGCCATCACAATCGTCGCTCCCAGCAGCACCGGAAAATTGCCGCTGTCCGTCGCACTGCTGATCACCGCGCCCAGGCCCGTCGTCGTGAAAGTCTGTTTCTTGAAGCGGAAGTACTCCGCTACGATGCTCGCGTTCCACGCCCCCCCGGAAGCCGTCACAAACCCCGTAATCAGGTAAGGGAAGATCCCCGGCAGATATAGCCTGCGCCAACGCTCGATCTTACTCAGATGGTACACGTCGCAGACTTCCTTCAAATCCGTCGGGAGCGACATCGCGCCCGCAATCACATTGAACAGAACGTACCATTGGGTCCCCAGCAGCAGCAGAACGATCGAGCCCACCCCCAGTCCGCCGCCGACGCGAATCAGGAACAGCAGCACGATCGGAAACAGCGCCGTCGCCGGTACCGAAGCCGCAATCTGAGCGATGGGTTGAGCGATCGCCGAGAGTCGCGGCCGCAGCCCGATGTAGACGCCCGCCGGGATGGTCCAGAGCCCCGCCAGCATCAGCGTGAGCTCCACTCGGAGGAAGGTCGCGCCGGCCCCCAGGAAAATGCCGCGCACCTCGGGGCCGGTAAGCGCCCCCAGCATGATCAGCATCTTCGCGATGGCATACAGGAGGCCCATCACGGCCGCCAAGCCTACCGCCAGCCAGATCCATTTCCCCAGCTTGTGCCCTGTGGGATTGGCACGCGGAGCCATGCGCCGCCGGGCGGTGTACAGAGTGAGTGACTCTCTGGCAGGCGCCACCGTCGCCCTGGTGACGACTGACAGGATTCTCGACCGGCGCAGCAGATCCAGAACCGGCGAGTGCGGCACCTGCGACGCTTCCACCTGCTCCATCTTGAACTTCTCACTCCACGCGATAATCGGGCGCCACACCATCTGATCCATCAACACGATCACCATCACCATGGCGAACACTCCCCACAGGATCGCCCTCGTGTCACCTGCATTGGTGGCGGTTTGCAGGTAGGAGCCCAGGCCGGGAAGCCGTAGGTCGCGGTTCCCCAAAACGAACATCTCGCAGGCCATCAGGAAGAACCAGCCGCCCGCCACCGACATCATGGAGTTCCACACCAGCCCGATCGCCGCGTAGGGCAGTTCCAGTTGAATGAACCGCTGCCACCAGCTCAGCCGATAGATCTGCGATGCCTCCAGCAGTTCGCGTGGAATGCTCTTCAGCGAGGAGTACACGCTGAAAGTCATGTTCCACACCTGCCCGGTGAAGATCAGCAGAATCGCGCCGAGTTCCACTCCCAGTTGCCGGCTCGGGAACAGCGCCACCATCGCCACCATCACCGGGGGAAGAAAGCTCAGCACCGGGATGGATTGCAGCGTATCCAGCAGNNACCAGGCTGATCAGATACGCGATCATGATGCGAGCCCATGAGAACAGCGCGTAGAGCGGCAGCGCGCCGGGCCGCAGGTGAATCTCCGGCTGTGTCTCCACCGGGCCCGTCCAGTAGCGAGTCAGTGACATCACACCATAGAACAACGCCATCCCCGCCAGGATGATCGGCAGGTCCCGCAGCAGCGAAGCCACGCTGCCAGGCAGCATGCCCCACGGCGGAACGCCTGCCCCTTGTTGGGCGACCGGCTCGCGAGCCATCAATGTTCCAGTGCCTCTACGGCATCCGCGGAGGCCGGCTCGAAGAGCGAGAGCTGGTCGCTTTCGGAATGGTAGGTGAAAATGTCCGCGTAGCGGCCCCAGTTCAGCGCCGTTTCCATCTGGCGCTGCACTTCCGCGTCGGAGAAGTGCTGCCGCAGAAGGTCGCGGAAAAACTCCAGCGGCATGCTGTGGTCGCTCTTGCTCTCGAGCGCTTTGTGCATCTGCTGCAGCAGGGTAATGTGGGCCAGCGCCGCATCGCGGAACAGATGCTTGCGCGTGACGATGTCCGCCTCGGCGAAGGCTTTGCCTTCCAGCGTGATCTCCACATCGCCCTTGTCCGACTTGGCGAAGGAGAGCAGCGTGACCGCTTCCAGAATCGGCAGCAGGTCGTCCACCTCCATCTGGAGCTCGTCGGCGATGTGGTACAGGTCGTCCTTGCCGCCGCGATCGTTCAGCAGCTCCAGTAGTCCGGCGATCGCGCCGCGCCTGGCGTGCGGCAGCATCTGGTGGGCCGGCCTGGCTTCCCGCCCGGCCGGCGACGGGCCGGCTTCGAGCTGCGGCTGCGTCATCAGCTTATAGATGTAATCCACGTACAGCAGAAACTCCGCCGAATTCCGGTCACGCGGCTGGCTCAGCGGGACGCGGAAATCCGCCCGGATCTTGGCCGGGTTTCGTCCCAGAACGATGATCCGGTCCGCTAACAGAACGGCCTCTTCGATGTTGTGAGTCACCAGGAAAATGCTCTTGGTCGGAATCTTCTTCCCCAGCCACAGTTCCAGAAGTTCGCCGCGCAGATTCTCCGCTGTCAGCACATCCAGCGCCGAGAACGGTTCGTCCATGAACAGGATCTCGGGTTCCACCGCGAGGGCGCGCGCGAATCCCACCCGTTGTTTCATGCCGCCGGAAAGCTCCTTGGGATAGGCGTTTTCGAAGCCCGTCAACCCCACCGAGGCCAAAGCCTGCACCGCGCGCCGATGCCGTTCGGGGTGTTCCATGCCGCGCGCCAGCAGCGGGACCTCCACATTCTCCAGCACCGTCAGCCACGGAAACAGCGCGAAGCTCTGGAACACGATGGCCACGTTGGGGCCGGTCCCGTCCAGCGGTTTCCCATGCCAGAAGACCTCTCCGGCCGACGGTTGCGCCAGGCCCGAGAGCATCCGCAAGAGCGTGGACTTGCCGGAACCCGAAGGACCCAGCAGCGCCGTAATCATGCCCGGCTCCACGGAAAGGTCAGTAGGTGCGATCACTTGAATGGACGCCCCGTCCGGCCGCTGGAACCGCTTTTCGATCCGCCGCGCCTGGATGATGGGCTCCACCACGGCGGGCGCCGGGACCACCGATGGGAGCGCCGACACCGCCGCCGAATCCCCCGCCATGGGAGCCGCGTGGAGCTCGTCCATCAGGTGCTGCCAGGCCTCCTCCGGCAACTGGTCGACGAACTGCATTCGGTCGTCGGGATTCATCCGGTCGACGATGGCGGTTAATTCTTCGACCGGCCGTGAGTGCAACAGCACGTAGGCGTGGTAGTAGGGAAAGGCGCCCGCCAGCGCCGCGGCGAACTCGATGGGCAGTTTCCGGAACAGGGACTGTTGCTCCTCAAACGGCATGCTCTGGATCACATCGGCGGCCACCGCGGGGTCCACCTTCTGGAGCATGGCGATAGCCCGCTCCCAGTTCCCCAGGGAGAGTGTGGCTCGAAGCTTATCGACCGTTGGTGGATGCATCAACTTACTATACCGGGCGGCCAGTTGTGGGGCGGACCCCCAGGTCCGCGCGGGACGCCCTCGTCCCGCTGTCGATCCCGCATATCAGCCTGACGCAAGCTCCTATCGCCCTCCGGCGACGTCGACGATTGCGCCAGTTATGTACGATGCCTCGTTCGAGAGGAGCCAAAGAATCGCCGACGCCACTTCCTCCGGCTGCCCGCCCCTTTGCATCGGGACCAGCGTCTTGACGCGATCGACACGCCCCGGCTCGCCCCCTTTCGAGTGCAGGCCTGTGTAGATAAACCCGGGACGCACCCCATTGACGCGGATGCCTTCTTCCGCGACCTCCCTTGCCAACCCAACCGTCAACGTATCGATCGCTCCCTTCGTCGCCGCATAGTCGACGTATTCTCCCGGCGAGCCGTAGCGCGCAGCACCCGAGGAAACGTTCACGATGCTTCCTCCCCCGCCGCCGTGACGCGTCGACATTCGTCGAACCGCTTCGCGCGCGCAAAGAAAACTACCGATTGCATTGGTCGTGAACACGCGCTGGAGCCGCGCCCCATCCATCGAGTCCACGCGCATCTGATCCTCCAGAGTCGCCGCATTGTTGACCAAGGCTGTGATCCGCCCCAGTTCCCTGTCTGTCGTCTCAAACAGGCGCACCACCTCAGCCTCCGAACCGATGTCGGCTTGTACCGGGATGGCACGTCCGCCATCGCGCCGGATGGCGGCCACCACTTCTTCGGCAGCGTCACGGCGACTCAGGAAATTCACACAAACGGCGTATCCGCGTCGTGCGGCCATACACGCCGTCGACGCTCCAATTCCTGTGCTGGCCCCAGTGACAATGAGAACGGGCGGAGCGCCGCCCAAACATGGTTCACTGCTCATCACGGCGTGCTCCCTCCCTTGGCGAACGTGTTCTTCCCCAACTCGATGTGCAGCCGGATCGATGGAATCCACAGCGGTCCGCGCGCCTGATTATAGGCGGGATTCGAGACGTGCTGCAGATCGAAGCTCGCGAAGAGCCAAGGGAGCAGCCGTGCGCGGTAGTAGCTCTCCTCGATGTACTCCGGACCGTATTGCAGGTGGCCGTCCCCGATCAGAAAGTCATAGCCTCCCATCGCCAGGTAAGTCGCGTGGACCCCGGAGATTCCGGACGCCGTGAATTCCGTCGCCACCGTGTCGAACGGACGATGCCAACGCCGCCCAGTGATCGTGACGCCTCCGGTAGCCAGGCGATCGATCGCCGTGAAGGCGAAGCTTTCCGTCTTTCCGTCATTCCATCCGAGCCGGGCAAATACGCCGATCTCCTTAGTCACTTCCTGCTCCAGATTCACTCCGAATCCGTACTTGAGCGTGCCGTTGCGCCGCGTATCCGTAACCACTGGGGGCCCGCCCGTCACTTCCGCCTGCCGGATGGCTTCGGCATAAGTGCCCGCATTGGCGCGATTCTGATAATGCAGCAGGCGTATGGTGCCGCCGTGTTGGTTCACCTTGTAGCGGTATTCGCCCTCGAACATGTCGCCGCGATTGCGAAATAGTCTGCGGTCGAAGCGCAATCCATTGGCAACCCGGGGCATGGCGGCGCTGCCGTATCGCACCGACCAGTTTCGCGTGTGGAACTCATGCACCCAGCCCCAGGTGTAGCCCCGAACGTCCGCGGGATAGTCCCACGCGCCGTTGTACATCACGCCCCAACCCATGAACTGAGTCCTTGGATCGTGCGTATATTTGTTGTTATCGAAGAAGTCTGTCATCGTGAAACGCCCGAGGGTGACGGTGTAACGGGTCATGGGGCGCTGGCCGCCTAACTGGTTCTCATCGCTTTCCACAGACTCCGTCTCACTGCCGAATCCGAAATCGTGCGTGACATAGAGGCGGGCCAGGTAAGGCTTCGGCGTGGCGGAAGCCACCCGCGGCAACTCGCCGTTGGAGGGGTTCGCCATCCCGTTGACTCCGCTGAAACCGCGCCCTCCGGCGATCTCCGGGTCGAAATACAGTGCCGTATTCTTTTCCAGCCGGAGCCCCAAAAACAGCGTGGTGGTCAACGAGGCGTCGCGTTCCGGATAATCCTGCAGGCTGAAGGGGCCGGAGTAGGGCGAATGGAACGTCCCATGATACTGCCCGATCGATGTGGCCTGGTAGGACAGGTTCCACCACTCCGGCGCCGCATCCGCCTGTGATGGCCCCTGCGCCCGGCAGCTCAAGCTCAGGCAGCAGAGCAGGACACACCCGGCAGACATCCGAATTCCGAGATTCATCCGATTCATGGGTTTCTTTCTCCTTCAGGCATCCGCCCGGCCCAGGCAACGGCATGAGTCAGTGGCGCCGCAGACTCGCTTTCCACCTCGGCGAGCAGGGACGAAATGAAGGGAGTTTTCCAGTCTCTGGTGAGCGCGAAAATCGCCCAGCGGAATTACGGCCGGGGAAGGCCGCAGAAAGACGGAGGCTCCGCCGATTCGGTGTTGGACACTTCTTCGCACCGCTGCAGACTATGACTGCCATCAGACATGAATGGGGCCTCCTTTCTTCTGAAATGGTGGTGGGTTTAGCGAACGCCACCCTCGACCACGATATACCTGCCGGGGTATACTTGTCAAGGCTGTAACCGAATGTTTTTATGGCGCACACTTTAGAAGAAAAAAAGAAACTGCTCAATCGCGTAAGGCGAATCCGCGGCCAGGTGGAGGCGATCGAACGGGCGATCGACCAGGAGGCCGAATGCTCCGACGTGCTGCACAACATCTCCGCCTGCCGCGGCGCCATGGACGCCCTCATGGCCGAAGTCATCGAGGGACACATCCGCTTCCACGTCCTGGATCCAAACACCCAACCGACTGACGACCAGGCACAGGCCGCCGACGACCTGATTCACGCCCTCAGAGCCTATCTGAAGTAGCCCGTAGGGTATGCTTTAGCTTGCCGAGGCTCCGGGCAGTAGACATTCTACTGGCAATAGGTGTAGAATTTCTACATCCATGGCGAAACGCGAAAAGTATCAGAACCGCATCGAGCTGATCCAGGGAACGCTCGACATGCTGATCCTCCAGACCCTCCGCTGGGCTCCCCAGCATGGCTACGGCATTGGCCAGGCGATCCGCATGGGTTCAGGCGACGTCCTGCAGGTGGAAACCGGCTCGCTCTACCCCGCGCTGCACCGCCTCGAAAAGCAAGGCTGGATCAAATCCGAATGGAGGAACTCGGAGCACAACCAGCGCGCCAAGTACTACCAGCTCACACCCACGGGCCGCAAACAGCTCACTTCGGAGTTCACCCGTTGGAATCAAATGAGCGCCGCCATCGCCAGCCTCATGAGCCCCGAAGGGAGCGAAAGCCAGGCGTGAACCTCTAAACTTCAGCGGAATCGCCGAACGGACATCCCTGTGCGATTACCGTTGCCCACACTGGCAGGGCACTTCGACTTAATAGTGATACCGGCAGGCGAGGATTCGGATCTTGTCTGGCAGGACCTCGTAGACAAGGCGATGTTCCCGATCGATCCGCCTGGACCAGCAACCTTTGAACTCATGCTTCAAGGGTTCCGGCTTTCCCGTGCCGGTGAACGGCTCACGCTGAACGTCGCGGATCAGACGTATGATGCGAAGAGCCTGCGCCCGATCGTGCTCCACCCACCACGCGAGATCCTCGAAAGCGTCGGCGTCAAATTCCAAGTTTCTCAATGGCTTCGTCCAGCGAGAGACCTTGCTGACGCCCCCTCGCTTCCAGGAGGCGGCGCTTCATCGTCTCCGACCGGAGAAGGTGCGCCGTTTCCCGTTCCGATTCGATCTCGCGCCACAAAGAAATCGGAACGATCACGGCCGTCGGCTCGCCGCTCTCGTTGGAGACATACTGGATCTCGGTGTCGGTCATCACCTACAGTTTACGCCTTCTGTGGGACAGGCCTCCTGGCCTGTCACTTTTCCCGTTCCGAGCGCCCAGGCGTCGAGAAGCTCTCCTCACCTTCCCCCAGACGCCCACGCAGCCCCTCCGACACTCCGACTCCACTGCCTCTTCCACGCGCTACAATTGTCACGAATCAAATGCCACTGAATCCCGGTGATCGTCTGGGTGCTTACCAAATAGTGGGCCGGCTTGGCGCCGGCGCCATGGGCGAGGTCTATCGCGCCCGCGACACTCGCCTGGAGCGCGACGTCGCCCTCAAGATCCTGCCCGCCGAGTTCGCCGCCAACCCCGAGCGCCGCCGCCGTTTCGAACAGGAGTCGCGCGCTGCCAGCGCCCTGAATCATCCCAACATCGTCTCCGTCTATGATGCCGGCGACGAACAGGGCGTCTCCTACATGGTCTCCGAGTTGGTCGACGGCGAATCGCTGCGCGAACTGATCAGCCGCGGTCCCGTCCCGCTCCGCAAGGTGCTGGAGCTTGCCGCGCAGCTCGCCGACGGCCTGGCGGCGGCGCACGCCGCGGGCGTGGTCCATCGCGACATCAAGCCCGAGAATGTGATGCTCACCCGCGACGGACGGGCCAAAATACTGGACTTCGGTCTGGCGCGCTATCAACCGGCTGCGGCCCCGGAGGGAACTGCCGCCACCATGACCCAGGCCGGCATGATCATGGGCACAGTTGGCTACATGTCCCCGGAGCAGGTGACGGGCACGCCCGCCGACGCGCGTTCCGACATCTTCTCCCTCGGCATCGTCATCCACGAGATGCTGACCGGCAAGACCGCGTTTGAGTGCGCCACATCGGTCGAGACGATGAGCGCGATTCTGCGCGCCGATCCGCCGGAATTGCCCGCCTCTGTTCCTGCGCCACTCCGCCAGATCGTGCTGCATTGCCTGGAGAAGGAGCCGGCGCGCCGTTTCCAGTCGGCCAAGGATCTGGCTTTCAACCTCCACGCTTATGCCGGTGGCTACACGAGCATGATCGCCCCCACCGCGCAAACCGCGGTCCGGCGCCCGCGCCCGTTGTTGCCCATCGCGACGGCGGCCCTGGCCCTACTTTCCATCTACGCGGTGGCCGTGCTCCTGATGCGTCCTCCGGGAGCGGACTTGGCCGCCTACCGCTTCACACCGTTCGCCACGGAGACCGAATATCAGAACAACGCGGTCTGGTCGCCGGATGGGAAGAATGTCGCCTACCAGCAAATCTCCCTGACGAGTCCCAATTCGATCATGGTGCGGAGTGTAGACTCTCTGGTCCCCACGACCATCGCCAAAGTAAACGGGATGCGCAGCCTGTTCTGGTCGCCGGACGGCAGTCAGTTGTATTTCGTCCTGTCGGACGGCGTGTGGTCGGTGAGCCGGGCTGGCGGGGCACGCCAGCAAGTGGTTAAAGGCCCCTATCAGGCTGCGGCGATCTCTCCGGATGGCAAGGCGCTCATGCTGTGGCTGGGCTCCGACGGCACCGATGAAGAGAAGGCCAAGCTCTGGATTTCGTCGCCTCCCGGCGCCCCTGTACGCGAGTATCAACCGGTGCTTTTCAAGATGATTGGCACCTTCGTCCCGGTCTACCTGCAGTTTTCACCGGATGGGCGGCAGGTCCTCCTTTCGATGTTTCGCGGATCGGGTGCCCAGATGTGGCTGCTTCCATTCCCCGACGGTGCGTCCACTCAGCCGCGGCGCATCCTCGCCTCGCAAATCGCCGGCGCGGACGTGCCTTCATCGAGTTGGATGGCCGATAGCCGCCACCTGATTCTGGCATTCGACGAGGCCTACCGTTCGCGCCTCTGGATGGCCGACACCGCGAAGGAAACCATGGACCCCCTGACGGCCGACGAAGGCCGCAAGAGTCAGCCCTCCGTGTCGCCGGATGGAAAGCAGATCCTCTTCACCGCGGCGTTCCTCAACTTCGACCTGGTCGAAATTCCCCTAAATGGCGACCCGGTTCGTCCCCTGCTCGTCACCAACCGCGATGAGTTGTTCCCGGCATGGTCTCCCGCGGGCAAACAGTTTGCCTATGTGACCAACCGCGATGGCGGCCAGGAGATCTGGCTGAAGAGTGTCCAGGAGGGCTGGGAGCGTCCCCTGGTGACGCAGAAAGATTTCCCGGCGGGGGATGAGGATCGGACCTTTCTGACCCCCTCCATCTCTCCCGATGGCACGCGAATCGCCTATTCGCGCGTCAGCACCCAACATTTCGGAGCCATCTATATTTCGCCGGTGGGGGGCGGATCCCCCATCCGCCTTACGAATGGCAACGATTACGAGATCGGCCCGGTCTGGTCGCCGGACGGAAACTGGATTGTGTTCTTCTCCAGCAAGGGCGGTTTGGTGAAAATCAAAGTGGGCGCCAACGAGCCTCCCATAACTCTGTTGTCGGACGGATGCGAGAGTCCGGCGCAATGGTCTCCCGACGGCCAGTGGATCGCCTGCCCCAGTGACAAGGGTGTGGACCTTTTCACGCCTGAAGCCAAGAACTTCCACACCGTCGGCCACCGGAAGGCGTATGTTTCCTGGTCGCGCGACGGCAAGGAGCTGTATGCCCTGGGTGAGGATAACGGAACCTGGAAGCTCGGTGGGATCAATATACAGACCGGAATCGAGAGAATCATCTCTGACCTGGGCACCCATTACCAGTTTGCTTCGCCATACAGCCCGTCGTTCCCGTTGAGCCTGTCGCCGGACGGCACAAGCCTGGCGACCTCGGTCGAGAACTTCAAGGCTGAAATCTGGATGCTGGAAGGCTTCCGCCAGCCCGCCGGCTGGTTCAGCAGGTTGCTCCCGTAGGGTATTACCGAGCCGCGACCGTAAGGGAGCGGTCTTCGAACGCTTGATAGTTGAAGATCATGCTCACCTTCGAACAATTCCTGCGCGATCTCACCGCGAAAGGCGGAACGATTAACCTGATGTTCGAAGAGCGCCTGTTTGGGCTGGTGGAAATCCTGCACAGAGTGGCGGACATGTTCACGTCGGAGCGCATCCCTTACGAACTCATAGGTGGCATGGCGGTAGCAGTCCAAATGGAGCAGGTGGACCGCGACGCTGTCATGCTGACAAGAGACGTGGACATTATGATTCATCGGGCGGATCTCGAACGGGTGAAGGAGAGCGCTACCCGTCATGGGTTTCACTATCGGCACACAGCCGGGTTAGACATGCTCTTATATGGAGAGGAGAAGAAGGCGGGGAAAGGTGTCCATCTGGTCTTCAGCGGCGAGTCAGTGAAAGCCAACCAGGAGCCAAATCCTCTCATCGCTCCCGAACAGATCCTGGTATACGGCAAAGGAGTTTCGGTCGTGCCGGTAGCCGATCTGGTCCGCATGAAACTGAATGCCTGGCGCGACAAGGATCGCGTTCACGTCCGTGCCATGGACGAGGTTGGATTGATTACGCCTGAAGTCGAAGGGAACCTTTCCCCAGAGCTTCGATCCCGCCTGCACCACGTCCGGGAGACGGAATGAACGTCCGGCGGAGGGAAACCCTTTGGAGCGCCGGGACCGTCAAACGTCGAAATCGTCGACTATCACTAGACAGGAGGAGCCAATGGCAATTACAGCGATACATCCAGGTGAACACCTGGCCGAAGAATTGCAGGAACTCGGCATGAGCGCCGCTGAGCTGGCGCGCAAGCTGGAAGTGCCGACTAACCGCATCACCAGCATTCTGAACGGGCAGCGCGCCATTACCGGGGATACCGCCCTGCGTCTCGCCCATTTCTTCGGCACCAGCGCGGAGTTTTGGCTTAACCTGCAGAGCTTGTACGAATTGCGCGTTGCCCGGAAGAAGGTTGGCAACGCAATACAAGCGCTTCCCAAGTTGAAGCCCGGCGAACGCGTTCCCGTGTGAGAGCGGCGATCCACGATGTCCATGAAAACAGTTAGGCCACGCAAGAAATCCCCTAAGACCCGGCTGCCGCGACGGGACGCGAGCTACGCGGAATTAGCGGATTTCTTCGACCGTCACGATGGCGTTGATTTGCTGGAGCAGGGCATCATGGAGATCGATCCGGACCGCGAGGATTTGGACCGCATGTTGCGCGAATACTGGAGCCAGCCTAATACCAAGCAGTTGAACATTCGCATCCCGCCAGCGGCCAAGAGCATGATTGAGAGACTGGCCAAACGCAAGACGGTCGAGGTCTCGACTCTGGTGAGGATGTGGGTGATCGACAGCATGCGACGTGAAGCGGCAAAGGGGTGAAACGCGAGCTTGGGGCAACGGCGTAGCTCTCTCCACCTTCCCATCCGCGAGAATCGATGCTTCCCTCGCACCTATTCGGCGGGTTCGTCGAGTTCCTGGAAGAGTGGGGCGAAGTCGAATTCGCCCACCAACGGTGTCGAGAGCACTGTCGTGGAAGGGCGGCGGATCACCCCATTTACAACTTCCATCAGCGTGCGCTTGTAAGGATCGACCACCCAGATGTACGGAATGCCCGCGGCCACGTAGTCTGCGATCTTGTCAAGCAACTCGCCTGGCTCGTCATCGGGTGAGACAATCTCAATCGCCAGATCCGGACATTCGAGCACCGGGGTGATCTTGTAGGGCAGTGCCTTCACGCAAAGGTCGGGGACACGGTACCGGGGCTTATCGCTCACTCGGATCCGCTGCTCCGTGAAAGCCCGAAATCGCCGCTCACGCCTGCGCCCCTGCAACTCACCCGCGATTAGAATCTGTAACAGGCTATGGTAGTGTTCTCCCACGTGGCGCTCCAAGAGTTGCCCGTCCACGTACTCCATATCAGGGTGGTAAGTGGTGCTCAAGTATTCTTCAACGGGAACGGCGGTTAACGTCGCCATGGTTACAGTTTACTCCATCGGCGCATAATGAACTACTTCCCCCGCGTCAGTCCCAGCGCCCGAATCCTCTTATGCAAATTCGTCCGCTCCATCCCCAGCGCCCGCGCCGCGCCCGACACGTTCCAGTTCGACTCCTCCAGCGCTCTCAGTATGTGCTCCCGTTCGGCCGACTCTCGCGCCTCCTGAATCGTCGATTTGGGCCCCGCCTCACGCTGCACTCGCACTTCCACAGGTATCGCTTCCCGAGAGAGCCGCTCGCCCGCCGTCAAAATCGCCATCCGCTCGATCACATTGCGCAATTCCCGCGCGTTACCCGGCCAGCCGTAGCTCTCTAACAAGGGGAAGACAGTCTCATCCAGAGTCTTTCGCTTGAAGTTATTGCGCGCGCAGAAATCCTCCAGGAAATATTCGGCCAGCAGCCGCACGTCGTGAGGACGCTCGCGCAACGCAGGCACCCGGATGGGGACCACGCTCAAGCGATAGTAAAGGTCCTCGCGGAACTTCTCCTGCGACACCATTCCGGCCAGATCGCGATTGGTCGCCGAGATCACCCGCACACTCACGTGGATGATCTGCTCGCCGCCCACGCGGTGGAACTCGCCCTCCTGGAGCACGCGCAGCAACTTGGCCTGCGAGGCGCCATGCAGGTCGCCAACTTCATCCAGGAAGATCGTGCCGCCGTCCGCCATTTCGAACTTACCGCGCCGCGCGGCCGTGGCGCCGGTGAACGAGCCCTTCTCGTGCCCGAACAACTCCGTCTCGATCAACTCCGTGGGGATGGCCGCGCAGTTCACCTTCACAAACGGCCCCGAAGCGAAGGGGCTGGAGTTGTGAATGTGGGCCGCCAGCAGTTCTTTGCCGGTGCCGGATTCGCCGATCAGCAGCACCCGCGCATCCGAGCGCGCCGCCATGGATGCTTGTTCCACGGCACGCAACCAGGCCGGGCTGGCGCCAATCATCTTGGGTCCGCCGCCCACGATCTCGCGAAGGCGCTCGTTCTCCTGACGGAGAGTGGCATGCTCCATGGCGTTCTTGACGGCCAGCAGCACGCGGTCGCGGCTCAGCGGCTTTTCCAGGAAGTCGAACGCGCCCGCGCGCGTGGCTTCCACGGCGTCCGCGATGGTGCCGTGTCCCGAGATCATGATGGCGGGCGACGCCGCGCCGTTCTGCTTCACCGCGCGCAGCAGGTCGATGCCGTTGCCGTCCGGCAGTTTCATGTCGAACAGGTAGGCGTCGGCGCGATTGGCGTCGGGATGACGCCCGAACTCCGCCACCGACTTGCACACATTCACGCCGTAGCCTTCGCGTTCCAGAATCATGCGCAAGGAGCGGCCGATATTCTCTTCATCATCCACGATCAGGACGCGTTTGGAAGCCATTAGTGTCTACGGGCAGCAGCACACGGAAGCCTGCGCCGCCCAGCTCTCCTTTCACAACAACGATGTCTCCGCCCGACAACAGCGCGCTTTTCCGCGCGATCGAAAGCCCCAGCCCCATGCCCCGTTTCTTGAATGAGATCGTCGGTTGGAACAGCGAGGCGCGCGCCTGGTCGCTGAGCCCCGGTCCCGAATCGTGAACCTCGATAGCCACCCGCCCATCTTCGTGCTGCGCAGTCAATCCCAGAATGTGCCCACCCGATCCCGCGGCGTCGGCGGCATTCTCCAGCAGGTTGGTCAGTATCCCCTTGATCAAATCCTGGTCGGCCATCACTGGCGGAATGGCATCGGCCAGCCGGCACTCGTAGGTCACTTCCGGGTGCCCGGTCTTCAGGAACGCAATGCGCTCCTGCAGGATCGAGTTCACGTCCACCGCCGAGGGCACCACCGGAGGCTCGGCGGCGAATTGCGAAAACGCCCGCACCCGCCGCTCCAGGGTTTCGATCTCGTCCACCACGATCTGGGTGGCTTGCTCCATGAAGCTGCGATCCGCCTCGTCGTAGCGCGCCAGCATCTCCTCCACGGTGAGCCGTATGGGTGTCAGGGAGTTCTTCACTTCGTGGGCCATCTTGCGTGCCAGCGTTTGCCAGCTTGCCAGTTGGCGCAGGTACACCAGCCGCTCGGTGCTTTCTTGCAGCTTGTCGGCCATGTGGTTGAATGCCTGGATGGCGCGGCCGATTTCGTCGTCGCGCCGCGTTTCCACGCGCGCGTTCAAGTCCCCCGAAGCCAACTCTGTAAGACCCGCCGTCAACTGTTGGATCGGCCGGCTCACGCGGTGCGCCAGGTAGACCAGCAAGGTCAGCGACACCAGCCAGAACAAGGCGGCCGCCAGGATGTATGCCAGCTTGATGCCGCGGCGAAGATCCCGCTCGTTCGCGAGCAAGACCATTCTGTTGCCATGGCGGATCGCATCGGTGAGCCGATCCATCTTGACTTCGCCGAGTGATGTGGAATACACCCAGACGTCTCCTCCATGCCGCACCAGGTAATCCAACTCATCGCCTTCCTGTCCCGCCAGGGCGAATCGCGCCGGCTCGTCGCTCTCGGCAAATTCCTTCACGGCGACTGGCCAATCGGCCTGCTTCGCGAGCAAGTATTGCCGCGGCTTCAGTTCCCCGGTGGCCACTCGCCGCTTGAGATCCTCGGCGACCCGCTGGCGGAATTCGCGGCCCGTACCCTGCAACAGCCCCGAAAGAACCTCCACGTCGCCGGTGGCGGAGAAATCCACCCTCGATTCCAACAGAGAGGTTGTAATCCACACGGTCGCCGCGAGCGGCGCAAGCGTGGCCGCTAAAAAAATCAGAATGAGCCTGTTTCGAAGCCGGTTCACCCGCGAGGCCCGCGGGCCGTCGGCGTGCGGGGAAGGTCTGCCAGGCGGTATGGGCCCGCGCTCCTGCTCCAGGACGGAGTGTCCGGCCCGGATTTCCGGCTGAGCCAGTCGATCAACAGACCGCTCACGCTGATGCCCGAATCGCCCACCGCGTTAGAGAGCTCTTTCGTGGACCTGGCGGTCAAATCGAACCGCAACCAAAACGGGCGGTCCGGCGCTAATCCCAAAGCGGTGATCGCCAATTCACCGAGGGCGTACGCTTCGGCCTGTTCGAGCGTGAGGAGCGATTTGGAACGTGCCGCAGCGCCATGCTCCCCTTCGGGGAACAAACGGACGGTTACCGAAAACTTCTCCTCCCACAAGTCGTAACTGAATACCAAACGCTCCGTGACGGGGCGGTGGAAGATGGTGCCCCGTTCGTCCGTAAACAACGTAATCTGCGAATCGAAAACCACCGTATCGGCGGCCTTGAGCCGCTCCAGGGGCTTGCCGGTTAGGAAATGCAAACCCGGTGCGGCCACCCGTATGTTGTCGCCGTCAAAACTAACGAAAAGCCGTTCATCCGCGCGCGCCCGGAGCAAAGGAATCCCCAGACCGGCCAGAAGCCAGTTTCTTCGGGTGATCCGATTGTCCCGCGCGGGTTGCGCCATCAATAGTTCATGCCCACCATGAAGATCGGGTCGATATGTCCGTCACGCACAGGGAAGGCCACCGCCAGGGAAAACAACCCCTGGCGCAGACCTGCCCCGATCGAATGCCTCAGAACCGCTGTATCCCCCCGGTCCCAGATGGCGCCCGAGTCGTAAAAGATTTCAAATACGCCGTAACGATACTCGACGGTGTTATGCACCATCCGGTTTCCACCCAGCGGGTCGATCTCGTACTTGTTCCAGCCCCGCAGGGTACTGCTGTTGCCTAGTACAAATCGTTCAAACAGAGGCGCTCTGCCGGTGATGATCCCACCGGTAGCGTCGTCGATCACGACGCTCTTGCCGCGCGTCAGCATGTAGCGGAACTCCCAGCGGTGCCGGGCGTAGACAAGGTCGCTACCCAGAAGCCTGGTGGCCGCGCGCAGGTTATAGCCTGCATCCAGGTCATGCTGGTTTTCCGAATCCTCTATACGCCGATGATAGCGCAGAGTTGAGATCAGGGAGTTGGCCGACTCGGTTGCCGCGTCCGGAGACTGGTCTTGAAAACGTTCGAAACTGGCCCCCACGCTCAAGGTCAGAGGCTTCGCCAGCACAAAGGTGACCTCGGGTTCGAAGTTCTGGCGAGTGCGATATACGCTGGCGGTATCCGCGGAGGCTAAAGCGACAGCGTGGGTCTCGAGGGCCGGCAGTGGATCGGTGTTGCCGTTCCATTGTTCGTGGTAGGTTTCGAATTGGAAACGAAGATGGACGTTGTCCGACCCCAGCCGGGTATTCTCGTACCGCGCTACCAGACCGGTGTACCGCTCCGCCAGTTCGTCGCCATCGCTCACTAAGCCCAAGGTGAATCCGTTGTTCTTCACGGTGGCAGTGCCGTCAACGGCGCCACTCCACCCCTGCTTTCCGTTGTATAGGAACTTGGGAACCGTCACATCAAAGCGAGTTGGCCTGAGCTTCACGTCAAAAACCACCTGGACATAGTCGGGACTCTTGCCGCGCAGGACGCGGTGTTCCACCGTTCGCGCGTGGAACTCCCTGCGCAGCCGCCGGGCCAGATCGTCGAGAACCGATGGATTGAGCTTCTCCCCTATGAGCGCCGCAATCTCCTTACCAAGTCCGGAGCTGATCTTCTCGTTGCGATCTCCCACCGACGCGACCGTGGCCGTCCAGCCGTCGCCGGCGACCACCACCGCTTCCACCGTGTAGCGGGAATTGACATTGAACTCGGAGTCCTGCGTTCCGGCCGACAGCAAGCCGCCCAAAAGCAGGCATCCAAGCCAGGCGTATTTCATGCCGCACATCAAAGCACGCCGTGTGCCAACCCCAAGCTGATGAATATAAGAGGAATATTCTAATGCTGGATGTGAATCACATTCACAGGTGTGGAGGGGAAAAGAAGCGGCAGCCGAAACGCCCGCACGGGCGGACCGTTCGGGGTTACAGAACCTTTGCCAATTCCGTTGCAAAGGCGCTACGCGGCGTCTGATCGCGGTCCCTGCCGCCACGCTTCTTGCGGTCGGGACGTTGTTGGATTCGAGTTGCATTGGGCGCGGCCGGTGCTGCTGATGCTGCGACCGGTACCTGTGGCCCGCGCACGTCCTTCCCTTTGGGAGGCTGCGCCGGATTGGCTCGCAGAAGCCGGTCTTCCAACGGGGCGCGGTCGAATCGTCGAATAATCGACTGCATCTCGTCCGCGGTGGGCGCTTCGACAAAAGCGAAGCCCTTGGATTCTTGCGTTTCGTGGTTACGGATCACCTTCACTGCATCAGCCACTAAATCTTCAGCGGCTAGCCATTGTTTGATATCATCTGCGGTGACCCACGTGGGAAGGTTGCCAAGAAAAACGGTGAAGCTCATTCAGTTGATTCTTATACTCCGTTGGTTGGATTTGCGGCACTTCAAGGGGAGGATTCCGATCTGCCACCTAGATAGTATCAGAGTGCCCAAGCCGATTGCAAACGATAGATTCGGATAATTTTCGTAACACGGGCGTAAAAAACCGGTGGCAGGCTTCGCTGTCCCAAGGCACCGCCTTTGCGCCGCGTCGATAGCGTTGCCTGTCACCGGTTTTTTCCGCCCGTGTTACGCCTTTCCCAACAGTTCCCAGTACTGCTGGGATACGGTATCCACCCGATGGAAAGCCTGGATGTGCCGCGCTCCCTGCTGGCCGATGGTACGGGCGACCTCGGTCATAGATGCCAGCAGAATCATGTGCTGCCGCAAGGAGTCCCGTTCCGCCGCGCCGTGCTCGATGCGCAGGCACGCGTCCTCGGGAAACCGCGAGCATTCCGGTGCATCGGTCAGGAGTACGGGCTTTCCGATCCCCATCAAACGAATGGAGATTCCCGAGGTCTCGCCGGTAGATGGGTAGCGCAGGTTAACGCAGGCATCCACGGCGGCGGCCGCCACCCAGAATTCGTGCTCCGACAGGTAGGGAAGGCGGACCACGCCGGGGCCGCATAGCAAGGGACCGATCGCCCGTTCCAGATCGGTGGAAGCAAACGGACCGGCCACCAGCAGCCCGGCGTGAGGCAACTCGCGCTGGACTTCCAGGAACGCCTCCAGAACCGTGGCCAGCCGTTTGGACTCCCGTAGAAATCCGAAGACGCCAAAAAGGAAAGTGCCAGGCGACACGCCGAGCCGCTGCCGGTATCGCAGCACTTCGGCGCCTCCGGGGAGTTCGGGCATCGCAAACAGGTGGGGAATCTCCACGACGCGGGCGGCAGGCCGATGCCTCCAGACCTCACGAGCGGCCGCCGGATTATGCACCACCACGGCGCGCGCGCTTTCCACCGCGCGGCGAAGCATCGGCCAGGCGAAGTACCGGCTGTCGGCGCCCGACGCCGCCCGCCCGCGCCATAGCTCCTGAGCTAATCCCCGATGCCACTCTCCATAGTTGTAAACGAACTCATCGACGTAGCTCCGCTCATCGAGTTGGCCGAGCAGGAAATGATTCAGGACGGCGTCATGTAGGACCACCACGCCAGGCTGCTCCACCGCGCGCCGGTAGATGGCGGCGTGCAACGAGTTGTTGCCCAAATGGTACAGGGGTACATCGCAGCGTTTCGGGTTCACTTCGACGCGCCCATGTTGGCGGAGTCCGGCCATGAGAGCGGCGGCGTAGTCGGCCACGCCAGTGCGGGCCGGAGGCAGGGGAGAGTAGAACCCGACAGTCAAGTAGGGCAGGTCCTCGACCTGCCCACCCATTTTCTCACGTGGCACCGGGGGGTCTTGCTCCTGGGTGGGGGCGGAAGAAAGAAAAACCAACACAGGCAAGAATGCCCGTGTTACGCTCGCTTGCGCTTTCCGAATAACGCGGTGCCTACGCGCACGCAGGTGGCGCCCTCTTCGATGGCGGTCTCCAGATCGTGCGACATGCCCATGGAAAGCTGGCCCAGTCCGTGCTTTTCGGCCAGTTCCCGCAAACTTCGGAAATACGGGCGGGAGGGCTCGGGGTCATCCGACCAGGGCGGCATGGTCATCAGCCCCAGCAACCGCAGGTTCCGGCACGCCCGGACCCCCTCGATCAGCGCCGGCAGCTCCGCCGGGTCGGCGCCGCTCTTGGCCTGCTCTTCGGAAAGCTTGACCTCCAGCATGACGTCGAGCGGACGCCCCATTTCGTCCAGGCGCCTGGCCAGTTTCGGCGAATCCACCGTCTGGATCACCTGGAACAACTCCGCCGCCTTCTTGGACTTGTTAGACTGCAGGTGGCCGATCAGGTGGTACCGGGCGCCCTCCAGGCCGCCGACCTCCGGCGCCTTGGTTTCGAACTCCTGCACGTAGTTCTCGCCAAACTCCCGCAGCCCGATTTCGTATGCTTCGCGGATGGCGGACGCGGGAAAGACTTTGGTCACCGCCAGTAAGGTGATCCCGGCCGGATCGCGCCGCGCGCGCTCCGCGGCCCGCGCGATGCGGGTGCGGACCGCCTCCAGTCTGTCCCGCAGAGTCTCCATAGCCGCCTGCATCGATCCAAGTATGGCAGAAAGCCGAAGACAGATCTCAGCTCGGGATGCTTAAGAGTGGTATGTTGGGTTTTTAGGGAGTCAATTGATGACCACGGAAGAGCGGTTCGAAAGGATAGAGCATGTCACGGCGGGTCTGGCCGAGCAGGCTAAGAAGGACCGCGAAGAGAATCGCCAGCTCTGGCGGGACACTCAGAGGCAGCTTAACGAGGTCGCGCTCCGCATGGGGGAACTCACCATGCGCATGAACGATCTGGCCGAGGCGCAGATCAAGACGGAGGAGCGCTTCCGCGAGACCGACCAACGGGTCGCCGCCTTGGTGTCCGCGATCGGCGAACTGATCCGGGCGTCCCGGCCAACGCCAGCCAGCTAAAAGAGAGTGCCTACCAGGAGTTCGAACCGCTCCAAACTTCGGGAAGCGTGCGGAGCAGAATCCCCAGATACATCCGCACCGAACGGTTGCGGACGAAGCGCAGATCCAGATAGCGCCGCTCCTCGTAGCTCAGGCGGTTCCTCCCGGAGATCTGCCACAAGCCCGCGAGTCCGGGCTTCACTAGCAGCACCTCGATCGCGTCCCTTCCGTAGTGGCGCCTCATCTCCGCGTCGGTCACGGGCCGGGGTCCCACCAGCGACATCTCGCCCCGGATGACATGCCAAAGCTGTGGCATCTCGTCGATCGAGTGCTTCCGGCAGAAGCGTGCGAACCAGTTGGTCACACGCGCATCGCCGGGTTGTTTGCGCTCGGGTCCGTCGGTATCGTCGATGTATTCGATCCAGCCCGAAGTACGCCCCGCAGGCTGTCCCGTTCCACTGCTCCCGGAGCTCCACATCGTCCGCAGCTTCAGCATCCACAGGGTCGAGCCGCGCCAGCCCACCCGCCGGTGGGCGATCAGTGCTGTGCGCCCGGAAAGCAATGAGAGCGTCACCGCGCTCGCCACCAGAATCGGGCTGAGCGCAACGAACAGAAGCAGGGAAGCGATCCGTTCGCAGATATCAAGTGCTTGCCAGGTCAGGTCCTGAATTGGCACGGCCTGGCGGGGAACTGGAATCGTTGCCAAAGGATAAGTACCTACACCTCGATCTTATCGAGACCCATATGAAGGTGCTGTAAAGGATTTGTGAATTCAACTCCGCTGCGCGCGACATGACGCTTCATTGTGCGTTCATCTACACTCCGGCACAATAAGAAGGAGAGGCTTCCCTGTGCGCATCCTGTTGGTCGAAGACGAATCGCGGGTGGCCGGCTTTATCGCCAAGGGCCTGCGTGAACAGTCGTACGCCGTCGATATTGCGCGCGACGGCGAGCAGGCCCTCTACCATGCGGCCGTCAACGAATACGACCTCGTCATCCTCGACGTCATGCTTCCGATCAAGGACGGCCACAGCGTGTGCCGCGAGCTCCGCGCCTCCGGATTCCGCACGCCCATCCTCATGCTCACCGCGCGCGATGCCGTGGACGACCGCGTCGCAGGCCTGGATTCCGGCGCTGACGATTACCTCACCAAGCCCTTCGACTTCAAGGAGCTCCTGGCCCGCCTGCGCGCCCTGCTGCGCCGCTCCGCCAGCATCCGCCCGCGGGTGGCGCGCATGGCCGATCTCACGCTCGACACCGCCAGCCACGCTGTCACGCGCGCCGGGAAGTCCCTGAGCCTGACCGCCAAGGAATATGCGCTCCTGGAATTCCTGGTGCTGAACGAAGGCCGTGTGGTTGGCCGGGAACAGATCGCACAACACGTCTGGGACGAGAGTTTCGACCCCTTCTCGAATGTGATCGACGTTTACGTCAAGCGCCTGCGCGACAAGCTCGATACCGGCTACGGCACTCGCCTGATCCACACCCGCCGCGGCGAAGGCTACATCATGACCCCGCAACCCGGAGCCGGCGATGAGTAGTGACTCGCCGAGATTGATGAGAAGCTTGCGGCTCCAGCTCGCCGCCTGGTACCTGGCTTTCTTTTCTCTGCTCTTTGTGCTGTTCGGAATCTTCCTCTATGGAGTGCTCGCGAAAGCCCTGGAGAAGCGTCTCGACGAAACGCTTTCTTCACAGGCCAACACGGCGGCCAACCTCTTCCAGGACGAGCTCGGGGAGATGAAGGGCGATGTTCCGAAAGCCGCGGCCGAAGCCGTGTCCGAGATGCGCCTGGGCGGCAGCACCGTCGCGATCTTCGAAGGAGGCCACATGCTGGCGGCCAGCTCTCCCGTGCCGCCGCCGGGGTTCGACGCGGCAGTAGCCCAAGCCACCTCGCACGCAGAACCGGATCTGGTCTTGCCGCTGCCACACTTCGGAAGGAGCGGAGCGCGGGCCGCGGTACACCGTATGATCGCCGAAGGGGCGCCCCCGGGTCCGGTGTACCTCATCCTTTCGGTGGAGCCGCTCGACTCCATCGCCGACAGCCTGCAAGTGGTAAGGCGAGTGCTGTTCTTCGGCATGCCGTTTCTTCTGGCGCTGGCGGGCATCGGCGGCTACTGGCTGACCACTCGCGGACTGGCCCCGCTTGCCTGGATGGCGGAACAGTCGCGGAAGATCACCGGCAGCAACCTGGAGACTCGCCTGGAGATCGGCAACGCCGCTGACGAACTCACCGTGCTGGCGGCTTCCTTCAACGAACTACTGTCAAGACTCGACCAGTCCTTCGAGGGTATGCGGCGCTTCGTCGCGGACGCCTCACACGAGCTTCGTACGCCAATCTCGGTGATCCGCGGGGAGGCCGACGTGGCCCTCTCGCATGACCGCGCCGCGGCCGAATATAAGGAATCGCTGGCCATCATCCTCGACGAATCGCGCCGCCTTTCCCGCCTGGTGGACGACCTGCTCAACCTGGCGCGCGCCGATGCCGGCCACGTCCGTCTGCAGCCTCAGGACTTCTACTTCAACGATCTCCTGGCGGAATGTTGCCGCTCCGTTCAGTCCCTGGCCGGCGCGCGCAAGATCCAACTGGAGTGGCGCTCTGCCGGCGACGTGCCCTTCCGCGGCGATGAGGAACTGCTCCGTCGACTGGTGGTCAACCTGCTCGACAACGCCATCCGCTACACGCCCCCGGGCGGTAAGGTGTCGGCGTTACTCGAAGCGCACGGCCCCGATGTGCGGATCCGTGTGGCCGACACCGGCATGGGAATCTCCCCCGACGCGGCGCCCCACGTCTTCGAGCGTTTCTACCGCGCCGACAAGGCCCGCTCCCGCGCGGATGGCGGTTTCGGACTCGGCCTGGCGATCGTGAAGTGGATCGCCGAGTCCCACAACGGCGCCGTAGAGCTGACCAGTCAGCCGGAATCGGGCAGCGTCTTCACCGTGACTTTGCCGCGGTAGGGTATGCTTTAGCTTGCCCAGTGCCGGCCCTCACCACGGGAGTTCAATGTGCCGACATAGACGCTGGTATCGAGCGTGGCGCTAAGCACTACTGGCGCTGTTCCTTGCGCCATTCATGGACAATATCCGCCGATTGTTCCTCAGTAAACCCCGACAACCGTCCGCGCTCCTGCGCGTAGGCGAGCAGGTCGTCCCACGATGACTCTGTGAGGCTGGCGCGCAGGGCTTCCTCAGCCAACTCTTCGACGATCTTGCCGGTGGCTGCCGCCTTCGCCTCCAGTCCCGCGAGGAGGTCTTCCGGCACATGCAGATTGATCGTTGCCATGCTGCCCTCAACTTGAGCATACCTCAAGGAGGGTTCCATCCAGCACGCCACCCGCTTCCCGAAGGCCAATCCCTCCCGTAATGCATGTGCAGGCTGATTCATCGTGTGTTAATCTCACGATTCCTATACTGGAGTCTCTCTCCATGCCATCCCAAGAGCCGCTCAGAATTCTGAACGTGGCACAAGGTACGGCCCTGCCAGCGCTATTGCGGCACGGGCATTCCCGCCTGTGTTGGTTGCCAGGACAAGACAAAACCACACAGGCAAGAATGCCCGTGCCACAACGAATTCGCCCTTGAGCTAGCCCTATGCGCGCACTACCTCAATTTCCCATCCTTGTTCTGGGTCTGGCCCTCTGCCCAAGGGCGTTCGGACAGACGCTGCCTCCCGCGGCGCCCCTCAACTTGACGTTGGCGGACGCCCTCCAGCGCGCCAAACAGTACGCCCAACAGATCTACACCGCCAACATCGCCGTCCTGCTGGCGCACGAGGACACCGTTCAGGCCAAGGCCGCGCTGCTCCCCACGGTCGAGGGGATCAGCCAATATATCTACACGCAGGCAAACGGCACGCCCAGCGGCGTCTTCGTCTCCAACGATGGCCCGCATATCTACAACGACCAGGCCATGGTACATGCCGACCTCTACAATCCCGGTAAAAGGGCCGACTACCACAAAACCATGGCGGCCGAAGCCGTCGCGCACGCCAAGGCGGACCTGGCGGCCCGCGGCCTGATCGGCACCGTGGTGCAGAACTATTACGGCATGGTGGTGGCACAGCGCAAAATCGCCAACGCCGCCCAGAGCCTAAAGGAAGCGCAGACCCTGCTCGACATCACTCAAAAGCAGGAGGCCGGCGGAGAGGTCTCGCACTACGACGTGGTGAAGGCCCAGATCCAGGTCGAGCAGCGCGAGCGCGACCTCCAGGAGACGCAACTGGCGCTCGACAAGGCGCGCCTTGGATTCGCCGTCCTGCTCTTCCCGAATTTCGGCCAGGAGTACTCCGTGGCCGACGACTTGGCCACGTCGCCCGCGCTGCCGCCCTTTGCCGAGATTCAGACCATGGCCGGTAACAACAGCCCCGATATCCGCGTGGCGCAGGCCACCGTGCAGCAGCAGACCTTCGCCATCGCCTCGGCGAGGGCCGGGTTCCTACCGACACTTTCGTTCGATTATTTCTTCGGTCTCAACGCCAACCAGTTCGCGCTCCACAACCACGACGGAAATCTACTGCTCGGGAACGTGGCCCAAGCCCAGTTGAATATTCCCATCTGGACCTGGGGCGCCACGCGCAGCAAGGTGAAGCAGGCGGAACTGCAACTGCAACTGGCCAAGAACGATCTCAGCTTCACCCAGCGCCAGCTTCTATCGGAGTTGAATCAGTTTTACCTGGAGGCAAAAGTCGCCTCGTCGCAGACTGCATCCCTGCGGCTGTCCATGGAACATTCTCAGGACGGCCTAAAGCTGACATTGCTGCGCTACCAGGCTGGCGAGTCCACCATCCTGGAAGTCTCCGATGCGCAGACTACCCTGGTGCAGGCGCGCAACGCCTACGACGACGGTTTGGTCCGCTACCGGCTCGCACTGGCCAATCTTCAGACACTAACGGGGGCCTTTTAGCCCATGAATACGAAAAGCGTGGGGCATGCTTTAGCTTGCCCTCAAATCACACACCACCAACTCAGACTTGGCAAGCTAAAGCATGCCCCACTATGGGCCCTGCTCACCGTGCTTCTCCTCACCACCGCCTGCACCAAGGAGCCGCCGCCCCCGCCCGAAGCTCCCGCGCCCGTCCAGGTCACCGCCGTGACTCAGGACACCATCCGACGAGTCGTGGCCGGCGATGGCGTGCTCTTCCCGCTCGACCAGTACACTGCCATGCCGAAGGTACAGGCTCCGGTGCAGAAGTTCTACGCCAACCGCGGCGACCACGTGAAAGCGGGACAACTCCTGGCCGTCCTGGAAAACCGCGACCTCAAGGCCACGGCCGCCGCCAACAAGGGCCAAGTGGACCAGGCGGAAGCCAATTACCGATCCACCACGCTGGCTGCCATTCCGGAATCGGTGGTCAAAGCGACCACCGATGTCGAGTCCGCCCAGGAGCAGCTCGATGCCGCCGCCAGAGCTCTGGAAGGCCGCAAAGCGCTGCTCGCCCAGGGCGCCATCGCCCGCAAACAGGTGGACGATCAGCAGGTGCTCTGGGCGCAGGCCAAGGCCCAGTTGGAGTCCGCCAAGGAACATCTGCGCGCGCTCACCGCCGCCGGCCGGCAGGAGCAGATCGCCACCGCCCAGGCGCAGGTGGAGTCCGCCAAAGCCACGTTCCAATCCGCCGAAGCCCAGATCACTTACACCGAAATCCACACCCCGATCAGCGGCGTGGTAGCCGACCGCCCCGTCTATCCCGGAGACATGGCCAGCCCCGGCTCGCCCCTGTTCCTCATCATGGATATCTCCCGCGTAGTAGCGCGCATCAACGTTCCACAGGCGCAAGCTGATCCCGTTCGGGTGGGCCAGGAGGCCGAGCTCACCGTCGCCGGCGTCGACCAGCCGATTAAGGGCAAGGTGACCGTCGTCAGCCCCGCGACCGACGTCAACAGCACCACCGTACAGGTCTGGGTGCAGGTGGACAACCCCGGCGAACGGCTCAAGCCCGGCGCCGGCGTTCACGGCAAAATCATTGCCGATGCCTTTAAAGGCGCCACCGTGATACCGGCCACGGCCATCCTTCCCGGGGAGGATGGCGGGACTGCCGTGCTGGTGATTGACTCGAATTCCGTCGCGCACAAGCGGCCTGTCCAGTTGGGCGTGCGCGAGGGAGACAGGGTGCAGGTCATCACCGGCACCAAACCCGGTGAGTCGGTAGTCATTGTGGGCGGCATGGGGGTCGACGACAAAGCCAAGGTGCGGGTTGTCGATACCACCGTTCAGGAAGCTGACGACGAAGACGCGACTCCCGAACCCGGTGCCAAGCCGAGCCCCACCAAGGATCAGAAAAAAGGCGAGGCGAAACCGAAAGGACAATGAGCGATCTTTCGACATTACCCCCCGTCCAAACCGAGACGGACGCCCCGCACTGGACTGCGCGCCACGGCAAGCCCATCATCTTCGTAATCATTACGATGGTGGCCGTGGGAATCTACCTGGCGCTCACCATCCCGGTTGCCGTCTTCCCCGACACCAACTTCCCGCGCATCGTCGTCGGCGTGGACAACGGCGTCTTTCCCATCGACCAGATGCTGGTCACGGTCACCAAGCCGCTCGAAGAGGCCGTCAATCTGGTGCCGGGATTGGATCATCTCTGGTCCATCACCAGCCGCGGCACGGCGGAAATCGATCTGTTCTTCAACTGGAACGTGGATATGTACCGCACGATGGAGTTGGTGAACGCGGCGCTGGCGCGGGTACAGACCGCCCTGCCTCCCACGGCCAAGATTACGGCGAACCGTCTGACTTTCGCCGCGTTCCCGATCATGGGCTACAGCCTGACTTCGGACACCGTTCCACAGACCACACTGTGGGAGATGGCGACTTACGATCTGAAGCCGCGGCTCAACCGGCAGACTGGCGTCTCTTCGGTGGTGGTGCAGGGCGGACAGGTCCCGGAGTTCGAAGTACAGCCCGACCCCTCCAAGCTGGTGCAATCCGGGATCACGATTCCGAATATCCTCGATGCCATCAGCCGGAGCAACATGATCGATTCGCCCGGCCTCGTGGAGGCCAACCACCAGCTCGTGCTCAGCCTGGTGAGCGGGCAGACCAAGACTCCCGAGGAGATCGGCAACATCGTCATCAAGACCACCCCTGCCGGCGCGCCGATACGCATCGCCGACGTGGCCAAGGTCGCTCCTTCGGTGATGCCCGTATACACCCGCGTAACGGCCAATGCCAAGCCGGCCGTGCTGCTCAACTTCTACCGGCAGCCGGACAGTAACACGGTAGAGGTGGCCAACGCGGTCCATGCGGAAATCGAAAAGATCCGCAGAGAGCTGCCGAAGAGCGTGCACCTTCAGACCTTCTACGATCAGTCGCAACTGGTGAACGAGTCCATCAGGAGCGTGCGCGACGCTATCTTACTCGGGCTGTTGCTGGCCTCACTAATCATGGTGCTGTTCCTGCGCGATTGGGGCACGTCCCTGGTGGCCGGCCTGGTGATTCCCGCGACCATCGGAGTGACTTTCATCGCGCTCCGGATGATGGGCGAGAGCTTTAACCTGATGACGCTGGGCGGTCTGGCCGCGGCCGTCGGGCTGGTGATCGACGATGCCATCGTGGTGGTGGAGAACATCGTGATGCACCGCGACTCGGGCCAGTCGCGCGCCGAAGCGATCCGCAGCGCGATTCGCGAAATCCGCATTCCACTGGTCGGGTCGACCGTCACACCCATCGTCGTGTTTCTGCCGCTGATCGCCATCACCGGCATCACGGGCGTCTTCTTCCGGGCGCTTGCGGTTACGGTCGGCGTGTCGCTGCTCACTTCGCTGGCTCTGGCACTGACGTGGACCCCCACGCTGAGCCACTACCTTCTGCGGTCGAAAACCGGCCGGCATGAGGACTCTTCCGAGAGTCACCACGACACCGTCCCACCGTGGTTGATGCGCCCCTACGAGTCGGTGCTGCGATTCACTCTCAAGAACAAGCTGGTGCTGGCCGTGTTCTCGCTGCTGCTCATCGGTGGATCGTACTGGTGCTACCAACACCTGGGCTCGGACCTGTTGCCGGCCATGGACGAGGGCGGCTTCATTGTGGACTATGTGATGCCTCCCGGCTCATCGTTAAAGGAGACCAACCGCGTCATCACCCATCTGGANNAAACTGAAAGACTCCCGGAAGCGCACTACCGGCGAGGTGATCGATGCGGTCCGCAAAGAAATGAAGATCCAAGAGCCGGTGGTGGACCTGGATTTTCCGGAAATGCTCCAGGACCAGATTGGCGACCTGACTAGTTCGCCCAAGCCCGCGGTCATCAAGCTCTTTAACCCGGATCCCGAGCTGCTCAACAAATGGGCCATCTCCATCGGCGACAATCTGAAGAAGATAGATGGGCTGGTGGACCTGGTCGGACTGGAGGACACCATCAGCGGTCCCGCCGCTATGTTCAATGTGGACCAGTCGACCACAGCGCGGGCCGGCTTCACTCCGCAAGAGGTGGAACTGGACACCAGCGCGATCCTGCAAGGCGAACCGGCAACGACTCCAGTGGTCGTGAACGACCGTGCCTACACCATCCGCGTGCGATTCCCTGCGTCGACGCGGGCCACCATGGATTCCATTCGGAATACCACGCTGGTCAGCAGCACAGGGAAGACAGCCACCCTCGGATCGCTGGCCAGCATGGTGGAAATTCCGGGCCAGGTCGAGATCCGGCGCGATAACCTGCAGCGCGAAGCGGAGGTGAGCGCGCGTTTTGAAGGAATGAGCCTGGGCGAAGGCATCAAGAAGATCCAGCAGACCATCGCCGATATGAACGTGCCTCCGAGCATCCGCATAGAATATGGCGGTCAGTTTGAGGAGCAGCAGAAGTCTTTCAAGGACCTGGCATTTGTGCTGGCACTGGCGGTGTTGCTGGTGTTCATCGTTTTGCTGTTCGAATTCGGCAACTTCGCCGCGCCCTTCGCCGTGATCGCGTCCGCCCTGCTCTCCACCTGCGGCGTGTTCCTGGCTTTGCTGGTCACGAAGACCACATTCAATCTCTCTTCGTTCATGGGACTGATCATGGTGATCGGGATCGTGGCCAAGAACGGCATCCTTCTGCTGGATGCCGACCAGAAGTTCCGGGCGGAGGGCATTCCGCCGGAAGAAAGTATGATTCGCGCCGGCGAGCGCCGCCTGCGCCCCATTATGATGACCGCGCTGGCCACGGTGGCCGGCATGCTTCCGCTGGCGTTCGCTTTGGGCGCCGGCTCTCAAATGCTACAACCCTTGGCCATTGCGGTGATCGGTGGAATTCTCGCCTCGATGGTGCTCTCACTGGTGGTAACCCCGGCCGTCCGCTACTATCTCGGAGGCCGAAGCTAGTAACTTGTGGCACAGGCATTCTTGCCTGTGTTGTTGTTGACTGTTTTCAAAGGAATCTAACCATGAAAAAACTCCTCGCACTGACTCTCCTAGCCACCGCGGCCTTTGCCGCCGAAGGCTACAAAGTAATCACCAAATACAAGATTGGCGGTACCGGCGGTTGGGACTACGTGGCCGTAGACCAGGTCAATCGCCGAATCTACGCCTCGCACGCCACCGCCGTCGAAGTGCTGGATGCCGATTCCGGCAAAGTTGTGGGCAGGATCGCCGACCTGCACGGCGTTCACGGAATCGCCGTCGCGCCGGATCTCAACAAGGGCTTCATCACCAACGGCACATCCAACAGCGTGACTGTCTTCAATCTGAAGACCCTCGAAAAGATGGGCGAGCCGGCCGCCGGCAAGAACCCCGACGCCGTCTGCTACGAACCCAAGACCAAGCGTGTCTTCGCCATGAACCACACCGGCAATGACGCCACCGCCATCAATGCCACAACCCTGGAAATCGTGGCCACCTTCCCGCTGGGACCGGCCCCGGAATTCTGCGCCGTCGATGGCGCCGGCAAAGTCTACGTCAACCTGGAAGGTTCGAGCGAAGTCCTGGAAATCGATGCCGCCAAGCCCGCGGTGACCCGCCGTGTGGAACTGACCCCCGCCGAGGGCCCCAGCGGTCTTGCCATCGACGTCAAGAACAAGAAGCTCTTCTCCGTCTGCAGTAACAAACAGATGGCCGTGATCGACATCGCCACCATGAAGGTGATTGCCACTCCGGCGATTGGCTCGGGACCCGACGCCGCAGGCTTCGATCCCGGTCTCGGCCTTGCCTTCAGTTCCAATGGCGAAGGTACACTCACCATCGTCAAGCTGGTGAACGGCAAGTATGAAGCGGTGGACACCGTGCCGACTGTGGCGCGCGCCCGCACCATGGCCGTGGACGAGAAGTTGCACCGCGTCTACCTGCTGGCCGCAGAATTCGGCCCCGCGCCGGATGGCAAGGACGGCAAGAAAGGCCGCCCGCCGGTGTTGCCGGACAGCTTCCATGTCCTGGTAGTAGGAAAGTAGTCGGTACCTTCACCTTCGTGGGGCAGGCGGTCTCCGCCTGCCCTGTCTCCGTTCGTCTGTTTCCGTCCTTGACGCACCACATTCCCCGAGATCGGGTAACTCAAGTGAGATTTGCCCTCAGTCTCCTCTAGCCGCTTTCCCCCTCCGAAATTCTGAAGATTATCCGGCCGCCGATGTGGGGCGGGCAATCTTGCCCGCAGCCGCCTCAGGCGGCCGTTTGCCCCAAGCGAAAACCCTCGGCCTCAGCGCCGACAAAGCCGGCTAGTCCACCAGGTGATCGAACCAGCTCATTCTCTTACTAACTCCATCAGCGCTGGCTGAAAACCGCCAGCAGCCGGGATTGCCAGTCTTAGACCTAGACTCCCTCCAGCTCCGCCAGTCGGCTTCTCACCCTCCTCATCTCCTCTTCCGCAAGCCGCTCGCCGCACCCCGCAACCACCCGCCTTCCCACTTCCACCAACACGCCCCGGTGCCTTGCCGGCGCCCCAATCGCGATGTCGCCGAGCGCGCGCAACAACCGCAAACTCACAGCCACGTCGCCCTTCGAATACATCCGGATCTGCTCGAACGCGGAATCCAGCAACCGTTCAAAGTCAATCCACTTCACGCTCACGCGCACCACGCCCGGCGGATCG